>JAYVQC010000151.1:0-23244 GCA_043757045.1 Akkermansia sp. | reverse complement strand
AGCGCCGCTTTCGGACGCACCAACAAGCCGACGAAGCAAACTTGCCAGACTGATCACTGATTCACCGATTACTGTTTCACTTTTCCGACCTCATCAATCCACTCGCCGGTCGGCAGCGCGTACGGGCGGAAGGTTTCGAGCCAGCCTTCCTGTTCGTTGTAGAAGAGCGCGGTGTAGGCCATGCTCAGGGCTGGTCGTTCAGCATCAAGCCGTCGTGGGTTGGAAGTTTTGCGGCGAGCATGGCGGCTTCCAGGGCGGCCACGTCGGCGGGGGGCAGGTGTGGTGATTGACGGGTCGCGGCCAGCACGGCGCGCGGGGAACCGGCGCGTGTGACCGGGGTCGTCGTTTCGACGGAAATTTTCACGGCCTGGCCTTCCGCGAAGGGAAGCGGCTCATCCAGTTCGATGGTCCGACCTTTGATCCAGCCTGTGTAGCTCATGGGCAGAGGATCGGCGTGGGCGGCGGGATTTTCAACGCGAGAGTTTCACATCACTCGTCCTCGAAGCATTGAACCTTGAACGCCGAAGATCCGTTCTCCTCTTCAAGGCTCCAAGTTTTCAGCCACGGATTACTGACTCACTGATTACTGTTTCACTTTTTCAACTTCACCCCTGCCTCATCAATCCACTCGCCCGCCGGCAGCGCGTAAGGCCGGAAAGTTTCAAGCCAGCCTTCCTGCTCGTTGTAGTAGAGCGCGCGGTGGAGGCCGAGGCCGCTGGCTTTCGGATCGTCGCAGAGGCTGGCGGAGTCGTTGGTGCTCATCTGGAAGAGCACGCGCATTTCAAACTCGCTCAACATCTTGCGCCCGAGGAAGCGGTTCACGTTGTTGTAGGTGTCCACGGTCACGAAGAGGTGGATGCCGTGGCCCGGCCCTTCGCTGATGAGCTTCTGCAACTGCGCGGCGGGGTTCGCGCCGCCGTCGCCGCTGGAGAAACCGAAGTCGTCGTCCTGCTTGAGCTTCTTGAAATTTTGCAGGCCGTGGATGAACACGAACGTCGTGGGCGCGGGCGCGTGTTCGTCCTCGGTGCGCTTCTGCAAGTCTTCGGCGAGCGCATTGAGCGTGGCAGCAAGTTCGCCACCGCGCGCGAGCGTGACGTTGTGCGGCAGCGCCTTGACCACGCGTTCGAGGAACGCGCGCTCCGGCGACTCCGGCGCGGTGCTTTCGAGGAGAACAAACTTCGCCGAGCCGCGCGGGAACTGCGTCGCGAGCGCGAGCAGTGAGAGTGAAAGCAGCGCAAGCACCGGTTCGTCGCGCTGGCCGATCATGAGCAGGTTGCTGCCGCTGCGTTTTTGGAAAACGGCTTCGGTCGGGCCTTTGATCGAGTTCGGCGCGCCGAGCCACACGCGGGCGAGCGCGGCGGGCTGAGTCGCGGGCGTATCGAGCAGCGCGCGCAGCAAATGATTCTCTCTCGCGTCGGCGGGAGCGTTGCCCTCGAAAACAATTGGGCCGGGATACCTATTGGCAAACTTCTCGTTCGCCATTTCGCGCACGACTTCGAGCCGCTCGTCGCGCACCACGTCGTCGATCCACACGGCCTGGAACGGGCTGTTGCCCTCGCTCATGCCGGCCTGGTCGTTGTAGATGCCTTCGCCGGGACGCGAGAGCAGGCGAGGCGCGGGATTGTTCTCGTCCATGATGAGATACGCGTCGGCCTCGTTGCACTGGAGCGCGATGCGGATGACCATCTGCCCAATGGTCGTGCGCGCCAGAGTGTAAGCGCCGCCGAGTGTTTGCGAACCGAGGATGCAGTGAATGCCGAACGCGCGGCCCTGCCGCACGATGCGGTCAAGCAGGAGATTCGCCGCCTGCGAGATGCGATCATCCTCGACGAAAAATTCCTGGAACTCGTCAATGAGCAGCAGCGTGCGCGGCATCGGCTCGGTGCCGCCCGCGCGCTTGTAACCGGCAACGTCCTGCACGCCGAGTTTGCGATAGAGTTCGCCGCGCCGCTTCAACTCCTCATCGAGTTTCTGCAACACGCTCAGGCCGAACTCGCGGTCACTCTCGATGGCGACGACTTTCGCGTGGGGCAGGCGGGCATTCGCATAGCTCTTGAACTCGACGCCCTTTTTGAAATCCACGAGGTAAAACTCGACCTGCTCCGGGCTGCACCAGAGCGCGAGGTTCGTGATGATGATGTGAAGCAGCGTGGATTTGCCGGAGCCGGTCTTGCCCGCGATGAGCGCATGCTGGCGCGTGCCTTTGCCGATGGCGAGATATTGGAGCTTCGTCGCGCCGCTGCGCCCGATGGGCACGCGCAATTCGTCCGTGGTCTCCTCGCTCCAAAGGTCGGCGTCCGGCGGCGCGATTTGCGCGAAGGGAACTTCCACGCGGTTCGCGCCACGATTGGCCTCGCCGACTTTGTGCAGAAATTCCGTGGCGAACTCCGCGCTGGGCGGCGCATCAAGCAACACGCGCGCAGCAGGCAGGAACGGACTGGAGAGCGTGAACTGTTCACCCGTTGAAGTGATGCACACGCTGCTCTTGCGCAATTCCTCGGGGAAGAAATCCGCCGGTGCCGTGTGGCGATGATCCCAGTGGATGAGCGTGAACACGCCGCAGCGCGCGCCGCTGGCCGCGATGTGCAGGAGCCGCCGCGCCGCCGTCTCGGTGAAGTTCGCCGGAAAATCCGCGATAACGACGACGTGATATTTCTCCGCGATGTTGCCGGCCTGGAGATTGTATTCCGCGATGGTCTCGTACTCGTTGCGGAGATACATCTGGATGACCTTCTCCATGTGCTCGTTCAAGTCCGCGAGCCGCTGCTCGATCTGCGACGCCTGCGTGAGGATGCGGCTGTTGATGATGTTGTCGTCGTAATCCGCCAGGTGCATCACGCCCGCAAAATTCTGCCCGAGCTTCACGGGATCAATGACGGTGAAACTCAACTTGCCCGCAGGGGCGGTGGCAATGAGGCGGAACATGATGTTGTTCAACGCGTCCATCACCGGTTCGTTGCCGGACTTGGTCGTCTCAAAAAGAATCGAGCCTTGCTGCGGGAAGGTGAGCAGCAGCGGGAGCGAGACCGTCGGTGGAAACGCGAGGCGAGGATCGTGCGGTGCGGCTTCGGCGATCTTTTTCACGTCCACTTCGAGGCGGGCGAAAGGAGCGAGGTTCTTGAAGGTGGTGGGTGGCTTCCAATTTTTCCAGTGGAGCGCGGACGTCTCGTCTGCCTTCGCGCCGTGCGGCCCGGCGGGCGAGACGCCCGCGCCCCGTTCCCACTCTGGGAACTCGCGCTCGGCGGCGGCCTTCGCGGCGTTAATGGCGTCGAAGATCGGCTGCGTCTGGTGCTTCCAGTCGGCTTCGAGCTTTTGCCAGTGCGCGGCGAAGTCGGCGTTGAACTTTGTGACCTTGGAGTGATGCGTCTCGGTGAACTGCGTTTTGCGCGCATCAGCCTCGGCGCGGATCTGGTTCACGGTGCCGGTGTGTTCACCCTCGATGCGCGCGCTGCGAACCTTGTGCTGGGTTTCGTTCCGGGCGACGGCATGACGCCACTTGTCGTCGATTTTTGCCGGCCACAATTCACGCGCCTTCTCCGCTTGATCGACGGCGGAATTCCAATTCTGGCCGAACATTTCCTTGCTGTTACGGGCTTCGCCTTCGATGCGTTCGACTTCACCGGCGTGGCGGGCTTGGGTTTTTTGCAACGCCGCGTCGTGCATCCGGCGGGCGGTTTCCAATTCACCTGCCACGAGCATGGCGAGCGTCGCGGCCTGGCTGCGGCCCATGAAGTAGAGCGCGAGCAGCAACACGACGAGCGCGCCCGCGCCGCCGCCGAGTTGCGGCAGGCCAATCTCAGGATGGCCCAGGCGCGGCATGACCGGCACCAACCCGCCGCCGATGACGAGCACGAATCCAATCCACAGCCACAGCGGCAGCGCGCGAAAGAGTTTCGGCAGGAACAGTTTTTGAAACTTGGTGAGGTTCTCGCTCGCGACGGTGTGCAACTTGACGAACTGCTCGATCAGCCCATGTTCGTTCGCTGACAAATCCGGCTCGCGGAAATTCTCCGGCTTCGTCAGCCACGCACGAAATTTTCCATAGCCACGAAACGCGCCGTCCGCCGATTGCTCCAAAGTCACGAACGCATTTCGGTTCTCGGTGAGTTGGGCGTGAAAGTTCGCGAGCGTCGCGTCGTTCTGCGCCAGCGCGCCTTTGCGATAACGCTCGGTGTCGAGCAGGCCCTTCTGGCTTTTGTGTTTCCACCGGCCTTCCTCGTCATCAATGCGTTTGGTGGAAAGTTTGTGGCTGGTTTTCTTCGCGGTGGCGATGCGCTCGGCGCGTTTTTTGAAACGCGATTCTTCGGCGGACTTCGCGGATTGCCAGGCCGCTTCCGCCGCGCTGAGGTCGGCGGCGAGCCGCGTTTCGTGCGTCTCGCTCTCGTCCTTGAACTGCTTGTCCGTGGCGGAAATTTTCGCGCGAAAGTCCTTGTTCAACTTCTCCTCGGCGGCGGCGAAGTCGCGCATAACGCCCTTGAGCGATTCAAGAAGTTCGCGGGTCTGGGTGACGGTGAGGTGGCTGGTCATAGGGGGAAATCCGAAATCCGAAATCCGAAATCCGAAAGAAGTCCGAAATCCGAGGGGCAAAACGGCACCGCCGCCTCAGCAGATGCCGCCAGTTCCGATTTCGGGCTTCGGATTTCTTTCGGATTTCGGATTTCGGATTTCGGGCTTCGCATCGCGCTACTCACAATCAATCCTGATGCGGTTGAGAAGTTTGTCGAGGTCGTCGAAGACAGGAGCGGCGCGCTCCATGGCGGCGAGCAGCTCGAACAAATACTTTTGCTCGAACTCGGTGGCCTTCGCGTCTTGCCACGACTCCTTGGTTTCCTCCCAGCGGCGGACGAGGTCTTTCGTGGCGGCGACGAGCTGCTTGCCGTTGGCGCTGGTATTCATGGGCTGCTTTCCTCCTTCGCGGCCGCAGGCGCGGGCGTGTCGTCAGTCGCTGTGCTTGGTTCGCTCGAAGGCGTTGTGCTGGACACGCCGCCGGGCGAGACGTTCGCGTAGGCGTCGAGGGTCTTCACGATGTGCCCGAGTTGCATGGCGGCTTTCGGCATGTCGTTCGCGAACGTGGTGCGGAGGGACTCGAACTGCTTGACCATCGGCGCGGCCAGATGATCGAACTCACGGTTCCAACGCTTCACGGCCTGGAGTTTTTCATCGGCTTCGACGAGCGCGCGCTTGGCTTTCGTGACGGCCATCTTCTCGGCCATGCCGGGATCGCGGAGGCTGCCGATGCTCTGGCTGAAGAGCGCCTGCTGCGCGTTCTCCATAATGCGCGTGCGCTTGCGCACTTCATTTTCCCAATGCACGCGCTGCGAGGATTGCAGCCACATCCTCATGCGCGCGACTTCGTCGCAGGCGTCCTCCAGCACCGGCTTGGCCTTGCTCACGTACACGAGCAGTGCGGCGCGGAAGGCGGCGATGGCTTCGGTGGAGGTGACGTTGGCGTGGGTGGCCATGTGGTTAAATCCGAAATCCGAATTCCGAAATCCGAAAGAAGGCCGAAGAGCGAAATCCGAACCGGATCAGTTTCAAACGATCCGGCACCTTCGGGCTTCGGGTTTCGGATTTCTTTCGGATTTCGGTCATCGGAATTCGGATTTCTAAGTCCCCGGTTCACCGCTGGTTCAAATACTCCTCGATGCGCTGAGCCTTGCGGAGCAGATACGGCACGTGCTGGTCGGACATCTCGGAGAATTTCTTCATGGCCTTCAGCGTGGTCTTGAACTCGTCGGAGAACTTGGTGTGTTCCTGATCCGACCACGAGTCGCCGAGGGCGGCAAATCGGGCTTGCAGCGAACCCATGCGGTTCTGGAGATCGCGGTTGAAGCGCTGGAGTTCGTCGGCGAAGCGCCTGACCTGCTCTGGGTCCATGATGGCTTGCGGCATAAATATTTTTTCGCTCTGGGTATCGGAATCGTCAACGCGGGCGCGGGCAAGTGCAAATGCAAAGTCTCGCCCCACCATTGATCATCCGCTTGGCGCGACGCCGTGTCTCTGACGGATGACGCCGTAGTTGCACTTCATTTTCATCGTTTCCGAAAATAGCTTTTGTATCACCCGCGTGCGCCTGTTTGAATTCGTCGAATGCAAGTTCGCTCCGCGCAACTCAGGCGCGTCACGAAGGAGACTCAGATCGTGCTCAAGCTGGTGATTGATGGCAAAGGCAAGTCATCCATCAAGACCGGCGTGCCTTTTTTCGATCACATGCTCACGCTGTTCGCCAAGCACGCGGTGATGGATCTAACGCTGCGCTGCAAGGGCGATCTGGAAGTGGACGCGCATCACACGGTCGAGGATTGCGGCATCGCGCTCGGGCAGGCGTTCGTGCAGGCGCTCGGCGACAAGAAGGGGTTGCGCCGCTACGGTACCGGCTTCGACCCGCGCAACCCACTCTGGGGCGAGGCTCACGTCCCGATGGATGAATGCCTCGCGCGTTGCGTCGTCGATTTCAGCGGCCGTCCCTACCTCGTGTGGCGTGGATTGGACAAACTTGGGTACAAAAGTTTGAGCAAGACGGAAAAAAATCAGGACATGTCGAGCGCGTTTCGCTTCGGCCTGGCGCGGGAATTCTTTCAAGGATTCGCGAATGAAGCCCGTTGCAACCTGCATCTGGAGCTGATGTATGGCGAGGAGCCGCATCATGTGAGCGAAGGATTGTTCAAAGCTTTTGCCAAGGCGGTTGATTTTGCCTGTCAGCGTGATCCCCGCATTGCGGGAGAATTGCCCAGCACGAAAGGACTTTTGTAAGATTTCCGTGGCGTTTGAATAGCGCCGGAAAAACCCCGTCAGAAGCGATGGCGTCGAAAAAGAAAGATTACCCGACCATGGAAGACGTTGGGCTGTGGAAAGCAGCACAACGTGGTGACATGCGGGCTTTCGAGGAACTGGTGGCCCGGCATCGTGATAAGATTTACGCCCGCGCCTTCAGCATGATTCGGAACGAGGAAGACGCCACGGATCTTTCGCAGGAAGCCTGGGTAAAATCCTGGCAGCGGTTGAAACAGTTTCAGGGTGATTCGAGTTTCCTGACCTGGATGACGCGGATTGTCATCAACTTGTGCCTCGACCGGCTGCGCAAAATGAAGCGGGAGCGCGCCGAGTCGATTGAAAATTTGGAAGAAGAGTCGGGCGGCGTGGAGCGGCAGATGCCGGCCGTGACGGTGAACCCGACGGAGCGATTGGAGCGCAGCGAGTTGCGCCAGAGGATTGACAAGGCGCTGGCCCTGCTCTCTTACGAGCACCGAACCGTGCTGATCCTGCATGAGTTTGAAGATTTAGAGTACAAAGAGATCGCCAAGCGGATGCAGTGTTCGATTGGCACCGTGATGTCGCGGTTGTTTTACGCGCGTCGCAAAATGGCGGTCCTGATGGCCAGCTATAAACGTGAGGAATTGAAATGAAAGTCGAAGACGGAATCAAATTGCAGGCGCAGCTCGACGGTGAACTCACCGGTCGCGAGGCGCAGGAAATCGCGGCGATGATCGGGAACGATGCCGAGGCCCGCGCGCTGTTTGCCGAATTGCAGCAGACGCGCACGATGCTCCACGGCAACGAGCCGGAGTTTCGCCTGCCCGAGTCGCGCGAGTTTTACTGGAGCAAAATCGAGCGAGAGATTGAGCGCCTTGAAGTCGCCCCTGCCGCAGCGTTGGCTCCGGCGTGGCTGCTGTTCCTCCGCCGGAATCTTCGCGCCGTCAGTGGCACGGCCGTGGCCGCCGCGCTCGTGATTTTCGCCGCCGTGCAGATGAATCTGACCGGCGACTTCTTCGAGGAAATTGACAACCCGCTGGACGACACCAGTTCCTTCTCGTTCCGTTCCGAATCGCAGCAGATGACGCTGGTGTGGATTGCCAACCCGTTCGTGGATGCGGAGGAAGCCTCCGACCAGCCGATGCCGATACCCGCGCCGGAAATTCAGTAAGCGATGAGCACTCCCCATCTTTTGCGCCGGGCGATCCAGCTTGGTTTCGCCGCCCTTGCGTTCACCGCGATGATGAGCGCCGCCGCCGCTGCGGATCGCAAGATGGAAGCCCGCCTGGTCTGGGGGACGAATGCCGACAAATCACCCGAGGCGAGCCACAAGCAGTTGGATGGCGAGCTCGCCAAGAAGCTCCGCGAGATGCCGCTCAAGTGGAAAAATTTCTTCGAGGTCAACCGGCAGCCCTTCACCATCAACACCACAAACTACACCAAGGTCGTGTTGAGCAAGAAATGCACGATTGAAGTGAAGGACAAGGGTGCGAACACCGTGACCGTAAAACTTTACGGTGAAGGCAAGCAGGTGAATCGCGTGGACAAGCCGCTGCCCAAGGGCGAAGTCCTGACTATCGGCGGCGACGCCAAGGACAACAACGCCTGGTTCGTCATCGTGCGTCCGGTTCCTGATCCCAAGTCCACTTCCGAGCCGAAGAAGGACGCGGTGATCGCCAAGCCGGCGGCTCCGACTAAGTAGCACCAAGGCCGGGCCTTGGTTTTTCCACGTTCTGATTCCACGTTCTGATTCCACGTTCTGACAACTTCCCTCCGACCGAACGCGTCCGCCCCGAGCAAGTCTGAATGACTTTCTCCCTCTCCTCGGGGGAGAGGGCCGGGGTGAGGGCGAGCTTCCGAAAGTCCAATTGGACGAATTTTCCAGCGATCAGGAAAAGTCGTGGAGCGGAAAAATTTGGCGGGTGGAGAACAGGCTGGCGGTCCCGCTCGTGCGAGACCGCCAGTTCAGTTTTCTACTTGCGTGAACACCGGCCGTTGGCCCGGCGCGCTTTCGGGTCTGGGTCTGATGGATTCCTGCCGGGGCGTTGATGGCCTCGGCGGTAGGTCACACAGTCGTGGAGTCGATGTGTGTGTGTTCATCAAGTGCAAATCCTAGCAGCGTCTTTGCCAACGCGATTTTCGTGAGCAATTTTCCAAATCGTCACCAGAACCACAGTTCACGGCCCGGCAAGCTGCGTGAATTTGACCAGCTTTGCGTGATTAAAACGCTCCAGTGGCGAGTTGCACGTTGCGTTCCTGAATCTGCTCAGACCAGCGCGCGATGTAGCTGAACACGCGGTAAATTTGTTCCAACCGTTCCAGCGGCAGCGCGGCGGCGCGTGTGGGCGAACCGATGGAAGGCGCAGCGCCCCACACGGAATTCATCAGCTGAAGTTCGCCGGTGAGTTCGTCGCGTTTGGCGTTAATGCGCTGTTGGAGCGCCTGAAGTTTGTCCGTCCATTCCATCCCGCACTCGAACATCTGCACCTTGAGGAGCGGCGAGGTGACGTTACCGCGCTGCGTGAAGAAGGCGTCCACGTCGCGGCAAAGCTGGCCGACCTCCACGAACAAATCCATGGTGCCGGGCGGAATGCGCTGGATGTCGGAGGGCTTCGCGCCGAGTTCCAGTTCCAGCAGGTGCAGCAAACGGTCGCGCGGTTCGCGCAGAGTGTTGTAGGCGGCGTTGAGTTCGGCGTAACGCTGGTTGCTCTCCAGTTTCTGTTCTTCTGGTGCGTTGTGCGTGCGGTCGGGATGCGCGGCACTGGAGAGCGGGAGGAACTTTTGCTTCAACACTTCTGCATCCAGCCACGGCTGGCGCGGTTCGTTCAAAAGAGTGAAGGGGTCGGTCATGAATGAGGCGAGAGTTGGCTCACTCTTCCATTGTTTCAAGCGATTGGCCGCAGCTTGATTTTGCTAATCTGTCGGAGATGAGTCGCCAGTTGTTTTCGTAAGTTTGCATGTCGGAAATGCGGTGGCGGCAATCGTACGAATCTGGTGTTCTAGGCCGTTTCCATCCGATTCCGTCCATCCAAGTCGAATACATCTTGATGCAAATGCCCTGCAATTGCTGCTTTGTTAAAATGAAGAAGCGATCTTTGCAGCCCGCGTCGGGCGGGGCAATGGCAACAAAAACAAAAATCAAATCAGGGTTCTGGATTTTTATCGGGCCTAGATTTTTTTGGACTTTGGTTTTGGGGTCGAGCGAGATGTTCATCCAATTTCGGGCATCGCTGGGCCAGTTGTCGCTTCGAGACGCTTTGACTTGAATGGGCACAGTGCGGCAGAGGTCATCGGCAGCCAAAATATCGAAAGCCGGAACATTACCTGAAAACGGCGTCGCAATTAGGTCGCGTCTTCCAAGTTCAGCACAGACTAAATATTCGCCTATCTGTCCCGCCAACTTGTTGTTTCGTCCCTTACTCATGCGTTCGCCATCAAAAGGGAAGTATCCAAACCGACTTAACAGGTAACTACGCGCTGAAGCTTTCTCCGCACGAGCAACTGGTCGCCGCATTCGGGTTCTTCACCTTGAAGCCGCCGTCCGTCAGCGCGTCCACATAGTCCAGTTCGCTGCCCGTGACATAGAGCGCACTCTTGGGGTCCACCACGACCTTGATGCCGCTGCTTTCCACGAGGATGTCGCGGGCGGCGGGCGCGTCCTGAAGGTCCATCTTGTATTGCAGCCCCGAGCAGCCGCCTCCGACCACGGCTACACGCAGCACGCCCTGCGGACGGTTCTGGCGGGTGAGCAGAGAACTGACTTTCTGCGCGGCGCTGGGGGAAACTTTGATCAACCGCTCGTCGCCGACGCGGAAGCTGGGCGCACTCGCGGTTTTATTGGTGGCAGACGCTGAAATCATCGTGGGCGCAAACTATCCGCCACGCTCTGGGGCGTCAACCGGACGCTTGCCCTTCGCTTGAACTAGCCGCGCGGTGCAGGTGTTACAGCTTCCAACCCTTCCGGTAGTGATGCTGGATCAGTTCTTCCGCCGACGGGCAGTTGGTGGCGCGCAGGTTCGCCGAGTCCCAATCAAGTTTCTGGCCGACGCGGTAGGCGACGTTGCCGAGCAGCGCCGTTTCCGTGAGCGGGCCGGAGTAGCCGAAATGGCAGGTGGGCGTGCCGCCTTCCTTGATCGCGCGCACCCATTCCTTGTGATGGCCGATGGAGTTGGGGATGGATTCTGCCGGACGCTGGAAGTCCACAAACTTTTCCTCGGGCAACAGCGTGTGTTTGCTGTAGTCGGAAATCAACTGGCCCTTGTCGCCGACGAAGAGGACGCCGCCCTTGTATTTGGCGTAGAGCGCGTCGGGCACGAGTTCCTTGGGGCGTTTGCCGCCGTGATACCAGGTGAGTTTAAGCGGGCCAGCGGTGTATGGCAATGCACCGTGCGGGATTTGGAAACGGTGAAATTCAAAACGCACCATCAACCACGGTGGCGTGGACTCCGCATCCACCGCTGGCCCCGCGATGGGTTCCACAGAAACCGGATGGCTCAAGCCCAGCGCCCAGAACGGCAAGTCCATGAAGTGGCAACCAAAGTCCGCGAGCGAGCCGCCGCCGAAGGTCCACCAGTGCCGCCAATTGAAAGGCACGTAGTCGGGCTGATACGGGCGGAACGCCGCCGGACCGAGCCACAAGTCCCAATCCAAATTGTCCGGCACGGGCGGCGTCGCGGTCGGGCGCGTCTTGCCGCCATAGCTGGAGTTCGCCCACACATGCACTTCGCTGACTTTGCCGATGGCCCCGCTCCGCACGAGTTCGACCACGCGGCGGTAATTGTTCCCCGCGTGAATCTGAGTGCCGATCTGCGTCACGAGTTTTGTCTTCTTCGCGAGGTCGGTGATGATGCGCGCCTCCGAGACGGTGTGCGTGAGTGGCTTCTCACAATAGACGTGACGCCCCGAGCGCAGTGCCGCCGCCGTCGCGACCGCGTGCGTGTGATCCGGCGTGGCGATGACGATGGCGTCAATGCCGTCCTGATCGATCAACCGTCGGAAATCCCGATGCGTCTTCGCCGAGGGAAATTGCTGCGCGGCTTTGGCGAGATTGTTCGCGTCCACATCGCAGAGCGCGACGATGTTCTGGTCCTTGAGGTTGCTGATGCTGTAGCCCGCCTGACCGGCGACGCCGATGAAGCCGATGTTCAGTTTCTCGTTCGCGGAAATTTTCCGAGGACGCGGCGTGAAACAGCCGGTGAGCGCGACGCCCGCCGTGGCAGCACCGAGCGTGGTGAAGAATTGACGGCGCGGCAGCGCGCGCATGGGTGATGCGAAAGTGTGGCGTGACATGCGGAGGGAATTAACAGAGCAGGGGAGGCGGCGGCAATGGCGCAGGTGGAGCGCGGGCTTTCCAGCTCGCAGCAATGTTCGCCGGCCCGGAGCGACCATTGCAGAGGAGACCTTGTTACCATCGCACGTTGCTGCGGGCTGGAAAGCCCGCGCTCCGGGGGCGGACAAGCTGAAGCTTGGACTCCAACGCCGACGGCAAGGCGGCTGCTAATATCTCCCAATGCTGATGACCAATGCTCCGGTTCGTTCTGAACAAAAGCCCAGCCGACGCTTGTATTTCGAGGCCGGGCGCGCTGAATCTCGCTCATGCACCGCCAAGGAATGGTTGCTCTCCCAGCATCGTCCGAGCGTGGCGTGAACCAAACTTCTGTTGCGAAATGGTCACAACGGCAAAAACTGAACCGGGATTTTTTAACGGCTACGACCGCGGGCCTTACTTCGATGAAATGCTCGGCGGCGGCGGCGAGGTGCTGCCGCACTACAGCAAATTCCACGCGCTCTTCGACAAGTTTAAGCGCGATGAATTCGACAGCCGCCGTCATGCGGTGGACCTGGCCTTCCTTCGGCAGGGCGTCACCTTCAACGTCTATGGCGACGCGCGCGGTGCGGAGCGCATCTTCCCCTTCGACCTCGTGCCGCGCATCATTCCCGCGCGCGAATGGGAGCACATCGAGCGCGGACTGACGCAGCGCATCACGGCGCTGAACCTGTTCCTCAAGGACATTTATCACGACCAGAAGATCATCAAGGACGGCGTCATCCCTGCGCACTACATCCTTTCGGGCAAACATTTCCGGCGCGAGTTCGCGGGCTTCAAGGTGCCGAAGGACATTTACATCCACGTCTGCGGCACGGATTTGATTCGCGGCGTGGATGGAACCTACATGGTTCTGGAGGACAACGGACGTTGCCCCAGCGGCGTGAGCTACGTGCTAGAGAATCGCCGCGCCATGAAGCGCACTTTCCCGCAGATGTTTGAGAGCATCGGGGTGCGGCCGGTCGATCATTATCCGCAGGAGCTGCTCAAGTCGTTGCAATGGATCGCGCCGACCGGCGTCGTGGACCCGACCATCGTGCTGCTCACGCCCGGCTCGTCGAACAGCGCCTACTTCGAGCACACGTATCTCGCGCGGCAGATGGGCATTGATATCGTGGAAGGCCGCGATCTGGTGGTGAAGGACGCGCACGTCTTCATGCGCACGACGAAGGGTCTGCGTCCCGTGCATGTCATTTACCGCCGGCTCGACGATGATTTCCTCGACCCGACCGTCTTCCGGCGTGACTCGATGCTCGGCGTGCCGGGGCTGATTCACGCCTACCGCTCCGGCCACGTCTCGCTCGCGAACTCCATTGGCACCGGCATTGCCGATGACAAGGTGATGTACTATTTCGTGCCGAAGATGATTCAGTATTACCTCAAGCAGGAGCCGATCATCCCGAACGTGCCGACGTATCTCGCCAGCGAAGAGGACGACCTGAAATACATCCTGGAGAACCTCAACAAGCTCGTCGTGAAAGCCGCGAATGAATCCGGCGGCTACGGGATGCTGATGGGTCCGCAGGCTTCGACGGAGGAGATCGATGAGTTCCGCCGCCGTATCCAGGCGGACCCGCGCAACTACATCGCGCAGCCGATGATTTCCCTCTCGCGCCATCCCACGCATGTGGACGGCGGCAAGTTCGAGGGCCGGCACATCGATCTGCGCCCGTTCATCCTGTGCGGCGAGAAGACGACGATTGTCCCCGGCGGCCTGACGCGCGTCGCGCTCCGCAAAGGTTCGCTGGTGGTGAACTCCTCGCAGGGCGGCGGGAGCAAGGATACGTGGGTGCTGTATGGGAATGAATGAACAAGTAATCAGTGAAACAGTAATCAGTAATCAGTGCGCGCCAGAAGGTGCTGCTCGGATGCTGAGGACGTTCGGGTGCATCCGAACACCGTTCTTGAAACCAGTCCCGCCGGGACGAACGAAAATAGCCCAGTGCTTTAGCACTGGGATGGCGATGAAACGGAGCCGAGTCCCGGAGGGACGGCAGAACCTTCTGCCGTCCCTCCGGGACTTTTATCCCCATCCGCCAGCCACCCAGCACTCAAGTGCTGGGCTATTTTCAGCCCGTCCCTGCGGGACGTCCAGCACGGCCATCCCCGGCGCGAGGCGCCAGCGCGGTCACGATCAAGAACCGTGTCAAGATGCGCCCAAGACGTTCACACTGATTACTGATTACTGTTTCACCGATTACTTTCCATGCTAAGTCGCGTTGCCAACTCTCTCTACTGGATGTCCCGCTTCATCGAGCGCGCCGAGAACATCGCGCGCATCCTCGATGTGAACCTGCAACTGCTGCTCGACTTCCGCGACACCAGCGACACCGCGCAGCGCGACTACTGGATGCCCATCGTGGAATGCACCGGCGATGAGGAGCTGTTCAATCATCTGCACGGACGCGCCACCGCCGCGTCGGTCTGCGAGTTCATGGTCTTTCAGGAGACGAATCCGAACTCCATCGTGTCCTCCATCTGCCTGGCGCGCGAGAACGCCCGCATGGTGCGCGACCAGATCACCATCGAGATGTGGGAGGAGTTGAACCGCTTGTATCTGTTCATCACCTCGCCGCAAGCGCGCCGCGTCTGGAGCGACAGCCCGACGGAATTTTTCACGCAGGTCAAAAACAGCTCGCTCCTGCTCATCGGCCTCGGTGATGCCACGCTCATTCGCAACGACGGCTGGTGGTTCACGCAGGTCGGCCAGTTCATCGAACGCGCGGACAAGACCACGCGCATCCTCGATGTGCGGCATCAGTCTTTGCCGGCCCAAGGTCTGCCCACGGTGGTCAATCAGGCGGACGCGCTCGCGTGGTCGGCCATTCTGCGCTCGTGCAGCGCGTGGGACGCTTACAAGTCTCTGCATGGCGCGGAAGTGGACCCGCGGCTGGTCGCGGAATTTCTCCTGCTCAACGAAGATTTCCCCCGCTCCGTTCGCTACTGCGTGGATGAAATGAACATCGCGTTGCGCCGCATCTCCGGCGTGCCGAAAGGCCGCTTCGTGAATGACGCGGAAAAACTTGCGGGCCGGCTGGTCGCGGAATTTCAGTTCACCACCATTGATGAAGTGTTTGCCATCGGCCTGCACACGTATCTCGACGAAGTGCAAAAGAAGCTCAACGCCATCGGCGAGGCGCTCTTCAACGCCTACATCTTCCATGCCTTCAACACGGCGATGACGGATCATTTCGTGCAGCAGGAGGAGCAGCAGCAGCAGTGTGGGAAAGTAATCAGTGAAACAGTCATCAGTAATCAGTGCCGCCCCGCACTGGCTGCCACTGGCTCACTGATTACTGGTTACTGATTACTTTTTCATGTCTATCCACGTCGCCCTCTTTCACAAAACGCACTACACGTACGACAAGGCCGTGGGCCACGGCCCGCACGTCGTGCGGCTCCGCCCGGCACCGCATTGCCGGACGAAGATTCTCAGCTACTCGCAGAAGATCACGGGGGGCGAACACTTCATCAACTGGCAGCAGGACCCCTTCGCGAACTGGAACGCGCGCCTCGTCTTCGAGGGCAAGATGAAAGAGCTGTGCGTCGAGGTGGAACTCGTCGCGGAGATGGCGGTTCACGATCCGTTTGATTTTTTCTTGGATGAATCGGCGCAGATTTATCCGTTCGTGTACGAGCCGGTGTTGAAGAAGGAACTCGCGCCGTTCATGGAGTTGCCGGCCCCCGCCACGAAGCACCTCGCGCTCGTGGGCGAACTGATGGCGAAGTATCTCACGGCCAAGACGCGCACGATTGATTTTCTCGTCGAGGTCAACCAGCGGCTCCAGAGGGACATCAAATACACCATCCGCATGGAACCTGGCGTGCAGACGCCCGAGGAAACGCTGACGCGCGGCACCGGCTCGTGTCGCGACACCGGCTGGCTGCTCGTGCAAACGATGCGTTCGATGGGCTTCGCCGCGCGCTTTGTTTCCGGCTACCTGATTCAACTCGCGCCGGACGTGAAGTCGCTGGACGGCCCGAGCGGGACGGAAGTGGACTTCACCGACTTGCACGCGTGGTGTGAAGTGTATCTGCCCGGCGCGGGCTGGATTGGTTTTGATCCGACGAGCGGTCTGCTCGCGGGTGAGGGACACATCCCGCTCAGTTGCACGCCGGAGCCGAGCAGCGCCGCGCCGGTCACCGGCGGCGTGGACAAGTGCGAGTCGAAACTCGTCCACGAGATGAAGGTCACGCGCATTTACGAATCGCCGCGCGTCACCAAGCCTTACAGCGAGGAGCAGTGGAAGGAGATCGAGAAGCTCGGTCACGCCATTGATGCCGACCTCACAAAACACGATGTGCGGCTCACGATGGGTGGCGAGCCGACGTTTATTTCGATTGATGACCCGGATGGCCCGGAATGGAACTTCACCGCCACCTCGCCGAAGAAGCGCATTCTCTCCGACACGCTGCTCAAGCGGCTGCGCGGCAAATTCGCGCCCGGCTCGCTCGTGCATTACGGCCAGGGCAAGTGGTATCCCGGTGAGTCCCTGCCGCGCTGGGCGTTCGGCTGTTACTGGCGCAAGGACGGCCTGCCGATCTGGCAGAAGGATGAATTCATCGCGGAGGAAGCGGCGAACTACCAACACACGAACGAACACTCGGCGAAGTTCATCGCGGCGTTGAGCACCCGGCTTGGCGCGGACCCGAAGTGGGTCATCCCGGGCTATGAAGATCCGTTCCACCATGTGTGGAAGGAGCGTCGGCTGCCTTTGAATGTGGACGCGCAAAAGGCGGACTTGAAGAAGGACGACGAGCGCGCGCGGCTGGCGAAGATTCTGGAGCAGGGCCTGGACAGCGTGGTCGGCCATGCGATTCCGATTCAGCGGGCGTGGAAGGAGCACACGCCCGTGTGGGTGAGCGGCCCGTGGTTTCTCCGGGCCGAGCGCATGTATCTCGCGCCCGGCGATTCTCCGATGGGCTTGCGCCTGCCGCTCGATTCACTGCCCTGGGTCAAGGAGTCGGAGTATCCCTACATCCACGAACTGGACCCGACGGCCCCGCGTTCGCCGCTGCCGCCGCCCGCAGAATTTCGTCAGCGATACTTGCGCACTGAAACACCCGAGCGTCGTCAAGCTGCTGCGCTCCGTCGTCGGGGGCAGAGCGCGGAAGACGCGAAGAAGGAAGCGCTGCGTGAAGACCCGACGCGTCAGCCCAAAAGCGGGGAATCGGCGTCGTGGATTGTCCGCACCGCGCTCTGCGTCGAGCCGCGCGGGGGAAAACTTCACGTCTTCATGCCGCCCGTCGCGACGCTCGAAGATTATCTCGAACTCGTCGCCGCCATCGAAGACACCGCCGCGCAACTGCAAATGCCCGTCGCCCTCGAAGGCTACACGCCGCCGCGCGACTCGCGCCTGAACGTGCTCAAAGTCACGCCCGACCCCGGCGTCATCGAAGTCAACTTGCACCCCAGCAAGTCGTGGGACGAACTCGTGGATCGCACCACGGTGCTTTACGAGGAAGCGCGCCAGACGCGGCTCGGCACGGAGAAGTTCATGGTGGACGGACGCCACACCGGCACGGGCGGCGGCAATCACATTTTGATCGGCGCGGAGACGCCGATTGATTCGCCAGTGCTGCGTCGGCCTGATTTGCTCCGCTCGCTCATCGCCTACTGGCAGAATCATCCTTCGCTCAGTTGGCTGTTCAGCGGTCTATTCGTCGGTCCGACCTCGCAGGCACCGCGCGTGGATGAGGCGCGCAACGATTCGCTCTACGAACTGGAAGTCGCGTTCAAGGAACTGGATCGTCAGATGGGTTTGGGTAGCACAGGCCACCGGCCTGTGCCGTCGGGCAACCTGCCCGACGGAACGGGGAGGGCGTTCAGCGGTTCTAAAAATTATCTACAGCCGAACGCCGCACCCATTCCGCCCGGCGGGTCGCCGGGCGGGACGGGCAGGTTGCCCGTTCCACCCTGGATCGCCGACCGCCTGTTCCGCAACCTGCTCATTGATTCCAGCGGCAACACGCACCGCGCCGAGTTCAGCATCGACAAACTGTACTCGCCCGACGGCAGCGCCGGGCGGCTCGGTCTCGTCGAGATGCGCGCCTTCGAGATGCCGCCGCATTCACGCATGAGTCTCGCGCAACATCTTCTGCTGCGCGGACTGGTCGCAAAATTCTGGCAGCATCCTTACACGAACGATCTCGTGCGCTGGGGCACGGACATTCACGACCGCTGGATGCTCCCGCATTTTTGTGAGACGGATTTCAAGGACGTGATTCACGACTTGCGCGACGCCGGGTTCCCGTTCGAGTTCGACTGGTTCACGCCGCACTTCGAGTTCCGCTTCCCGCGCATCGGCGATTTTGCGCAACGCGACGTGCAAGTGGAACTCCGCACCGCGCTCGAACCGTGGCACGTCCTCGGCGAAGAAGGCGCGGCGGGCGGCACGGTGCGTTACGTGGACAGTTCGCTCGAACGCCTGCAAGTGAAGGCGCGCGGTCTCGTGGGCGAACGCTTCGCGCTCACCGTGAATGGCCATCGTGTGCCGCTGCATCCGACCGGCACCAATGGCGAAGCGGTCGCCGGCGTCCGCTACCGCGCCTGGCAGCCGCCGAACTGTCTGCAACCCACGATTCCCTCGCACGCGCCGCTGGTCTTCGATCTCTACGACACCTGGAACAAACGTTCGCTCGGCGGCTGTCAGTATCACGTCGCGCATCCCGGCGGCCGCAGCTACGACACGTTCCCGATCAACAGCTACGAAGCCGAAGCGCGACGCCTCGGACGATTCTTCACGCACGGCGCGACGCAGGGAAAATTCACGCCGCCGCCGCCGACTGAGAACGTGGATTTCCCGTTCACGCTAGATTTGCGGAGCGCCATCTGACCGGAGGCCGCTACGAACTTGCCAAGCTCGTGAAACGAATGAAACTACCGCCATGACAATCGAATTGCCTCCGGCCCAAGTTCGCGTGCTGAACGGATTGTTGAAGTCCGGTGATTTTTCCACGCCGGCCCAAGTGCTGGCCGCCGGCTTGCGCCTGCTCGAAGCCAAGGAGTCGGATCGGGCGAAAGCCAGTGCGGAAGTTCGCCAGGAAATACTCGAAGGAGTGAAACAGGTGCGGGCGGGGCGCGTCACCCTGTTCGATGACGCCGCCGTGGCGCGCATCAAGGCGCGCGGGCGGAAGATTCTGGAGAACTCCCGCCGTTAATTTTTTTGAAGGAAGCCTTCATCACCGAACTGGCCGAGTCGGACCTCGCCAAAATTTGGGCTTACATCGCGCAGCATGATCTCGTCGCCGCCGAACGGTTCTCGGACACGCTGCGCGGCCATTGTCTCAGGCTGGCGCAGGCTCCCGAACGCGGCCGTCCACGCGAACATTTTGCGCCCGGCCTGCGCAGTTATCGCGTGAAGAATTATTTCATCTATTACTTCGTCACCGACGCGGGCATTGAGATAGCGCGCGTATTGCACAGCGCACGTGACTTGCCCCGGATTTTCTGAACGCCTTTGTGGACACCGAATTGCCAACTGCTCCGGCGCAAAATTTGTTCGCGGCCTACCGGGCCGCGTCCGGTGTTTTCGACGAGTCACGAACCGGCGACGGCGGCTGGCGCGCGCACTACGGCGGGCTGCGGCAGTCACTCGACGAACTGGGCGCCGCCGAACTCAAGCGCCGCGACGACACCTGCCAGCGGCTCGTCCACGAGCAGGGCCTCACTTACAACGTCTATGGCGACCCGCGCGGGATGGAACGTCCGTGGCAGCTTGACCCGGTTCCGTTTGTCATCGCGCCGGAGGAATGGCGCACGCTGGAAGCGGGATTGATTCAGCGCGCGCGGCTGCTGAACAAGATTCTCGCCGACTGCTACGGCGCGCAGGATTTGATCCGCTCGCGCTGGCTTTCGCCCGCCTTGATTTTCGGTCAGCCGGATTTTCTGCGCCCGTGTCATGGGTTGCGCGTGCCCGGCGACACGTTCCTGCATTTCTACGCCGCCGATCTGGCGCGCTCGCCGGACGGGCAATGGTGGGTCATCTCGGATCGCACGCAGATTCCCACCGGCATGGGCTACGCGCTGGCCAACCGGCTGGTCACCTCGCGCATTCTGCCGGAGCCGTTCCGCGACCATCATGTGCATCGCGTCGCGGGGTTTTTCCGCGACATGCAGCGCACGCTGGTGGACCTCGCGCCGCGCCAGACCAGCGAGCCGCGCGTGGTCTTGCTCACGCCGGGGCCGCACAACGAAACCTATTTCGAGCAGACCTATCTCGCGCGCTACCTCGGCTACATGCTCGTCGAGGGACAAGACCTCACGGTGCGCGATGATCATGTTTATCTCAAAACGCTGAACGGTCTCGAACGCGTGGACGTGATTCTGCGCCGCGTGGATGATGACTTCTGCGACCCGTTGGAACTTCGCAATGACTCCATGCTCGGCGTGCCGGGGCTGCTCGAAGCGGCGCGCGCCGGCAACGTGACCATCTCGAACGCGCTCGGCAGCGGACTGCTGCAAAGCCCCGCGTTCATGTCGTTCCTCCCGGGCCTGTGCAAGCACCTGCTCGGTGAAGCACTCAAGCTGCCGTCGATCGCAACGTGGTGGTGCGGACAGGAATCCGCGCGCCGTTACGTGCTCGAACACCTTGACGACTTGTTCATCAAATCTGCTTTTCGCACGCGCACGCACGCGATGAAGCCCCGTCAGCCGATGACCGCCACCGAGCGCGAGGAATTGCGCCGTCACATTCAGTTCGATCCAGATTTGTTTATCGCGCAGGAGCATGTCGAGCTGTCCACCGCGCCCTCGTGGGACGGCCGCGCCATCACGCCGCGTCCCGTCGCGCTGCGCACGTATCTGGTCGCGAGCGGCGGCAGCTACAGCGTGATGCCGGGCGGACTCACGCGCGTCGCGCCGGACGTGGACGGACGGTTCGTCTCCATGCAGCGCGGCGGCAGCAGCAAGGACACCTGGATCATTTCGGACACGCCGGTGGAGGAACTCTCGTTGCTCTCCACGTCGAGCCAGACCGTCGAGTTGCGGCGCACGGGGAACAATCTGCCGTCGCGGCTCGCGGATAATTTTTTCTGGATGGGCCGCTACTCGGAACGCGCGGACGCCACGGCGCGGTTGCTCCGGAGCGCGTTGCAACGGTTCAATCCCGAGCGCAGCGGCAGCGCGTTGCCGCTGCTCGCGCCGTTGGTGCGGACGCTGGAGGTTCATGGGCAATTGCCGGCGGTGGGGAGCAAGCCGGAACGGCGACAGAACCCTGAAGCCTTCGAGGCGGAACTGCTCGCAGCGATTTTTGATTCCACCCGTCCCAGCAGCCTGAGCAGCACGATTGATCATTTGTTCCGCGTCGGGATGCAGGTGCGCGACCGGACCTCGACGGACATGTGGCGCGTGATCACGCGGCTCAACGAGCGGCTCTCCACGCCCACCGCCAGCCGGGTGATGCTCGCGGGCGACGCCGTGGCGGTGCTGAACGAAACGCTCTTGAGCCTCGCGGCCTTCCACGGACTGGCGCGCGAGAACATGACGCGCGCGCAGGCGTGGCGTTTCATTGACATGGGTCTGCGCATCGAACGCGCGGTGTATCTCGGCACGCTGCTCGATTCCACGCTGCGCTCGGCGGACCCGGAAAATCCCAGCGTGCTCGAAGCGGTGCTCGAAGTGGCGGACAGTTCCATCACGTATCGCTCGCGGTACAGCCTGCTGCCGCACATCGCGCCGGTCTTCGATCTGGTTTTGCTCGATGATAAAAATCCGCGCTCGGTGCTTTTCCAAATCAGCCAGTTGATGAAGCACTTTGACCGCGTGCCGCTCGAACTGAATTCGGGCAAGCCCGGTTCCGGCAAAGCCATCCTGCACGACATGCACGCGCGCCTGGAACGCTGCGACACGCGGGAACTCGCGGGACTCAAAGGCCCGTGGCACGAGAGCAAGGTGGGCCGGCTCATCCAGCAGACCTTGCGCGATCTGCCGAAACTTTCTGACGCCATCGCGGCGAGCTACTTCGCGCACTCGGCGATTTCGCGCACAGGCCGCGACGCACAGACGGGCGTTGGATCGGGGGAAGGATGAACATGAGCAGCCACCTCCGAATGACGAGTGCTCCAGGTAGAGCGTCGCTGTCCCCAGCGCGCCAAGCCACGAACGGAGGGAACGCCTTTCCTTTTTCTGCATCGCACCCCGGCGCGCTGAGGACAGCGACGCCCGACCAGCGCCATTCGTCATTCGTCATTCGTCATTCGTCATTCACCCCATGACCTACGACATCACCCATCGCACGACTTACCAATACGCCGCGCCGGTCAGCGTGTCGCATCATGTGGCCCGCCTGGAGCCGCGCGCGGCTGGGACGCAAGAGGTGGGTTCGTTCGCGCTCAAAATTTCTCCGCAACCCATGCTGCGCAAATCGCGCGAGGATTACTTCGGCAACCGCCTGTGCTCGTTCAGCATCCAGCAAGTGCATGAGCGTCTGGAAACCGTGACCAGCAGCCGGGTGACGGTTCACGCGCCGCCGTTCGTGGCGCAGGAACAGTCGCCCCCGTGGGAGACGGTCGCGCGGCTGTTCCGCGATCCGGTTTCGCCGGAAGTGGTCACGCCCTATCAGTTCGTCTTTGATTCGCCGCAGGTGCGCGCATCGTTTGAACTGGCCGATTACGCGCTGGAAAGTTTTCGGCGCGATACGCCGCTGCTGGTGGGCGCGGCGGATTTGATGCGCCGAATCCACCTCGATTTCAAATACGATCCCAAAGCCACGACGGTCGCGACGCCGCTGGAGGAAGTGTGGAAAAAGCGGCGCGGCGTCTGCCAGGACTTCGCGCATCTGAGCATCGCCTGCCTACGCTCGATTGGTCTGCCTGCGCGCTACGTGAGCGGTTACCTCCGCACGCACGCCGCCCCCGGCAAAGACCGGCTCGTGGGCGCGGATGCGTCGCACGCGTGGTTCGCGCTGTTCAGTCCCGATGCGGGCTGGGTGGACTACGATCCGACCAACAACGTGCGGCCTTCCGAGGAGCACATCACGCTGGCCTACGGCCGTGACTTCGGTGACGTGAGTCCGCTCAGCGGCATCCTGACCGGCGGCGGCGAGCACAAGATTCGTGTCTCGGTGGATGTCGCGCCGGTGCGGGGTGCATTCGAACACGGTTCTTAAAACACGGGTGTGGTAGGGCGTCGTCGCTCCGCGCGCGCCGGGGTGAGGCTCCAGTAA
>JAYVQC010000150.1:0-6105 GCA_043757045.1 Akkermansia sp. | reverse complement strand
TGTCACACTTTTTCCACCACCTTGACCGCCACTTCTAATCACACCCGGCGGGAAACAATTTCCGACACGCCATCGTCTCATGACAACGCTTGAACAGGCCATCCACGATGATAGCTTGGGCGCGAACCAGGACTCCTAAACTTTATGAAACGACTCATTGCGCTCTCAGCTGTCGTGCTCTCGCTGCTGCCCGCGCTCGCCGCCGACACGCCTCCGCTCATTTACAACCTCACGGTCTTGAACTCCAACAAGTCGTTTCAGTTCACGCCCGCGCCGGCCATCTCGAATTACACGGTCCTGAGCGGCACAGACTTGAGCCAGCCACTGACGCCCGTCGCCGGCACGATCAGCAATTTTCTTTACCGCGGCGTCAGCGGATCGGCGGCGCGTTTTTACCGCGTCGAGGCCGCGCCCATGAGCAGCAACGATCTGCTCTCGGTGAATTTGCTCAACCGCCTGGCCTACGGCCCGACGCCGGACGAGCTGGTGCGCGTGCGGACGATGGGACCGCAGGCTTACATCAATGAGCAACTCGCCCCTGAGGCGCTCACCGAGACGCATGACTTCTACGTCTCGCAGACCACGAACGGCGTGCCGCCCTCGGGCCTGCCGGAATGGCGGTTCGCGAGTTTCACGGGCTTCTTCTCGCAATCGAACCTCTACACCTACCTCGCGGCGGCGGGCGACGCCTACCTCGACGACATTTCGCTGGTGCCGCTGACGAACTACTTCGTGACCAACTACACCACGAACATCAACGGGAGCATCACGAACGTGACGAGCAACGTGCAGACGCTGTTCAGCGCGAGCACGAACGTGCTGGTCAACGGGGATTTTGAAACCGGCGCGTTCTTCCCGTGGACCGTCGCTGCGAACGCGATCAACTCGACCGTGACCAACAGCCTTGCGCATTCGGGCAGCTACAGCCTGCACTTGGTGACGGCGAATGGCGTGACCGGCGCGGGGCATTTGCAGCAGAACATGTCCAATCTCTGGTTCCGCTTCGACAACTCGACCACGCGCGGCACGTTGAGTTTCTGGTACCTCTCCACGCCCACTTCGGGGAACATCAAGATGCGTCTGAGCGGCAGCGGCATCGTGGCCGTGGCCAGTCCTGTGCCGCCGGCCCCGGAGTGGATTTATGCCACCGCCACCGGCACGGCGGGCGCGAACAACGCCTTCTACATTTACCTCTCCGGCGCGGGTGAGGCTTACATTGACGACGTGAAAATCGTCTCCGGCAGCGTACCTGAAGCGGGTCCGAATTTGATTCGCAATGGTGATTTTGAAACGCCGCTCGGGGCTACGAACTGGAACAGCACGGCGGATTTCACCAACTCCTTCATCAGTAGCATCTACTCCCGTTCGGGCGCGGGCAGCTTGAAAATAGTCGCGACTGGCGGCGGCGCGGGCAACGGCGATTCCATCTTTCAGACCAACAACACGAGCATCAGCAACAACCTCACCTACACCGTGAGCTTCTGGTATCTGCCGCCTACGCGCAGCCGCACGCTGACCGTCCGACTCTCAGGTGCCAATCCCGGCAACACCATCGTCCAGGCCAATGAGCCGGGCAGCACGGCGGGCAACATCCGCCGCCGTCTGGAGAACATCTGGAACCCCAGCATCGAGGACGGCAGCATCACCGTGAACACCGTGGGCGGCGCGAACCTGCACGACCTGCGCGCCTACCATGTGCTGAACGCCGTGAGCGCCAAGCGCCAGTTGATCGAGGTGCTGCTGCAATTCCTCGAGAACCATTTCGTGACCCAGCACTCGAAGAGCGCGGATTACTTCGACCGCTTTTACGACGACGGCAACCTGATGGACATCTTCGCCACCGACTGGGAATACCGCGAGCGCGTGAAGTGGCAGGCCGCCTTGCTCAACCCGAACTGCAACTTCTACGACCTGCTGAAAATCCACGTCGAAAGCCCGGCGGAAATTGTCTATCTCGACTCCGTGGACAGCCGCGGCAACGGGGCCAACATCGCCAATGAAAATTACGCCCGTGAAATCATGGAGCTGTTCTGCATGGGCGTGGACAACGGGTATGACCAGCTCGACATCGTGGCCATGTCCCGCGCCTGGACCGGTTGGTCGGTGGAAATCGTGGATGCTGTCAACATCGACAACCCGCACGCCACCAAGTCCGAGCGCATAGGCTTTTATCCAGGCAACGGCACCTCGGGTGACTCGAACCGGATTGGCGTCTGGACGTTCAACTACAAACCCACCAGCCACGGCACGAACCGCGCGCCTATCTGGTCAAACTGGGACACCAACGCCCCGCAGACAAATCCCAGGCCGCTGGGCAGCGCGGCCTATCCTTACGCCAGCGGCCAGTCGAAGACCGTGCCCGCGCGCTTCGGCCCGCCGTGGGCCGGCACGCCGTATCGCCTCGTCATCCCCGGCGGACGCACGGGCACCAACGGTATCGCGGACGGCTATGACATTACCGCGTCCATCGCGAACCTGCCGTTCACCATGGAATACCTCAGCGTGAAACTTTGCCGACTGTTCGTGCATGAAGGGTTCCCGAACCCGAACACCCTGCCTGGCTCGCCCGAATCCGCCTTTTACGATTACACGAACCCGAACCGCTCGGCCGAGGCGGAACTCGTCCGCCAGTGCATGGTGGCTTGGAACACGCCCGCCGGTGATGGACGCAAGGGCAACATCCGCAACGTGCTGAACGTGATCTTCAACTCCGATCTGTTCCGCAGCCACGGCGGCTCGCTCCAGAAGGTCAAGACGCCGGTGGAATTCGCGGTCAGTGCCGTCCGCGCCTTGTCCTCCACCAATCCGGCCACGGGCCGCACCGACGGTTACTCGATCAGCGGGCGCAGTCGCACGGCCAGTTCCGCGCCCCTCACGCGCATGGGTTCCATGATGCTCTTCGACCGCGATGCGCCGGATGGTTTCCCCGAAGCGGGCGCCCCGTGGATCAGCTCCGGCACGCTGGCCGAGCGCGTGCGCTTCATCCAGACGTTCCTGATGTCCACGGCGGACACGAACAAGGCCGACAACATCAGCGGCGGCAACTTCAACCTGAGCGACCCCGTGGCGCTGTTGAAGGCGAAGCTGCCCGCCGGCAGTTGGAACAACTCGGGCGCGGTCGCGGACTTCTTCCTCGCCAACTTCTTCCCCGGCGAGGGCGCGGGCAACTTGAACGGCTACCGCGCGCTGGCCATGGCCTTCCTCGACACGAACGACAACGGCGTCGGCGCGTCGCCTTTCTCCGGCCTGACCAACACTGGCTCGCCCTACGATTTGCGCGTGCGTTCGATGGTGGCGATGCTGCTCACCCTGCCGCGTTTTCAGGAACAGTAATTTTCAGGACCAGACATTTAACGACCACGCTTATGAAACATCATCACTTCAACGTCACGAATCGCCGCGAGTTCCTGAGCCTCGCGGGCAAGGCCGGCATGGCGGCCGCCCTGGCTTCGGTCTGCAACGTCCCCGGCTTCCTCAAGCGCGCGATGGCCGAGGGCACCATCGGCAGCGGCAAGAAGGTTCTCTTCATCTGGCTGCGCGGCGCGAACGACTCGTTGAACTCCGTCATCCCGATCCAGGATTCGGCCTACGCCACGAGCCGTCCGAATATTCAGATTCCCAAAGATGGGTTGATGAACTACGCGACCGCCGGTGCCTGCGACTCGCCGCAGGCCGGGGCCGCGAGCACCTACGGCTTCTATCCGTTCGGCGTGCGCCTCGGCAACGGCTTCGCCGCGCTGCATCCGTCGCTGAAATTCCTCGCGCCCGTTTATAACGCGGGCGACCTCGCGCTCGTCCACCGTGTGGGCTATCCGAAACAGTCGCGCTCGCACTTCGACTCCCAAAATTACTGGGAGAACGGCAACCCGAACAACAACCTGAGCAAGGACGGCATCTTCTACCGCACCATCATCGAGTCCGGCCTCGCGGGGCAGGGCGTGACGGGCGTCTCGATTCAATCCTCGCTCCCGCTCATTCTGCGCGGCTCGGCGGCGGCGCTCACGAACCTCACCGACCCCGAGCGTTACGACGTCTTCGGCGTGCCTTCCGTGTCCTCGCCCGGCAGCAACAGCAAGTCCACCAACGCCATCGCGCAGGCCAACAGCTATACCTTCACCGCCAAGCAAAACCGCGAACTGCTCTTCAACCAATACCAGAGCCTCTCGGCGACCTTGCAGGAGTTCGGCGCGATCAACTTCACCGAGGCGGGCAACACTTATCAGGACGACATCAAGACCGATAGCGACAACACTTGGGTGCCGATCAACGGCGCCGGCGGCTCCATCGGCGACGCGGCCAAGGGCTACTTCCTTTTCCCGACCAGCGCCGACAAGAATGGCGGCTGGCGTCGGCCCGACGCCTCGGCGAACGGCAACAAGTATGTCGTCGATCCCAGCCATCAGAGTTTTTTCTACAACTTGAAGGCGGCCGCTCTGGTGCTGAACCACACCTCGGCGATCATTGCCGGCACGGAAATCGGCGGCTTCGATACGCATCAAAACCAAGTCACGGCGGGCAACTCCGTGGTCGGCGCGCATGCCAACCTTCAGCGCGTCATCGGCTGGTCCATTTATGCGCTGCGAAAATATTTCACGAACCACGCGAGCCAGGCGAGCTGGGACAACATGGTCGTGGTCACGCTCTCCGAGTTTGGCCGCACCTCGCGCGAGAACACCGACTTCGGCACCGACCACGCCGAGGGCAACGTGATGTGGGTCGCGGGCGGCGGCGTGAAAGGCTACGGCGCGGGCAATCCCTCCGGCGTCTTCAATTGCTCGCCCACCGACACCATCCCGTGGGTCACCGGCCCCAGCGGCTCCATGTTCGGCGTCAGCAGCAGCTATCTCAAGCGCACCACCGACTTCCGCTCCGTGCTCGGCGAAATCATCCGCAAGCACCTCGGCGCGACGCAGGCCCAGATCAACCGCATCATCCCCGGCTACGCGGTGGCGGGCGAATGCCTGCTCAATGCCGGAACTTCTTCGGTGGACGGCACGGCTGTTCGCGGGGAAGTCGGATTCCTGTAGAATACGGCATGACCGTTTCCTCTCTCCCACGCCGGGCCACGCACTTCGCGTGGCTCGGTTGCTTTCTGGGTCTGCTGGCCCTGGCCCGCGCGGATCAAGTCACGCTCTTTCCCAGCGCCGACGCAACGCTCATCGAGTTGAAACCCACGAACAGTCTCGGCGGCGCGACGTGGCTCGCCGCCGGCCTCACCCAAAACGGCAACACCAACCGGGCGTTGATGAAGTTCGACATCGCCGCCGCCGTCCCCGCCGGCTCCACCATCGTTGACATCGGAGTGCGGGTCTCAGTCACGCGCACGCCGGTGGATGGCAATGCGGATTCGCTCTTTTCCCTCCGGCGCGTGCTCCGCCCGTGGAACGAAGGCTCCAACCTGCCGGCAGATTCGCAGTATCCCGGCCTGGGCGCTCCCGCGCAGCTTGGTGACGCTACCTGGACCCACGCCTCGTGGGGCACGAACGCGTGGACCATTCCCGGCGGGCAGGAGGACGTGGACTACGCGGGCGGCTTCAGCGCCAGCACCGGCATTGGCGGGATTGCCGATTATTTTTTTGAAGGCGCGGGCCTGATCACCGACGTGCAGCTCTGGCTCGATCACCCCGCGCAGAATTTCGGCTGGATGCTCAAGACCGAGGAGGAGAAATCCATCTTCACCGCGCGCCGTTTCGGTTCGCGCGAACTGGAAGACGCGGGCGAGTCGCCGCAACTCATCATCACCTACCTGCCGCCCGTGGTGATCACCAACGTCCACGTCGCCAGCAACCGCCTGCACCTGACCGTGGATGTCCTCCTCGGCTACAGCTACGCGGTCGAGTCGCGCGCCACCGCGGCCGGCACGAACGCCTGGACCACGCTCACCAACTTCGGACTCATCTTCAGCCCCGGTCCGCGCACCGCCACCGACGCGCTGACCAACGCCACCCGCTTCTACCGCGCGCGGAGGAATTAAACCCGAACGCCGAAGTCGGAACGGGTGGAACGGGCTACCAGCCGGGCGGAATGGGAGGGAGCTTAGTTTGGAACGGAACGCCCGAAACTTTTCCACATCCTCCTCCGTTCCGCGCGGCTGGTCGCCGCGCG
>JAYVQC010000149.1:0-23397 GCA_043757045.1 Akkermansia sp. | reverse complement strand
GCGCATCTGCCTGACGGGCGCGGACCGCGTCCGCTTTCTCCATGGTCAGGTGACGAACGATGTTAAGAAACTGCGCGCGGGCGAAGGCTGTTATGCCGCGCTCGTCACCGCCAAGGGCAGGATGGAAAGTGACCTGAACATCTTCTGTCTCCAGGACGAACTGCTGCTCGATTTCGAGCCGGGACTGACCGCGAAAATTTCCCAACGGCTTGAAAAATTCATCGTGTCCGATGACGTGCAGATCGTGGACGCCGCGCCGCATTATGGTTTGCTTGCCGTGCAAGGGCCAAAGGCGGAAGCGGTGATTCGTGCGCTGGAACATTTTCCTGAAATCCCCGCCCAGCCGCTGGCGTTCGTCAAGGTTACGGACACCATGCTCGGTGAAATTTATTTGATGAACCACGCGCGGCTCGGTTCACACGGCTTTGATTTATTCGTGCCGAACAATGCGCTCGGTCTGGTGGCCGATAAGTTGATCGCCGCCGCCAAAGCCGTGGGCGGTCGCGCGTGCGGTTGGTCGGCGTTTGAAATGGCGCGCATCGAAGCGGGCATTCCGCGTTACGGCGCGGACATGGACGAAACCAACCTGCCGCTGGAAGCCGGTCTGGAAAGCCGCGCGGTGAGTTACAGCAAAGGTTGCTACATCGGTCAGGAAGTTTTGAATCGCATCCACAGTATCGGGCAGGTGACGAAGGAATTGCGCGGTCTGCGGCTCGCTGATGATCTGGCCGCTCTGCCGCAGAAAGGCGACAAACTAATTCACGCGGGCAAGGAGGTTGGCTATGTTACCAGTGCGTTGAAATCACCGGCGTTGAAGATCAATCTCGCGCTCGGTTATGTCCGTAAGGAGGCGAATCAGTTGGGAACGGAACTGACCTTGCGCAGCGCGGGTGGAGAAAGCCCGGTGCGGATTGTGGCACTGCCGTTCAACAGTTAATCTTCACAAAGAGGTTTTGCGTTGGATGTCCAAGGACACTCCCTGACGCGCAAAATCCACGGCTATTCCCCTGCCGATCATTCCCCTGCTTCCCCGGTTCCAGCTCGGAGAAAAGGCAGGGGAATGATCGGCAGAGGAATGGAGCAGGACAGATTTTTCCAACGTCTGCATGTGTTTCCCGCCGCAACACCCCAAATAATCCTTTTTTCTGATTGACCCGAACGGCCTGAGTATGTCGTGATGATAGGTCGTTTAGTGGCTTGATGGGTTGTTTAATCAGATGGCAAAACATTTAATCAGAAACGGAAACGGGTCGCGGGGTGCAGGCACAACGAAGTACGACGCGAACAACAAGGTGCTCTCGCAGACGTACGGAGCGCTGGCCGATTTGCGCCGTGAACTGTCCGACACGAAAATGACCGTGGCCGGTCGCGAAGAAATGCTCCGCAGCTTCGCCACCTGCCCGGATTCCCAGCGCGCGTGGCTGTTGCTCGAGGACTATTTCGAAAAGCTCTCGCTGTCCCGCAAGGATTTCCCCGCCAGCGAATGGTGGCCGCAGATGCTGGCCGCGACCGGTAAGGCGCGGCTGGAGGAACTCGCGTTTTTATTTCTGCGCGCCAAGCGTTCCACGCCGCCCGAGCTGCAACAGTACGCCAACTTGAACCGCTTCGCCGCCGTCGAGGAAGCCGAGCATGAGCAAACCCTTGTGCGTGAACTGGAGAACTGGCTCTTCCCCGCGAAGCCGTTGCACAGCGACTCGCCGCGCGCCGCGTTGCGTGTGGTGTGCGCACCCCAACCCGATGAGGAACAGCCCGCGCGCCAGCGGCTCGGCGTGCAATTTCATCTCATCCGTCCGCGCACCGGCGACAAAATCCGTTCGCTCCGTGAAATCATTGAGCTGACCACGCGCGCCGCGCATGAACAGGAATTATTTTTGCCGGACGACTGGGAGTTCATCCAGTGGCTCGCCGAAACCCACCCTGACCGCAAGGACGGCGCAGACACATTGGTGCTGACCAACGCCGAACTCTTGCACTGGCTCTCGCACTGGGGCCGCGCCGCGCGGCTCGAATCGCCCGACGGCCAGAAGATTCAATTCCACGGCCAGGTCGCTGAACTGACGCCGCATCTGGATCGCGACCACAGCGAACTCGCCTTCACCCACCGGCTCGCGCTGCCGGACGGACGGCATATTCCGTTGCCGGAAATTCATTTCTTCGCCAGCCATCCGCCGCTCGCGCTTGCGGGCGGAACATTTTATCTGCTGCGCAATGCGCCGCCGCTGGCCGTGCTCGATCACTGGCAAAGCAAGTCGGCCATTCCGGTGCGGAAACTGAGTCACCGCTTGTTGATGCATCTGCGCCGGACCAACGCCAACAACGGCGTAGATTGGGAAGAACTCTGTGTCACGCACGCCGCCGCGCCACAGTTTATTTTTGAATTGCTCGACGACACCGTGCGGCTGCGGCTGCTTGCGAAAAGCAAGCGCGACGGCAGCATGTGGATTTGGAACGGTCGCGATTGGAAGCATGACGACGCCAAGAACCGCGCCAGCGAAAAGCCGGAAATCCTGGACGATCCACATCTCGAAACGGCCGTGCAATGGCTGCGCCAGCTTGACTGGTTCACGCCCGAGCCGGGCCTGTGGGTCGGCGACGCCAATGAAACATTTCTCGGCACGCTCGCGCAGGCCTGGCCCGCGCGGCCCGAAGGCGCGGAGTTTCTCGGCAACCCGGCGTTTCACCGACTGTTCATGGCCCCGCGCCAGTTGAAGCCCAAACTCATCGTCAAAGGCAGCGGCATCGATTGGTTCACCGTCTCGACCGAGTGGGAGCACGAGGGCATGAGACTCAGCGCGGCGGATTTGCAGCGCCTTGCCGTTTCCAATTCGCGCTTCGTGAAACTGCCCGACGCCGGCTGGGTCGAACTCGACACCGCCGCTGTTTCCAAGGCGCACGAGACGATGGCCGACTTGAACCAGGACACACTCAGTCCCATCGGCCAGCGCATCAGCCTCGATCAGGCGGCGCACTTCGATGAAGCGGAGCTGAAGCGTTTCGCGGACTCGCCGGAGCTGCGCGCGTTGCGGACCAAGATTGCGGACTTCGAGGGCGTACCTTGCGTGGAAATCCCCAAGAGCGTGAACGCCGAGATGCGTCCGTATCAGAAGGACGGTTTCGAGTTTCTCTGCCACCTCACGCGCACGCACCTCGGCGGCATTCTCGCCGACGACATGGGTCTCGGAAAAACGCTTCAGACCTTGGCCTGGATGGCGTGGCTGCGCGATGAGCAAGGGGCGCATCCCCGCCCCACGCTCGTCATCTGTCCCGCGTCCGTGCTGCACAACTGGCGGCGCGAGGCCGAGAAATTCACGCCGCATCTCAAAGTGCTGGTGCTGGAGAGCGGCGCGGCGCGGCACAACTTGCGGAAGCAGATTCCGCAACACGACATCATCGTGACGAACTACGCGCTGCTGCGCCGAGACCTGGCGGACTTGAACAAGTTTTCCTTCAGCGCGGTCATTCTCGACGAGGCGCAGTTCATAAAAAATCCGGCCGCGCAAATCACGCAGTCGGTGAAGCAGTTGAAAGCGGATCAGCGTCTCGCGCTCACGGGAACTCCGCTGGAGAACCGCCTGCTCGATTTGTGGAGCATCGTGGATTTCATCCAGCCCGGCTATCTCGGCACGCAGGAACATTTCCACGATACCTATCAGCCGAAGGGCGAGGGCGATGCGGATCAAGTCGCCTCCACGCAGCGCATCGCGCGCCGCCGGCTCGCGGCGAAGTTGCGCCCGCTCATGCTGCGTCGCTTGAAGAAGCAGGTCGCGAAAGATTTGCCCGACCGCATCGAGGAGCGCCGCGACTGCGAACTCGGCGACTTGCAGCGCAAGTTGTATCTCGCAGAGTTGCGCCGCAGCCGCGAGCAGGTCGCTCAGATCGTCGCCGAGAAGGGGCTGAACAAAAGCAAGATGCACGTCCTCGCTGCGCTCACGCGCCTGCGCCAGATTTGCTGTCACCCGACGCTCGTGGGCAACGACTCGCCTTCGGGCAAGACTGAGACGCTGTTCGAGTTGCTCGAACCGCTGCTCGCGCAAGGCCATAAGGTTCTCATCTTCTCGCAGTTCGTGCAGATGTTGAAGTTGCTCGAAATCGAGTGCCGCAAGCTGAACATCCCCACGCATCTGCTCACCGGCGAAACGAAGGAACGCCAGACCATCGTGCAGGCGTTCCAGGCGGAGACGCAGGCGGCGGTCTTCCTGCTCAGTCTGCGCGCGGCGGGCACGGGCTTGAACCTCACCACTGCGAGTTACGTCGTGCTCTACGATCCGTGGTGGAATCCGGCGGTCGAGGCGCAGGCCATTGATCGCTCGCATCGCATCGGACAGACCGCGACGGTCAACGCCTACCGGCTCATCGCGCCCGGCACGGTCGAGGAAAAAATCTGGGAGCTTCAGCAGCGCAAGGCGCAGACCATCAGCGACGTGCTCGGCGAGGAAGGCTTCGCGCGCAACCTGACGCAGAGCGATCTGGAGTACTTGTTCTCGGAAGATTAACCGGCGGAATTTTTCAACGTGTCAAAATCAACTCTCGGACGCGGCCTCGGCGATTTGCTCGGTTCCAACCGCACGGAGTCCAGCCCATCCGCGCCGATGAAACCGCCCGGCGTCGGACTGCGCATCCTGATTGATGGCGGCACGGCGCCGCAGACGGAATCCGCGCCCGCCGTCGCGCCCGCGCCGCCGCAGGCCGCGCCCTCGGTCACCGTCGTCCCCGCGCGCGAATCCGACCGTGCGTTTCTCACGCGCCTGCTCGCGGTGGTGGGTTTGATCGGCGCGGATTTGGCCTTGCTCGGCTGGACCGCGCATCACGTTTTCACGCATCAGGGCAGGCTGGCCGCGCTCGATCTCGCCGCGTGTATCAGCACGGTGTTGCTCGCCACCCTTTGCGGTTGCGCCGCCGCGCGCCTCGCCATGAAGACATAGTGGGACAGCCCCGTTGTGCTCCCCTGCCCTCCTGCTCTCAACTCTCAACTTTCCACTCTCAACTTCCCCTGCTACCAACTCCGCGCTCCATGCGCAGTGAACTGAAAAACGCCAAACGGATCGTCGTGAAACTCGGCACCGCCGTGCTGACCGACGAACGCAAACAGCCCGACCTCGCCCAGATGGGCCAGCTCGTTGCGCAGATGGCGAAACTCCGCCAGGCGGGCAAGGAGATTGTCATCGTCACCTCCGGCGCGGTCGGCGCGGGCATGGGTGTGCTCGGCTACGAACGGCGTCCCGACACGCTCGAAGAAAAGCAGGCGTGCGCCGCCGTCGGCCAGTCGCGGCTGATGGCGACGTACGAAAAACTGTTCTCGCACTACGGCTTTCATGTCGCCCAAGTGCTCGTGACTCATGCGGATTTGCAGGACGAGCAGCGCCATCGCAACGCACGCAACACCCTGACCACGCTGCTGCGTCACGGCGTCATCCCCGTCATCAATGAGAACGATGCCGTCTCCACCACCGAGTTGAAGTTCGGCGACAACGACAAGCTCTCCGCTCTCATCGCCGCGCTACTGCCCGCCGACTTGCTGGTCATTCTCACCAGCGTGGACGGCGTGATGGAGAACTTCGGCAAGGCCACCGCGCGGCGGCTCCCGATCATTGAGTCCATTGACGGCCAGATCGAAGCGATGGCCGGCGGCACGACCAGCGCCACGGCGGTCGGCGGAATGAAGTCGAAAATCCAGGCGGCAAAAATTGTCGCGCGCAGCGGCATCCCGCTCGTCATCGCGCCGGGATGGAGCAAGAAGGTGCTCGGCGAAATCATGGACGGCGACGACGTGGGCACGCTCTTTCTCCCGCAAGGCACCAAGCTGCGTGGGCGCAAGCGGTGGATTGCCTTCTTCCACCATCCACGCGGATCCGTGGTCGTGGACGCGGGTGCGAAACGCGCGCTCATCGAGAGCGGGCGCAGCCTGCTGCCGCCGGGCGTGACGCGGGTGGACGGCACGTTCGCCGCCGGCGACATCGTGAGTGTGTGTGGCAGCGACGGTGTGGAATTCGCCCGCGGCATCGCGCGCTTTGCCTCCGAGGAAATCAGCACGCGCAAGACGGCGCGTGGTGAAGTCGTGCATCGGGATGACCTGGTAATCCTGTGAGGAACTTTGAACTTCGAACTCTGAACCTTGAACCTCGAACGGGGACGGACGCGCGCACTTCAAAGTTCAGAGTTCGAGGTTCAGAGTTCAAAGTTCCCAACCCGGCATGAAGAAAAAATCTCCCGCCATCAACGATCTCCTCGCGGTCATGGCGCGCTTGCGTTCCCCCACCGGCTGCCCGTGGGATCGCGAGCAGGATCACCGCACGCTGCGCTTTCACGCCGTGGAAGAAGTTTATGAGCTGCTCGACGCCATTGAGGCTGGCGACGATCACGAGATGGCGGAAGAACTCGGCGATCTTTTGCTCCAAGTGGTCTTCCACTGTCAGCTCGCCGGCGAGCGCGGCGCGTTTGATTTCGAGAAAGTGGCGCGGACCATCACCGACAAATTGATCCGTCGTCACCCGCACGTCTTCGGCGATGTGAAGGTGAAGAACGTGGAGCAGGTCTGGGCGAATTGGGAACAGATCAAGCGCGCTGAAAAGAAAGGCACCAAGCACGAGCGCCCCTCCGCTTTCGACGGCATCCCCAAACATCTGCCCGCGCTCCTGCGCGCGGAGAAGCTGGTGAAGAAGGCTCGCAAGGCGAAGCTGCTCGCGGAAGAAAAACCGTCGAAACGTCCGTCGCGAACAGAGATTGCGGGGCAACTTTTTAACCTCGCCGAACTGGCGCAGCAACACGGCTGGTCCGCCGAGGAATTGCTGCGCACCGAGGCGAAGAAACGCGAGCGCGCCTGGCGGAAGCGCGAACTCCCGTAGCGGCGTCTCGGCAGAGCGCCGCTACGGGACGGCACGTTAGAACTTCACGCTCTCCAAAAACTTCAAGCTGCCCGGCAGGTGTTCCTTCACGTCGTCCGCCTCGTCCTCAATGAAGTACCATTTCACTCCCGCCTTCTCCGCGGCCGCGAGGATACCCGGCCAGTTCATCACACCAGTGCCGATTTGCGCGTCATTGTTCACGTTGGATTTGCCGGTGAGATTGCGCTCGGTGCCGTGCTTCATGTCCTTCACATGCATCAGCTCAAACCGCGCGCCGTATTTTTTCAGCAGCGCGACGGGGTCATGGTTCGGATGCACGATCCAGAACGTGTCCATCTGGTAGCGCACCCATTTCGGATTCGTCTCCGTCATCATCAGGTCGAAGAGCGTGCCGTCTTTGTGCGGTTGAAACTCGTAGCCGTGCGTGTGGTAGAAAAGCTTGATGCCGTGCTCCGCGAGAATTTTCCCCGCGTCGTTAAACACCTTGGCCGCCGCGCGCGCCTCCTGCTCATCGAACTCCCCCGTGTGCGGAATCCAGGCGCAGCCCGCGTATTTCAAGCCGAGCGCCTTGGCCTGGTGCGCCACCGCGTGCGCGTTGGTGCGATACAGGTCGTAATTGAAATGCCCGCTGACCGCCTTGAGGTCATTCGCCTTCAGCAACGCGAGCATCTGCTCGGCGGTCAGGTTGTAGGTGCCGGCGAGTTCCACATATTTGAATCCGAAGCCGCGCACCTTGGCCATTGTGCCCGGCACGTCCTTGCTGAAATCGCCGCGCAGACTGTAAAGCTGGAGGCCAATCGGTCCCTGGAAACTGGCACCGGTCCCGGCGGTTTTCGTGGTGGCGCAGCCGGCCAAGAATCCCACGGTCAATGCGGCGACGCAGGCCAACGCGACAAACTTGAGTGATTTCATGCGCGCGTTGGTAACAGGCGGAAATGAAAATTCCAAACGCCAAAATGGGCCGGCGGCAGTTTGCTGCGGACGCGAACGGTCCCGCGCTTTGAATGCGCTTGGCACTGCCGGAAGCTTTTGCTTAGGTCTGCCGCACATGAAGCTACGCATCGTTCTCACCCTGCTCGCGCTGCTGCTCCCGCTCGCCGCACGCAGCCAGGAGACGAACGAACTCTTTGTGCTGCAAGGGGCCGACCAGGAAGTGCAGCTTCGCACCGGGAAAGTTTTCTACAAAAACGGGATGCTCCTGAAATACGGTCCCGTCGTCCTCACCGCGCAGACCGCCCGCGTGGATCGCGCGACTGGCGACGCCTACGCCGAGGGCAACGTGATCCTCCAGCGCGAAGGCGGCCAGCTCTGGCGCGGTGAGCAACTGCACTACAATTTCAAGACGCGCGTGATCAGCGGCGACTCGTTCCGCGCCGGGCACCCGCCCTACTTCGTCCAGGGGACGAGCATGATCAGCAGTCCGACCAACCAGGCCTACACCGTCACCAACACTTTTTTCACGACGGACGATCATCCCGATCCCGGCTACCGGATTTACGCGAAGCAGATTGTCGTGACGCCGGGCAAATCCATCGAGGCCCGGCACGCGGTGATGTATCTCGGGGACGTGCCGGTGATGTATTTTCCCTATTACTCGAAGGCGCTCGACCGGCATCCGAACAACTATGATTTCCTGGTCGGCTATCGCAGCACCTGGGGCGCGTATCTGTTGAACACTTACAACTGGTACTGGAACAAGCAGCTCGACGGCGCGGTGCATCTCGACTTGCGGGGCCGCCGCGGTCTGGCCGGCGGGCCGGACTTTCACTGGCATGATCCGACCTTCGGCGAGGGCATCCTGCGCTACTACTACGCGCACGATGAAAATCCGCGCGACGTGTTCGGTTTCAAAACGCCGCCCGATGACCGCCACCGTCTGCTCTTCGCGCATCAGGTGGACCTCGCCACCAATCTCACGGCGAAAGCCTCCGTCGCGTACCAGACCGACCCGTTCGTGGCCCGTGACTTCTTCGAGTCCGAGTATCACGCGAACGCCCAACCGCGCTCCTTCGTGGAAGTGGACAAAGCTTGGCCCAACTGGGATCTGAACGGGATGGCGCAGTTCCGCGTGAATGATTACGCGGAAACCGTCGAGCGCCTGCCTGACGTGAAGCTGACCGGACTGCGCCAACAGATTTTAGAAACGCCGCTCTACTACGAGAGCGAAAGTTCCGCCGGCTATTTCCGCCATCTCTTTCCGGCGGAGACGAATTTCTACTCGCCATTCCACACCAACTATTACGGCGCGACGCGCGCGGACACCTATCACCAGATTGTTTTGCCGTGGACGTTCTTCGGCTGGCTAAACGTCATCCCCCGCGTGGGCCAGCGCCTGAGCTACTACGGCGAGGCGAACGGACGCGGCGCGACCACGGACGAGGAATTTCGCAGCGTCTTTAACACGGGCGCGGAAGTGACGTGGAAGGCTTCGCGGGTTTATCGCGGCGCGCAGAGCGATCTGCTCGAGGTGCAGGGCCTGCGGCACATCATCGAGCCGTCGGTCAATTACGCCTACGTCCCCGTGCCGAATAAAGCCCCGCGCGAACTGGCGCAGTTTGATCGCAGCCTGCCCAGCTCGCGCCTGCGTCCGATTGAGTTTCCTGACTTCAACACCATTGACTCGATTGACAGCCAGTCCGTCGTGCGCCTGGGGCTGCGGAACAAATTGCAAACCAAACGCGAGGACGGCGTGGACGACTTGCTCAACTGGGCCGTCTATACCGACTGGCGGCTCGGCGAACGCCACGGTGGCACGACCTTCAGCGATCTTTACTCCGATTTGGATTTCCGTCCGCGCTCGTGGATCACGTTCAACAGCGAAACACGCTACGGTCTGGACCAAGGCCAGTATCGCGAGGCGAACCACACCATCACGCTCGAACCGAACGAGCACTGGAGCCTCGCGCTCGGCCACCGGTATCGCCGCGACACGCCGGAACTCGGGCGCGGCCACGACTTGATCACGGCCACCTTGTTCTACCGCCTGAATGAGAACTGGGGAGTGCGCACGCAGCACCACTTCGAGGCGCGGGACGGCACGATGGAATACCAATACTACACGCTCTACCGCGACTTCCGCAGTTGGACGGCCGGGCTGACCTTCCGAGTCCGCGACAACCGCATCGGCCCGGATGACTACACGGTCGCCATCGCGCTCTCGTTGAAAGCCATGCCGCGCTTCGGCCTCGGCAGCGACGCGGTGAAGCCACACCGGCTGATTGGTGGATAAATGAAAATGCCCCTTGCCCTTTGAAAGCGCCTCTCTATATTCCGCGCACTTAACCGCGGGGTGGAGCAGCCCGGTAGCTCGTCAGGCTCATAACCTGAAGGTCGTTGGTTCAAATCCAGCCCCCGCAACCAATTTGAAAAATGCCCGCTCGCGAATGTGAGCGGGCTTTTTCGTGCCGTGATTCCAGCCTTATTTCTTCTGCGTCTGCATCCACAGAATCCAGTCGCCCTCAGCAGGGGTCGGAAACTGCGCGGTGGTGTCCGTGATGACGGCGACGGCGGCGCTGGTTTCGCCGGTGCGCGGGTTAAACCACTTCACTTCCGGCGCGGGCGGCAAGGACGCGAGCAAGATTTCTATCGTCCGTTCTTCCGGCACATAGACCACGGTGAGATCGCCCTTCACCGAGCGCGCGGCGGCGATGTATTTCCTCGGGCTGGTGTTGCCCGGATTGTTGACCACCGCGCCGGGGAGCGGGCGGAGTTGATTCCATTCGATCATGGAAAAGAACGTCACAAGATTCGTCATCTGCTGCGCGCCGGGCAGGAAGAGCGCCTTCTGCCACGGGAGCGGGATGCCGGAGCCAGCGTGATCGGTCGGCGGTTTCGTGCCGTCGTCCCAGCCCCAGACGCCGTGACCGCCGTAGCTCACGCCTGCGGTGGGCGTATTGAGCAGCGACCAGTAAAGTGTGCGGCGCACGAGATCGGCATTGAGCGGCTGTTTCGAGTTGTAGGCGAGATGCCCCTCGTAGGGCGGCTCCAGATTGATGATGGGATGGCGCGGCGCGTTCTCCCAATCCTGCGTGTTGGGGCCGCTGGTCAGCCATTTCAAAGACTCGTCGCTGTCGCCGTGACCGCTTTGGTAGCCGATGATTCCCGTCCACTTCTCATCCTTAAATTCACGTTGCACCCAATGCCGGCCCTGCGGGTGCATGACCACGGGCGCGTGAGAAATGTCATCGAAGACTGCGCGCCCGACGCGACGCCACTTCTCGCCTTCGCTGCCGAAGTAATGGCCGTCGCCGCCGAGAATCCACACCACATCGTGCGCCTGCCAGCGCGCGACCAAGTAACGCGCAAGGAGGATCAACTGATCCTCGGGCAGAAACGCGCCGGGATTTTTTTCCGCGCTGGACCCGCCGATGGCCCAGAGCAGCACGGGAATGTTGAGCAGACCAGCCTTGTTCACCGCGTCGGCCTTCGCGTCGAGGCGACGGAAGAACTCGGGGTTGATGGAAATTTTTTCCTTCCCGGTGAACGCGGCCTCGCCCTTGGCATCGCCGGCGGGTGACGCGCGCCATTGCGTGGCAACCCATTTAACGCCGGAGAATTTCTGCGCCGCGCGGGTCTGCAAATAAAAGTCCCAGTCCTTCGGCGTCGCCAGCAGCGCGCCGTTCCATGCGGTGTCGGCGACCCAGAAGAAGGGCGTGCCGTCCTCGTGCTCCAGCGTGAACTGGTTGGTGGAGACGCGCACGGGGCCGTGTTCGTCGAAGCGCGTCTTCGCCGCCGTGGGCGCGGCGCAGGTGAAGGAACCAGACTGTTGGTGCAACCCCTTGTTCGCCGCGTCGGAACAGGTCGTGGTCCATTTCCACTGGCCGGTTTGATTCGGCGAGAAGCGCACGCGCCACGTTTTGCCGCCATCCCAGAAGCCCGGCACGCGATTGGTCTCACCACTGGGCGACAGGAATGCGACGGTCAACGCCGCCTCCTGGAGCGGATTTTCGTAGCCCGCTCCGCTCTCGAACGACTGCTCGAAACGGCCCCACTTGGCGACCGTGGCATCAGCCGCGTGGAGGGAAAGGGTGACACTCATGGCCAAAGCGCAGGCCAGTCGGAAAAATTGCACGTTCATAATTGGATCCAGAAATCTGCGCCGGATGAGAACCCAATTCGCCCAGAGTGTCAAACGGGCGGCGCGACATGGGTGCGATGAAAAGTGGCGGGCACGCCAGCAGGAGCGCGGGCGTCTCGCCCGCCGGTGCGCGCCAAAGGTTTTCCACCACCCCACGCGGGCGGGGCACAATTGCCTCTGGTTCCAGTCAGGCGGGCGGGACGCCCGCGCTCCTGACCGCCACTTCTAATCACACCCGCGCGGTGTGGAGCGGGCTGCTCTCGTTTCCGCTTCATAACTTCACACCCCGCACTTGAATCCGCGCCGCCTGCCGCGACCGCAACCGCTGCAATTCACGGCGCAATGAAACCCCCAGCGCGCGCGCCGACGGCAGCCGCGTGCCCGCGATCAAGAGGCGGTTTTCAAAATCATCGAAGTGGATCAATCGGGCGGCGGAAAAATGGCGCGTGATTTTCGGGAGCGCGGCCTTCCACGACTCGCCCGGTGAGAGCATCAAATTAAACACCGCGCCGCCGCCGGGCCGCAGCCGTTGGCGGATGAGTTTCGGCAGCACCTCCCACGACACCTCCGGCTTGAAGACGTCGCCAGCGCGCGGGACAGAAAGATCCTCGACCAGCAAATCGAACTTCGCCGACTGGCCGCGCAGCCAGGCCACGGCGTCCGCCTGTTGCCAGTTCACTTGCGGGGTCCAGTCCGGGCAATGCTCGCGAAACAAATCAAACCCCGCGCGGTCGAGATCGACCGAGTGCATCACGGTTTCAACCCCGAGCGCGCGCAACGGAGCCATCATGCCCCCGCCCGCAAAACCCAGCACGCCGGTGCGGCCGCGCGGCGCCAGCACCGCGATGAGCGCCGCCAGCAGATCGAAGACGCTGTGCGTTGGACCCGCGCTGGTGCGCAGTTCGCTGAGGACCACGCCGTGCTGGCTCAGGCGCAGACCGTGTCGAGTGGTGATGATGTCCATGCAGCGGGAGCGACAGTTCACGGCCGGCTACTTCGCCTTCACCTGCGTCCACACCTCGTCGTAGAGCTTGAGGTCGCGGCCCACGTCCTTCAGGAATTCCAGCCGCGCCATCACGTCGGGCGGCGGGTAGATGACGGGGTTGTGCAAGTTCTCCGGGCGCACATGGTCGCGCGCGGCCAGGTTCGGCGTGGCGTAGAGATTGTAATCCGCGAGGCGCGCGCCGATTTCGGGGATGAGAATAAAGTTGAGAAATTTCTCGGCCACGATCCGATTCGGCGCTTTGGCGCAGATGGCGAGGTTATCCATCCAGATCTGGCTGCCTTCTTTCGGGATGAAATAATAAGTCTCCGGATCTTCCGCCACGCCGCGCAGGGCGTCACCGGAATAAGCCGGCGCGTAGGCGGCTTCCTTCGCCAGCACTTTGTTTTTCCCGCCCACGCCGCCGGCGAAACCGACCGAACGTTTCTTGGCGTTGATGAGCAGGTCGCGCGCGGCGGCCAGTTCCTTCTTGTCGGTCGAGTTGAGCGAATGCCCCTGGTACTTCAACGCCACGCCCAAGCTGTCGCGCATGGAGTCAATGAGCAGAAAATCGCCGCGCTGTTCCTTCGCGTCGAAGAGCAGCGCCCACGACTGGTGGTGCGGAATGACGGCGGGCCGGCGCGCATAGATGCCGAGCGTGCCCCACTGATACGGCACGGTGAAACGGTTGCTCGGGTCATACCACGGCGAGGTAAAGCGCGGGTCGAGATGGCGGAGGTTGGGGAGCGAGTCGTGCCGCAAGGGCGCGACGAGTTTTAATTTGATGAGCGCGGGGACGATGTGGTCGGGCGGCACGATGACGTCGTATTGCGCCGCGCCGCCGCCCTGCAATTTGGCGAGCATCGCCGACTCGTCCTCGTAGAGATCAATCGTGACCTTGGTGTCGAAGCGTTTCTCGAACTCGGTGATGATCCCAGGGTCAATGTATTCGCTCCAGATGAACAGGTTCAGTTTGTAATTGGCCGCGTAGAGCGGGCCGGCGGCGAGCAGGCAAAACAAAACGAGCAGGCGTTGCATGAGAAAAAAATTAACCGCCGCGCCGGGCGGAATAAATGACGAATTCCGCACTCCCAACCGATGATGAACACCCCCGGTTTCGCCCACGCCCCGATGCGGCCACGGCCGGGTGGAGAGGCACGCCGGCTTCCCGCCCGCTCGACATTTTCAGAAAACAAACACCCGGTCTGGAAGCCCAGGCTCTCAGACCACGCTCAAGCCACAGGCAAAAAAGAACGCCGGGGACTGCCCCGGCGTTCTCGTGAATTCAGTTGGAGCCTCCGCGCTTCACGCCACCGTGGGCGGCGCGAAGCCTTCGCGGTATTCGCGCGAGAGGATGGTCTTGTTCGCCTTCTCGTTGTTGGTGAAGCGATAGTTCGCCGCGTCCCAACGGAGTTCCACGCCGGGGAAGCGCGTGGCCTTCACCGCGAGCAGCGCCGGCTCCGTGATGCGCGAGCCAATGTCGAACGGCGTCCAGAGCGGCTTGTGATCGCCGAGACAGTTGTCGGCCCAATCTTTCCAGTGGTTGCGCGGCGCGACGGTCGGCATCGGCTCGTCATCCACTTCCTTGCCCTTTCGGAAAATCTGCGGCGTTCCGTCGGCTTGCAGGAGCAGCGTGCCTTCCTCGCACACGACCATGGTGTGGTTCGCGCCAGGTTTAATCGGCGGCAGGCCGAACGCGGCGAAGGAGGGCGTCAAGGCATCGTCGTTGTAGTGCATGACAAATTTATTGCGCGCGAACTGGCCACCGCCCGGATACGTGATGGTGCTCATGTTGTGCGCGGTGTGGCCGGTGTTCGAGGGCTTGGGCGTGTGCGTGATGACCGCTTCGGGCTGGGGCATATCGTAGGCGAAGTAAAGCAGGTCGATGAGATGGCAGCCCCAGTCGGCAAGCTGGCCGCCGCCGGTTTCCCAGAACGCACGCCAACGACGCGGCGCGAGGTCTTCGCTGTACGGCATCTCGGACATCAGCGGCCCGCGCCATAAATTCCAATCGAGATATTCCGGCACCGGCTGCGCGGGCGTGTAGGCACTCCACGGGTCGGCGAAGTAATGGCCTTTCGAAACGCCGCCCGTCCAGACGTGGGCTTCGATAGGTTTGCCGAGCTGGCCTTTGCGGAGAATTTCCACCGCGACCATGCGGCCGCGATTGCAGGAGCGTTGGTTGCCCATCTGCGTCACAGAATTAGGACGGGCTTTGAGGCCGACGCGCAGCACGCGCAGTTCGTCGAGCTGATGCACGAGCGGCTTCTGGCCGTAGATGTGTTTGTTGTGCTTCAAGGCGTGCATCATCACCGGCAGGTGATGGAAATCCGGCACGTCACAAATCACGGCGTCGAAGTCGCCGGCTTTGCTGGCGAAGGCTTCGCGGTAATCCTTCACCGTCCAGGCGTTGGGCTGTTGCTTCTTGATGCCGTCCAACTCGCGTTGGTCCACATCGGCGAACCCAGCCCATTCGACTTGCGGATGGCCCTTGAGTCCGCCGCGCTGGAGGCTGCCGATGCCGCCCACGCCGACCTGGAAGATGCGGAGCTTGCTGTTCTTGTTGACCTGCGCGCGCGCGGGCAGCGAGAGCGCGGCCACACCGGCGGTGAGAATCGCGCCGGTGCGAAGAAACGTGCGGCGCGTGACGGGGGAAAACGAAAGCGGTTGCTGGTTTATTTTCATATTGGTTCGGCGCGAATCATGCACGGAAGTCGGAGCGGCTCAAGCAAAGGATTGAGGGGTGAACTCTGGAGGGGACACGGATCTTGTCCGTGGGTCAGCAGCCGCCCCCGCCGGTTGCTTCGACCGGCGGGGATAATGGTTAAACTTTCGAGGTGCGGACGGGCTGGTCTGCGCGCCTTCGCTCACATGTGAGCGATGATGTTGTCGCCGAACTCCGAGCACTTGATCTCGGTGGCACCTTCCATCTGGCGCGCGAAGTCGTAGGTCACGCGCTTGCTGGCGATGGCGCCGATCAAGCCTTTGAGAATCAAATCCGCCGCCTCGCCCCAGCCCAGGTAGCGCAACATCATTTCGCCGGACAGAACGACGGAACCGGGATTGACCACGTCCTTGTTCGCGTACTTCGGCGCGGTGCCGTGGGTGGCCTCGAAGATGGCGTGGCCGGTGATGTAATTGATGTTGCCGCCGGGCGCGATGCCGATGCCGCCGACCTGCGCGGCGAGCGCGTCGCTCAGGTAATCGCCGTTCAAATTCAACGTCGCGATGACCGCGAATTCCTCGGGGCGTGTGAGAACTTGTTGCAACGTAATGTCGGCGATGGAGTCCTTGATGAGAATCGCGCCCTTGGCGAGCGCGGCCTTCTGCTCCTCGTTCGCGGCGGGTTCGCCCTTTTCCTTCTTGGTGCGTTCCCACTTGGACCAGGTGTAAACCTTGTCGCCGAAAATGCGCTCCGCCGCGCTGTAACCCCAGTCGCGGAAGCCGCCCTCGGTGTACTTCATGATGTTGCCCTTGTGGACAATCGTGACGCTCTTGCGCTTCTCGCGGATGGCGTACTCGATGGCGGCCTTGACGAGACGAATGGTGCCGATGGCCGAAACGGGCTTGATGCCGATGCCGACGACAACTTCCGAACTGGCGCGGGTGTGGTCCGGCGCGGCGAGCTTCATGTACTCCATGCCCTTCTCCGCCGTGCCGAAACGAATCTTGGCAAAGTCCTTCGGGAATTCATGCGCGAGGAAATCGAGCACGCGCTGCGACTCGGGCGAACCGCCGGCGAATTCAATACCCGCGTAAATGTCCTCGGTGTTCTCGCGGAAGATGACCATGTCCACCTTCTCGGGATGTTTCACCGGCGAGGGCACGCCCGCAAAATACTGCACCGGGCGCAGGCAGACGTAGAGATCAAGCATCTGGCGCAACGCGACGTTCAACGAGCGGATGCCGCCGCCGACGGGCGTGGTGAGCGGACCTTTGATGCCGACGAGGAAATCCTTGAACGCCTCGACGGTGTCATCGGGCAGCCAGTTGTCGAACTTGTTCTTGGCGGTTTCACCGGCGAAAACTTCAAACCAGGAAATTTTGCGTTTGCCACCATAAGCTTTTTCCACCGCCGCGTTGAAGACGCGCTCGCTCGACTTCCAGATGTCGGGACCCGTGCCGTCGCCGCGGATGAAGGGGATGACGGGATTTTCCGGCACGGAAAGTTTTCCGCCGGAGATGGTAATTTTTCCGCCGGTCGGCGGAGTCACGTCTTTGTAAGCCATAAAAGTTCGCTGTTAATTATCCTCAAAAAAGCCGCGCGTTCTTAGCCCAGCGCAGAGGGGGCAGCAAGGAGTTTGCACAGCGTGAGCGGCAGGCCAGGCGTGGGGCCGGAATTTGTTTGGCATTCGCCTTTCGGATTCGGGATTTTCTCCGCGATGCAACGACTGCCCGGCTTTCGTGACTTTTATCCCGAACCGCTCCCCGCGCCCGACGTGTGGAGCGCGGACGCGCGCCAATACATTTTCGACAAATGGCGCATGGTCGCCCGCCGCTACGGCTTCCGCGAATACGACGGCCCGCCGCTCGAACCGCTCGAACTGTTCACGCTCAAGAGCGGCGATGAAATCGTCGGCCAGCTCTACAACTTCACGGACAAGGGCGAGCGCGCCGTGGCGCTGCGACCCGAGATGACGCCCACGCTGGCGCGCATGGCCAGCGCGGCGGAGCGCAATTACAAGAAGCCGTTCAAGTGGTTCGCGATCCCACAACTCTTCCGCTACGAGAAGCAGCAGAAGGGGCGCCTGCGCGAACACTTCCAGCTCAACTGCGACATCATCGGCGAGGCGGACGTGGCGGCGGACGCGGAACTGCTCGCGCTGCTCATTGACACGCTGCGCGCGCTCGGGCTGACGCAGGAGGATTTCGTCATCCGCCTGAGCAGCCGCAATGCGTGGGCGGAATTTTTCGCGAAGCGTTGTCCCGATGAGACGAAGGCGTACGCCTTCTATCAAATCGTGGACAAGCTGGAGCGCGAAGACCGCACGGTGAGTGAAACAAAGCTGCGCGAACTGGGCTTCTCCTTTGACGAGGTGGACGCATTCATCAAGTCCGGAGAGCCGACGCCGGAGTTGCGCGCGGTGCTCGACAATCTTTCCGCGCGCGGACTCGGCGCGTTCGTGAAAATTGATTACGGCGTGATTCGCGGTCTGGCCTATTACACCGGCGTCGTCTTCGAGGCCTTCGACGTGAAGGGCGAGTTCCGCGCCATCGCCGGCGGCGGACGCTACAACAATCTTTTGAAACTCATCAGTGGCGGCAAAGTGGATCTGCCCGCGCTCGGCTTCGGCATGGGCGACGTGGTGCTGTGTGAACTGCTCAAGTCGCGCCAACTACTGCCCGAGTTCACCGCGAACGTGGACACCTTCGTATTGATCGAAGACGAGTCACTGCGCGGCGAGTCGCTCGGCGTGATTCAACGGCTGCGTGAGGCCGGGAGCGTCGTGGAGTTTTCACTCACGCCCGCCAAAGGCGACAAGCAGTTCAAGCGCGCGCTCGAATTGAAGGCGAAGAAAACCGTGCGCCTCGAACGCGGCGCGGATGGCACACTGACGGCCCGCGTGAAAAATCTGACGACCCGCGTGGAACGTGTCTGCGCGCCCGACGCCCTGTAGCGGCGTCCCGTCAGAGCGCCGCCAATCCATTCCCACAGATTCAGAACAGCCTCAGATGGAAAACTTCATCTGCGGTCGTTCTAAATCTGTGGGAAATTTTTTCGCCCTCAATTTGAAAATGGCGGCGCTCTCACGAGACGCCGCTACAAAGAAAAACCGCCAGCGGGACGCTGGCGGCACGTTGACTGGAGCACGCCTTACTTTTTCAAGCGGAAGAAACGGTTGCTGCTGATGCCGGAGGCCGAGGGGCTGTTCGTGATCACCGCCGGACGCCACGGGCCGGTCACCACGTCCGCCTCTTCCAAACCGAAGGCCGGATCATTCCAGAACAGCACCGCGTCCCCGCCAAACTTCACCAGACTCACGCGCGGCGGCTGCGCCGCAGGCAGGCCGGACAGTTCGAGGTTCCACGCGATGTCGCTCGACGTATGAGTGATCTGATGCACCTCGACGGCGAGCCAGTTCGTGCCTGCAACGAAATTGCTCGCGGCCACGGTGTTCGTCCAAAATGTGTTCAAGGCCGGGGCACCGCTGATGGTCGAGGCTGCGAAGGTGTTGGCGATGTAGGGCGGCAGGCCCATGTTGTTCGTGAAAATTTGCGCGCCGTTCAAATACACCACGCAGCCATCGTCGCGCTGGTAGCGGAACTGGACGATCTCGAACGCCGCCGGGTTGGTGACCACCACAGGAACGCGGAAATAGTAGTTCGTGATCTGCCGCGCGGTGTCCACGCCGTTGGTCTGCACGAAACGGCGGATGGTCCTTGCCACGGGCAGCGCGTCCAGACCAAAGCCCAGCCGGGCTGTGCCATTGTTCCACGCGCTGTCGTTGAAGGCCGAGGCGCGCCACGCGCTGCCCTGCTCCGAGCCGTCGTCGAGGTAGCGCCAGTTCGAGGCCAGCGGCAACAATGTGATCGGGCCGGCCCCCGGCGTCGCCGGCAGATTCTGGAAGAGCAACGCGCCCGGCCCCGTCACAGCCGCGTTCACGGGATTCACGAGCGCGATGCGGAGCACCCCGTTCACGTTCGTCGGAGTGGGAATAAAGCGACGAGTCAAACCGGCGGGGAAAACCAGCGTGCCGGTGGCGTGCGTGCCGTCCGTGCCATCAATCGCGTAATCCACCCGCACCTCGTTCGTGCAGAAAATGCTCAGGCCCACCGGAATGCCGTCCGGCAGCACCGCCAGCGAGTTGCCACGCGCGCCGAAACCCACGCCCACGCGTTCGCGTCCGCCGAACGCGGCCAGCCGCCAGCCGTCGGTCGCGGGGTTCCAGGTGAAGTTGTTCGGGTAATTCGTGTCCTGCACGCTCACCCAGTTGTTGCTCGGCCAGAAACGATCATGGCTGTTCGTCCAGCCGCCGGAGCTGTTCCAATTGAAACCGAAAATATCGCGGTGGTTGTAAATGGAGATGCAGTTGGTCGCGAGAAACCGGCCGTCGTAATTGCCGATGCTCGGATAGTTGTCGCCGTGGCGGATGCCAGACTGGTTCATCGTAAAAAAGCAATTGTCCAACCGCCCGGTCGGCGCGTTGTAGCCATCTTCAATGCCTTGGCCGCAGTCGAAATAAACGGTCCCGCGTGAGAACACACTCTTGTAGCCTGAGAGCGAGTTGCCCTCGTGAACCGCACCCTCGAACCAACAGGACTGATAGGTGAGCGGGCCGTAGCCGCTGCCGCCCGAATCAATGCCGTCGTCCTTGGTCCAGCCGATGAGCGTGTTGGTGAAGGTGTGCGAGCCGCTCACGAAATACAGTCCGTCGTTGTCGGCATCCACGAAGTTCACCGTGTCGTCCGGGAACTCGATGAAGGCGCTGTCGTTCACCGTCCAGTTCGCGCCGGTGTATTCGCCGCCGGTGGTCGCGTGCTGCAACAGGAACCGCGTGAAGTTGAAGATCCCGCCGCCATAGGCATGGCCCATCTGGCCCGCGAGAAATATCGCCGCTGAGTCCGTCAGCGAAATCGTCGGCGTACTGTCCACGAGGAAAAGGCATTGCTCGGGACGATGGCCCGCGCCGCCCGTCGGGTCCGCGCCGCTCGCCACGAAAATGACGCCGGTGCCGGTCAACGATGCTGTGCTCGTGCGCATGAAAAATCCGCCCCACGGCTGCGCCCGCGAGTTCGGCGTGAAGATGACCGGCTGGTCCACCGTGCCGCTGATGGTGATGGCGCCGTTGTTCGTGATGTTCACGCCGCTGTTCAACAACACCACCGCGCCGGCGCCGATGGTCAGTGAACTTCCAGCAGGCACAGACAAATGTCCGGTGACACGGATGCGCGCCTGCGCCGGCCACGTCGTCACGCCGCTGAGCGTGCCGGAGACGTTCGACCAGACCGTGCCGGATTCGAGCGTGATGGATTTGTTCGTGGCCACGCCGCCGACGGAGGGTGTGTAGTTCAAAACGCCGGGCGCCTGATTGCTGGCGAGAAAACCGGAACCGACGCCACGCTTGAGTTGAATCGAGTTCTGTCCGCCCGCCGCGAGCAGGCCGTTCGCGCGCACGGCGTGATTGTCATTGTCCACGACCCAGGCCACGACGGGGATTTCGTAGCCGGCGGGAAAATTCGCCGGCGTCAGCACGCGCAGCCGCGCGCCGCTGAATTCATTCGAGGCCGATTGGATCACCGGAAACGGAACGTGCGGCGGCAAGCCCCACTCCGTCCCCACGCGCTCGGACGAGAGCACGATGAAGCGGCGATACAAGCTCGTGACCGCGCCGCCGCTCTGGTTCGTGGCATCCACGCGCAGTTCGTAGAAGTCCGGCTTGTTCAGCACCACCGGCACGCCGGTGGCGATGGGCTGCCAGTTCAGCGTCGCGTTGTAATCGAAGCCCGCCGTCGTGCCGACGGTCAGCGTCACCGTGTTGTTGTACGTCGTCTTGTCCGCCACGCCGGTGATGGTGATTTGCGCGGAGAGCAGCAACGGAGACAGCACGAGTGCGCTGAGGAGACGAAAGAGTTTGGCACATTTCATAAGCGATGAATCGCCACATCATTAACAGTGAGCGCGCGAATGCGCGACGAGAATTTCCCAGCCTCGTGCGCGGCGGGTGCATCGCAGGGCTGTTTCACCGGACGCTTGCTTTCACTTCAGCCCGTCAGCATCGTTTCGCGCGATGGATTTGCCCACTCAAGCCGTGACCCTCGACGTGCCCCAAGTCGAGGAACTCGCCCGCCATTTTTCCAGTTTGCGCCACGATGTGAACGGCTGCCTCGCTCTCGTCGTCGCGGCCACGGAACTGATTCGCTACAATCCCGCCGTGCTCACGCGCATGTCGAACACGCTCGTCGAGCAGCCGCCGCGCATCGCGGGCAAAGTGCGGGAATTCGTTCACCAATGTGAACGCGCGCTCGGCCTTCGACCCGCGACCGAGGCGGCATGGTATCCCTCGCTCTGGAACCGGACGAATTATGTGACGGGCGGGGTCCCCGGCGAGGTCGCGCTCTCGGCGGAGCAGTCCAAGGCGCTGCAAAGTGATTTGATGTACACCGCGCGCGAGCTGGCCCAGACAGGATTTTTCATCTCCGGAGCGCGGGCGTTGAATGCGCTCGATCCGGCCAACGGTGGCGACGTGCTGCCGAGCATCGCGGACCAATTCACCAAGGCGGCGTTGAAGTTTGAGGCGCTGGCCGCGCGCTTCGAGGAGGTCGCTCCCGCCGCCAGTCCGGCCTTGCCGCGCCCGATCAGCGGCCTGCCGACGCAGCCGGTCACGCTCACGCCGCCGGAACTCGCGCTCTTTCACCGGCGGCTGCAAAACTTTCAGCGCGACCTGGGGGCGCAGCTCCAACCACTGCTCGAGTTGAGCCGGCTCGCGCGCCAGAATCCACAACTGCTGGTGCCGCGCGCGGGCGAGTTTTCCGAGGCGTCGCCGAAAATTTCCGGGGAGATGACCGCGTTTGCCATCGAGTTTGATCGCGCGTTCAACATCGCGCGCACCGCACCGCCGGCGTGAGATAATTTAGACCGCCCGTCTCCGGCGCTTCAATTTGCCACTCGCGTCTCCCGCACCACGCGCACGAACTCCCCGGCCCGTCGCGTGAGTTCCGCCCAGTTCTTCGTCTGCAAAATCTCCACCGAGAGCAGCGACGAACCGACGCCCAGCGCGGCGCAACCGGCTTTCAGAAATTCCGGCGCGGTCTGCAAATCCACCCCACCCGTCGGCACCACGCGCAAGTGCGGCAGCGGCGCGCGCAAATTTTTGATGTAACCCGGCCCCAGTTTGTCCGCCGGAAAAATCTTGATGAAGTCCGCACCGGCCTCGTGCGCGAGCTGCGCCTCGGTGGGCGTGTAGGCACCGAGCATCACTGGTTTGTTACGCGCGTGCGCCGCCGCGATGATTTCCACTTTCGTGATGGGGCTGACGATGAATTGCGCCCCCGCGTCCAGCGCCGCGTCGCACTGCGCCGCGTTCAAGATTGTTCCCGCGCCGAGCAAAATTTTGTCCCCCAACTTCGCGCTCACCTCGCGCATGGCCTGCAGCGCGTCCGGCACCGTCATGGTCACTTCGAGCGCGAATACGCCCCCCGCCGCCAGCGCCTCGCAGACCGGGGCGACGAGTTCAAACGAAGACGTGCGGATGACGGCGACGAGGCCGAGTTCCGAGAGGCGGGTGGAAATTTCCGAACGAGAAAGCATGGCGCAATTCGACGGAGTTCAAACGAAGTGAGCAAGAGAAGAAAATGGTCGGGGCGGAGAGATTTGAACTCTCGACCTCTTGCACCCCAAGCAAGCGCGCTAGCCAGGCTACGCTACGCCCCGACCGGTGTTGCCCGTCCGAGGACGAGCGGCGCGGAATATCAGGGAGCACTCCGCGCACTTCAACAACCTTTTGAATTCATTCGCCGCGTGCGGGCGGAAGCGACATCCGAGCTTCAAGTTCGCG
>JAYVQC010000148.1:0-6142 GCA_043757045.1 Akkermansia sp. | reverse complement strand
AAGCGTTTGATGACCGGCTCGATCTCGCGGCCCAGCACGCTCTCGTGCGGGCCGGTGAAACCCGCGTCGCAGAGGAACGCCGTGCCGCCGGGAAAAATTTGTTCATCCGCCGTCTGCACATGCGTGTGCGTGCCGACCACGGCGCTCACGCGGCCATCGAGCATCCGGGCCAGCGCAATCTTCTCGGACGTGGCCTCGGCGTGCATGTCCACGAAGATGATGTTGGTGCGCTGACGCAGACGCTCCACCTCGGCGAGCGCGGCGGCGAAAGGATTCTCCAGTTCGCCCATGAAGACGCGGCCTTGCAAATTGATCACGCCCACAGGCGGCAACCCTTCGCGATCCAAGACCGCGCTGCCGTGGCCCGGCGTGCCGGCGGGATAATTTCGCGGACGCAGAAAGCGCGGCTCATTCTCCAGCAGCCCGATCACTTCCTTCTGATCCCAGAGATGATCGCCGGTGGTGATGAGGTCCACGCCCGCGCTGAACAGTTCGCTGGCCGTGGCCGGCGTGATGCCCGAGCCGCCCGCCGAATTCTCCCCATTTGCGATGACGAAGTGGATGCCGTGCCGCGCGCGCAACACCGGCACGAGCAGGGCGACGGCCTTGCGTCCCGGCGCCCCCACGACGTCTCCGATGAAGAGAATTTTCACGGGCGGAGGTTAAGCAGCCGAACGCGAGGATGGGAATGGTGAAGAATGCCGAGCCGGTGCGGATTGGAGGCCACACCTGATGCACCACGGCTTTCTATTTTACGGCTCTGTTCCCGGCCCCTACCCTTCGCGCCCTTATGAAACATGGAACGGTTTATCTCGTCGGCGCGGGTCCTGGTGACGCGGGCCTGCTGACGATGCGTGGCGCGGAACTTCTCGGACGCGCGGATGTCGTGGTCTATGACGCGCTAGTGAATCCTGACCTCCTGCGCCTTGCGCCGATCTCGGCGGAAGTGATCTACGGCGGCAAGCGCGCGAAGGAACACGCCATTCCGCAGGAAGAACTGAACCAACTCCTCATCGCGAAAGCTCGCGAAGGGAAGACCGTGGTGCGCCTCAAGGGCGGCGACCCCTACATCTTCGGGCGCGGCGGCGAAGAGGCCCAGGAGCTTGCGGCGGCGAACATTCATTTTGAAGTCGTCCCCGGCATTTCCTCCATCGTGGCCGCGCCGAATTACGCTGGCATCCCGCTCACGCACCGCGACCATTGCTCCAGCTTCACCGTCATCACCGGGCACGAAGATCCGACGAAGGACGAATCTTCCATCAACTGGGACGCCATCGCGAACGTGCCCGGCACCAAAGTCATCCTCATGGGCGTGGAGCGGATTCGCGCCATCACCACGTCGCTCATGGCCAGCGGCATGGACGCGCAGACGCCCGTGGGCATGATTCGTTGGGGCACCACGGGTCGCCAGCAATCCATCACCGGCACGCTCGCCACCATCGCCGACGTGGTGAAGGAAAAGGATTTCAAGGCCCCGGCGGTCACCATCATCGGCGGCGTGGTCTCGCTGAAGAAGAAGTTGAACTGGTTCGAGAATCGTCCGCTCTTCGGCCAGCGCATTGTGGTTACGCGCACACGCGAGCAGGCCAGCGAATTGTCCCGGCGGTTCACCGAGCGCGGCGCGGAAGTGTTGGAAATCCCCACCATCCGCGTGGAAGCGCCGGATGACCGGCAGGCGCTCGTCGAGGCCCTGACCATGCTCGGCGAATACGAGTGGATCATCTTCACCAGTCCGAATGGCGTGACCCAATTCTTCACCTACTTCTTCAAGAGCTTTGAAGACATCCGCGCGCTCGGCGGTGCGCGGCTCGCGGCGGTCGGCCCGGCCACGGCAGCGAAACTTCAGGAACTCCATTTCAAGGTGGACCTCGTGCCGAAGGAATACGTCACCGACCAAATCGCCAAAGCCTTCGAGGATTATCAGGACATCGAAAACGTGAAGATGCTCATCCTCCGCGCGCAGGTCGCGAACCCCGAACTCGTCCGCGCCCTCGAAGATCAGGGTGCCATCGTGGACGACGTGTCCGTTTATAAAACCGTGCCGGAAACCGACGACCGTTTCGGCACCGCCGCGCGGCTCCAGGAGGAAGGCGCGGACTGGATCACATTCACGAGCAGTTCCACCGTGCAGAATTTCCACGCGCGCATTCCGCTGCCTGCGCTCTTGAAAAAATTCCCAAAGCTAAAGACCGCCTCCATCGGTCCCGAGACCAGCAAGGCGCTCACGGCATTGGGCCTCACGCCCACCGTCGAGGCGAAGGTCCACACCATCGAGGGGCTGGCGAAAGCAGTTGAAGGGGCGAAGTAAAACGAAACATTCACCACGCCTGAGCCTGTCGCGCTGAAGACGGCGACGCCTCCCAACCCCGAAGGCGTTGCCTCACCGAAGCCCAGGGTTGCGAGCGCCGCGCGAACTAGAGCCTGTCATGCACTTTGATCAAGCGGGCGTGGAAAGAATAAAGCTGTACGAACAGGGCACTTAGCGGGCACAAGATCGGGATGACGCCCGAACGAGCCAGTTATCCCAGCGATGTGACCGACGACGAATGGGCCTTTTGCGCCCCCTACCTGACCCTGATGAAGGCGGACGCCCCGCAACGGAAATACGAACTGCGCACGCTCTACAACGGCCTGCGCTGGTTCGTGCGCGCGGGCTGTCCGTGGCGGATGCTGCCCCACGATCTGCCGCCCTGGACCGCCGTGCAGCAGCAGACCCGGCGCTGGGTGCGGGCCGGGTGTTTCGAGGCGATGGCGCATGACCTGCGCGCGGTGCTGCGGCTGGCGGCGGGCAAGAACGCCGCGCCCACCGCCGCCATCCTGGACAGCCGCACCCTCCAGTCCACGCCCGAGAGCGGCGGACGGGCGGGGTTCGACGGGGCCAAGAAACGGAAAGGATCGAAGGTGCATGCCGCCGTGGACACGCTGGGCCACCTGCTGGCGCTCAAGGTGACGGCGGCCAACGAACAGGACCGCGCACAGGTGGGCGCACTGGCGGAGGCGTTGCAGGAGGCGACGGGCGAGAACGTGGAGCTGGCCTACGTGGATCAGGGCTACACGGGAGAAAAGCCGGCGGCGGCGGCGCAGGAACATGGGTTGCGCCTGGAAGTCGTGAAGCATCACGAGGCCAAACGGGGTTTTGTGCTCCTGCCGCGGCGCTGGGTAGTGGAGCGGACGTTCGCTTGGGTGGCGCGCTTCCGTCGCCTGGCCCGTGATTACGAACGGCTCGCCGAAACCCTCGCCGCCTACCACTGGCTGGCCTTGGTCATCCTCATGCTCCCTTTGCTCTTCGCCAAGAGTGCATGACAGGCTCTAGCCTGGGAACGACGCGTAAAACAGGGGACAACCCTGAAGGGGTTGCCTCACCGGCGAGGCGAGGTGAGACAACCCCTACAGGGTTGAAGAACAATTTAGGACCGCGACCCAGGGTAGCTCGCCGACTCGCAACCGTGGGCTTTGGTGAGGGAATCCCTTTGGGATTCGGGAAAGGGAACTGGCTGTAAATCAGTTGGCCAAGAAAAACCCGGCGCGCTGAGGTCAGCGACGCCGTCCCGCAACGGTCACGCTATGGACCAACTAAATGCGAATGCATTAGTGTGGCGTGCTATTTTCGCAGGCGGAAGAAACGCACGGACGCTGGCGTGCTATTACTGAGCGTCACGACTTTTCTCTTCGCAAAAAAAGTGGAGGTGTTCGTGATTGTGTTCCACGGGCTAGAATCAACTTGGTCGGACGATTCCAGAACAAAACCAGAAGAACCGTTCGTCCACCAAGTCAGATGGATGGCACTACTCGACGAGAGCACTTCCAAGCGCGGAGGTCTGGCCTCCAAATAGAACTCTGAGCTGTAAATGGCCTCCGCCCCAGTGCTGTTTGCGTCCCTCTCCGCATACACGTCAATCGAAAGCATCGAGATGGTCACCGCCCCGGTCAATACCGTGAGGCAAAATGTTCCCTCCAAATCATCCCAAATGTTTGGGACAGGCGTGATTTCATAATTTCCGTTAGTGATCCATCCTGAGTAGATCGGCTCCCCAATCTTTTCGTTCTCCCAGATGTCGCAACGCACAGCACTTCCCAGTTCGAACGATGAAAATCTCACGGCGTAGTGCGCCTCCCGGGGCAGACCGAAAAGATTCACCCGGTTTCCCAAATGATTAAAATAAAGAACGTGGGATTCTCCCTGATTAAGAATCAGTTGTGCATGAACACCAATGGCCCAGGCAAGCAGTAGAGCCAAAAGCGATTTGGTTTTCATAATCAAGTTGTATCACTACTTCAACGTCGCCGCCAAGTCGCTTTCGTGCTTCACGCGCGCGGCATCAATGTCGTAGGCGTGGTTCATGGCGTCAGGGTTTGTCGGCCAGTTTTCTCAAGATGGCGCGCGCGAGATGTTCGTTGATCTCCGTGTGGCGTGGAACTGGTTGCGCCATCTTCGTCTGCGGATTTTGATACCAGTCGTGTTTGCCACCGTGGCGGATGAACACCGCGCCCTGTTCTTCAATCTTGCGGATGAGTTCCCGGCGCTTCACGCGAGTTCGAGTTCACCACGCCGCCGCACGGAGGGGATTTCTCCACTGGTCAAATCTTCGTAAAGGCTGGCGAGGTGCGCCTTCAAGTCGTCGAGCGAGTCGCCCTGCGTCATGTAGTCGGGGAACTCGTCGAGAAAGCCGAGCCAGTCTTTGCCGTCCTGCCAGTAAGTGAACGCGCGCGGATTCATGCCGGAACCTTACTCCTGGCCCACCGCCGCCGCCAAGTCGCTTTCGTGCTTCACGCGCGCGCCTTCGATGTCGTAGGCGTGGTTGTCGGTGTGGTCGGGGTTGAGCGGCGAGATGTCGCGCAGGCGCTTGATGATGCCAGGCAGATGCTTGAGCACGTAGTCCACTTCCTCCGCCGTGTTGTAGAGGCCGAGGCTGAAGCGCACGCTGCCGCGCGCCCGCATCGGGTTCAGACCCATCGCCATGAGGACGTGCGAGGGATCGAGCGAACCGGTGGTGCAGGCGCTGCCGCTGGAGCAGCAGATACCGAGATTGTCGAGGAGCAGGAGCACGGCTTCCGCTTCCACGAAGTCGAAGGCGAGGTTCGTGGTGTTGGGCAGGCGCGGTTCCTTGCCACCGTTGCGCACGGTGTTCGGAATGGTGCGGAGAATCGTGTCTTCGAGCCGGTCGCGCAGGGCGCGCACGCGGGTGTTCTCCTCGTCGAGATGGCTCATGGCCATTTCCGCCGCGCGTCCGAAGCCGACGATGTGCGTGACGTTCTCGGTGCCGCCACGACGTCCGCGTTCCTGGTGCCCGCCGATGACGTAGGGCTGGAACTTGGTGCGGCGCTTCACGTAGAGCAGGCCGATGCCCTTCGGCGCGTGGAGCTTGTGCGCGGAGAGCGAGAGGAAGTCCACGCCGAGGGTCTTCACATCAATTTTAATTTTGCCCGGCACTTGCACCGCGTCGGTGTGGCAGAGCACGCCCTTGCTGCGGCAGATGGCGGCAATCTCCTCGATGGGAAAGAGCACGCCGGTCTCGTTGTTCGCCCACATGATGGAAACAATCGCGGTGTCGGGGCGGATGGATTTCTCCAGCAGATGCAGGTCGAGCGAGCCGTCGCTCTCGACGGGGAGGAAGGTCACGTCGTAGCCGGTCTTCTGGAGGAACGCGCCGTAGTTCATGTTCGCCGAGTGCTCGACGCCGGTGGTGATGACGTGCTTCTTGCCGGGCTGCGTGACGAGCGCGGAATGAATCGCCGCGTTGTTGCTCTCGGTGCCGCAGGAGGTGAAGACAATTTCCTTGGGGTCGCAATTGATGAGCGCGGCGACCTGCGCGCGGGCCTTCTCGACGTGGCCGTGGACCTGCGAACCGAACGCGTAGGCGCTGGAGGGGTTGCCCCAGAATTCGCGCAGCATGGGCATCATGGCATCGGCGACTTCCGGCGCGACGCGGGTGGTGGCGTTGTTGTCGAAGTAAATCACTTTGGGTGCGGTCATAAATTCGTCGGCGTAACTTTAGAGGCGGGGGCGGAGGCGGCAAGCGAACAAATTGGCGACGCCATGTGGCGGGCGCATCTTGACAGTACCGCCATACTGGCGGCGTGAACGGTTCCTCTCCGAGTGAGTAAAACCTTGAACCAGGAGTATGAATGCAAAACTCGGACA
>JAYVQC010000147.1:0-6171 GCA_043757045.1 Akkermansia sp. | reverse complement strand
ACACGGCGGTGAGGCCGGTGTCCTCCGCCCTTTCGTGGCCGGATTTATCGAGGCCCTTGTCCGCGCCGCTCACCACGCATTGCAGCGAGGCTGTCCATTCTTCGCTGAGCCAAAGGAAAACGCCGGGGCCGCCGTTCCACGTCAAATCGTTCGCGTAGCGATAATCAAAATCGCCCTCGGTGCGAATGGAGTAACTCATCGTGGCGCCGAAGAAACCCCGGCGATAGCGCGCATAAAACGCGGTGCCGATCACGCCATCGTAGGAGCCGCTGCCCAGCGCGAGATCGTGCCCATGAATGCCGCTCTCGGGAGCGCCGGGCACTTCCACTTCGTTGAACTCTTCCTTGAGGCGGTCGCTGTCGCCCGTCGGGAATTTCACGCCGCCGAAGACGCTCCAGTTGAACGTCGAGTGCATGTGCTCGATGCGCACCGGTGTGAAGTTCGCCAGCAACGACACGTCGCCCAGACCCGACTCGCTGCCCCGGTCCGTGGCGAAACCCTCGGGCCGTTTGAACTGGCGATAAATAAAGGGCAGGCTGCATTGCACGCTCACCCAATCGTTGAAGGTGTAGCCGAGCACGGCCTGGGAAATGGAACTGTTCAAGTACTGGTTCGCGGGATCCCGCACCTCGTCTCCGTCCTCCTGCAATGTGCCGAAGTGCGTGAACTGTTCCGCCACGCTCACCGAGAAACCTTTGTTCCGCGAACCCTCCGCCGCGTTGACGTTGTAAATGGAGCACAAGTCGCACGCCATCGCGGGTGCGGCCAAAGCGCCGGTGAGAAGGAACGGGGCGAAGAGTGTTTTCATGCTGCGGACGGCGCCAACATAAACGTGTGTCGAACTCTCGATGGTTTCATTGGTTGGATCGTACGAAACCCCCAGACCCAGATTCAATGCTTTTGCCGCCTGACCAAAGGCGGCGGGGCGCAGGTGCCTGCTCCGCGCAAAAATCGGGCCTGAATTATTCCAGTCTCAGCCGGAAAAACTTCTGCCCCACCGCGATGGAGGAGAAGAAATTTTGCACCGCGCCGTTGCCGGAGTTCGTGGCCTGCGCGCTGAATTCTGGGAGTTGCCCCGCGCTTTCGATGATGTAATTCACGCCCGGCACGGTTTGAAAAAGAAACTGACCCGCCCCGCCCCCGGCCGGCACAAACGACAACACGGGCGGCGTCACCACGCGGATGTTCACCGGCGCGGAAGTGGCACTGAGCGATTGATTGTCCGTGGCGATGGCGCGCAAAGACGGCTGGCCCGCGACCAGGCCGGTCGTGGTCAGGCTGAAGGGCGGAATTGTGGTCACCGCGAAGGTCACGCCGTTCGTCTGCCACGTCACGCTCACCACGCTGCCGTCGGCGTCACTCGCGTTGACGCCAATGTTGACGCTGCTGTGCGCGGCCAGCAGCGCATTCGCAGCCACGCCAGTAATGGCCACCGTGGGCGGCACGCCGCTGTTGGTCGGCGCGGCCACCACGAGGACCAGCCCGGTCATGCTGTGCGAGTTCTCGTGGAAGTTGCAGTGATAGGCAAACGAGCCGGCGCTGTTGAAAACATGGCTGCAGGAGGTGATGGAAAACCCGCCGCAGAACGATTCCGTCACGCCCCCGTTTGGACTGACGGTGTGAACATCCTGCCCGTTCGACCACACCACCGTGTCGCCGACGTTCACCGTTACGACCTTGGGATTGAAGCTGGTGCCGATGATGGAAACCTGAACAGTGGCCGCTCCGGCTAGGGCGAGTCCGGAGCACAGAACCATCATCCCAAAAAAATGGCGTGGAAGGAGTTTGGTCATAGAACGGTGCGTTTGCTACGTGATGAGGGAAGGGTTTAGCCCGAAAACCCCGGCGGAGGCAATGTTCAAAATCAGCGGATTTGCACCTCGTCCACCTCCATGCCGCAAGTTGACATTTCCAAGAGCCTCGAACGCATCGCCGACCACGCCACGAACATCGGCGAGGAAGTGGTCTATCTCTACGAAGGCCGCGACATCCGGCACACGGGGAAGACTTGAGTTTCGGGCAAAATCTCCACTCGCCTTGCCGCTGGTCGTTCCCTAGCTTTCACGGCTCTGTTTCGGGGAGAAACAGTAATCAGTAATCAGTGAGTCAGTAATCAGTCCCACGGACGAACGCACTCACCGGCCTCTGACCACTGTTTCACTGATTACTGATTACTTTTTTCACGCAGCCATGATGACCAGCACACAAATCCGCCAGTCGTTCCTCGACTTCTTCAAGTCGAAGCAACACACCATCGTGCCCTCGTCCAGCCTCATGCCGGACTCGCCGAACCTCCTGTTCACGAACGCTGGCATGAACCAGTTCGTGCCCATCTTCCTCGGTCAGGTGAAGTGCCCTTACTCGCCTGGTCGCGCCGCCGACACGCAGAAGTGCATCCGCGCCGGCGGCAAGCACAACGACCTTGATGACGTCGGTCTCGACACGTATCACCACACCTTCTTCGAGATGCTCGGCAACTGGTCCTTCGGCGACTACTTCAAGCAGGACGCCATCAACTGGGCGTGGGAACTCATCATCGAAGTCTGGAAATTTCCGCCGCAGCGCCTCTACGCCACCATCTATCAGCCCGACAAAACGAAGAACGATCCCGCCGACCGCGATCAGGAAGCGTGGGATTTGTGGGCCGCCAAATTCCGCAGCGTCGGACTCGACCCCGACGTCCACATCGTGAACGGCAACAAGAAGGACAACTTCTGGATGATGGGCGAGACCGGCCCGTGCGGACCCTGCACCGAGATGCACGTGGACCTGCGCCCAGGACCCGTGGCCACCGACCTCGACGCGCAGAAGTCCGGCGCGCTCCTCGTCAACGGCTCCGACGCCCGCTGCATCGAGATTTGGAACAACGTCTTCATCCAATACAACGCCAACCCCGACGGCACCTTCACGCCGCTGCCCGCGCAGCATGTGGACACCGGCATGGGCTTCGAGCGCGTGACCAGCATCATTCAAGGGACGAAGAACCTGACCGACTTCCAGAACGCGAAAATTTCCAACTACGAGACCGACATCTTCCGCCCTATTTTTGATGCGCTGGAAAAGATGAGCGGCAAGAAATACACAAGCACGCTTCCCAACGACGCGGGTTCGGCTTTGGGTAGCACAGGCTACCAGCCTGTCCCGCCGGGCTACCAGCCCGGCGGAACGGGAGCAACGCCACTCCCTGCAACAAACGTCGGTTCCACAGCGAACGCTCCCTCTCATTCCGCTGGGCAGGTTGCCCAGCGGGACGGGCTGGTAGCCCGTGCCACCCAGGAAGTCGCGCCGGGCGCGACTTACTCCAAGCGCAACCTTCCGCACTTCGAGAAGCCGTGGGCCATCTATCACGTCATCATCAACACCATCGCGCCGCGTCAACTCTCGCCTGTCGCACGCGACATGGTGTTCGACTGCATCCTCCATTGGCGCGAGTCCCGCTACCGGCTCGTCGCCGCGTGTGTCATGCCTGACCACGCTCACTTCATCATCCAGCCCGGCGTGAAGGAGGAAGACAAGGAGGGCAACCCGGTCTTCTGGCCGTTGTCGGAAATTCTGCATTCGATCAAGTCCTACTCCTCGAACGAGAACAACAAGCTCGACAAGGTGAAGGGCACGCTCTGGCAGGAAGAACGCTACGACCGCTACATGCGGAGCGATTTGGATTTGCAGGAAAAGTTTCATTACGTCTGCCGCAATCCGTGGGCGGCTGGTCTGGTCCAAGAATCCGAGCCGTGGCCGTGGCTCTGGACGCCGGAGATCGAAGCGTGGCAACCGTACGTGTCCCTGAGCGCGCGCTCTGCGCGCGCGGGTAGCACAGGCTACCAGCCTGTCCCGCCGGGCAACCTGCCCGGCGGAACGGGAGGAACGCCACTCTCGTCAGTGAACGCTGGTTTGCAAACGAACGCTCCCTCCCATTCCGCTGGGCTGGTAGCCCAGCGGGACGGGCTGGTAGCCCGTTCCACCCAGGCAGACGCCACCCAGCCAAAGGCCAGCCAGGACCAGGTCGCCACGGACATCGCCTTCCGGGTCATTGCCGACCATATCCGCACGTTGAGCTTTGCCATTGCCGACGGCATCCAGCCCGGCAACACGGACCGCAACTACGTCCTGCGCCGCATCCTGCGCCGGGCCGTGCGCTACGGGCGCACCCTCGGCTTCCACGAACCGTTCTTCTACAAGCTCGTGGACGTGCTCGCGCAAACGATGGGCGATGTATTCCCGGAAATCCGCACGCGCAAGGCGCAGGTGCAGGAAACGATTCGGATCGAGGAGGAGGCGTTTAATCGGACGCTGGATACGGGAATCAGACGGTTTGAGCAGATGATCAGCGGACGCGATGTCTTCAAACTTGCGATTCAAACTGTCGATGAAAACTCCCAGCGTTGGGAGGCTCAACTCGTTAGAAAGCAAACGAGCGTCGAAATGATTGCCGAAATGGAATCCTTCTACCGCAAGGCCACTGAAGGATCAGCCCGGCACAAGGTTCTGGATGGAGAGGTATTCCTTCAGGATGAAGTGGTGGGACTATTAAATAGCACCCGCGATCACAAATTCGTGGAAGCACTTGGTCACTTGGCGCGTTTGAAGCAGTTCGCCACCATATCAAAGACAGCAGTCTTGAATCGCATCGGCGGCAGAGATGCCTTTGAACTTTACGACACCTACGGCTTCCCGCTCGACCTGACCGAGTTGATGGCGCGCGAACGCGGCTTGAGCGTGGACACCGTCGGCTTCGAGAAGTTGATGGACGAACAGCGCGCCCGCGCCCGCGCCGCCCAAAAGAAGGAAGTCATCTCCCTCTCCCAGATTGAAACCACCACGCCCACGAAGTTCACCGGCTTTGACACCTTGTCCACGTCCGCCAAAGTCCTCGAAGTCGTCGGCCTCAAGGACAAGACCGCCGTCATCCTCGACACCTCCACCGCCTACGCCGAGATGGGCGGCCAGGTCGGCGACACCGGCGAGATCAGCGGCAGCGGCCAGCTCTGGCGCGTGGTCAACACCCAGAAGAGCGGCAACACCTGGCTGCACTTCCTGCAATCCCCAATCCCCAATCCTCAATCCTCAATCCTCAATTCCGAAGACCTGCCCACCATCGGCAGCACCGTCGAATTGACCGTGGACGCCCCGCGCCGCAAAGCCATCCAGCGCCATCACACCGTCACGCATTTGCTCCACTGGGCGCTGCACGAAGTCGTGAGCCATGAGGCGTCGCAGAAAGGTTCCTTCGTCGGCCCCGACAAGCTGACCTTCGACTTCAACAGCGCCGCGCTCACCCCCGCGCAAGTCGCGGACATCGAGAAACTCGTCAACGAACGCATCCTCGAAAACGCCGTCGTCTCGTGGACGGAAGTCCCCCACGCCGACGTGAAGACGCGCAAGGACGTGCTGCAATTCTTCGGCGACAAATACGGCGACACCGTGCGCGTGGTGCAAATCGGCGGCAGCGCGCACAAGCTCGACGGTTACTCGATGGAACTCTGCGGCGGCACGCACACGCGCGCCACGGGCGAGATCGGCCTCTTCCGCATCGTGGGCGAGAACGCCATCGCCGCCGGCGTCCGCCGCATCGAAGCCGTCGCGGGTCTGGAGGCTTACGCGCTGGCGAACAGTCAGCTTCAACTCATCCGCAACGTGGCCGGGAAGATCAATTCCCCCGTGCATGAGCTGGAGAAGAAGATTGAAGCGATGCTCGCGCAGCAGAAGGAACTCGAGAAGCAGTTGCGCATCTCCGTGCAACGCAACGCGTCGAACGCTGCGAGCGAATTGCTCATCCACGCGCAGACGGTGAATGGCATCCCGATCATCGCGCACAACCTCGGCGACGCGGAGGGCGATTTCCTCCAGGCGATTGCCGATGCGTTGAAGGGCCGTTTCCCCGGCGTGATCGTCCTCGGCGGCGGCGCGGACGACAAAGTCACGCTCATCGCCTGCGTTTCGCCGGAATACACCGCGAAAGTTCAGGCCGGAAAAATCATTCAGACCATCGCGCCCATCGTCGGCGGCAAAGGCGGCGGCAAACCCGACCAAGCCCGCGGCGGCGGCAAGGATGCCGCGAAAGTGGACGAGGCGCTGGCGAAGGCGAAGGCGCTGCTCGGCTAACGGAGCGCGGGCTTTCCAGCCCGCAGCAATGTGAAATGGAGAACGGTATCCGCAAGTTCCCACGCGCTC
>JAYVQC010000146.1:0-6206 GCA_043757045.1 Akkermansia sp. | reverse complement strand
CGCTGTCCTCAGCGCGCCGGGCCACGAATCGGAATGACGCGAGAGAACTTGCGAACGCCTCACTCCGGCGCGCTGAGGACAGCGACGCCCTACCTTTTGTCGATTTGGAAAAAGCGAAACCTCGCGGAAAAAATAAACTCTTCATGGTCCCGTCACTTCGCCCACGCGCACGCCAGCCTCCGCAAACTTCACGGTCTGCCCCGTGCGCAGATTGCCCGGCTCCAGCACCACAACATCTTTCGCCTTCAACCCCGAGGTGATTTCCACCCAGCCCGCCGCGCGGCGTCCGGTGTTCACGGTGCGCTCGCGGGCCTGGCCCTCCTCGACGGCGATGACTTTTTCGAGGCCGGCGAAAACAATCAGCGCATTCGTCGGCACGCATAACACCGTCTCGTTTTCCTTCACCACGACCTGCGCGCGCACGAAGAGGCCAGGGCGCAGGCCGGGTTGCGCCGGGACATCCGCTTCGATCATCAACATGCGGTTCTGTTCCGTGAGGGCCGGGCTGACACGCGCCACGGTGCCGCGAAAAATGTTCGTGTTGCCCTCGACCGTGAGCCGCACGCGCTGGCTCGCCTGCACCCAGCCCGACTCGCGCTCCGGCACTTCCAATCGGAGCCGCAACGGATCGAGCCGCACCAGCGAGGCGACCGGCGTGCCGAGTTGGAGGTGTTCGCCCGGACTGGCCGTGCGCGACTGGATGGCTCCGTCGAAGGGCGCGAGAATGGATGTGTCGAGCAACTGCTGCTGCGCGACATCTAAATCCGCGCGGCGCTGGGCGAGCACGGCGAGCCGCGTGCGCGCTTCCTCCACGGCGCTCTCGTAGCGCGTCGCCGCCACGGCGTGCGCGGTTTCCACGGTGTCCACTTCGGATTTGGAACTGATGCCTTCGCCGGAGAGTCGCTGCACGCGCTCGCGATTTTTCACCGCCTCGTTCAACACCGCCTGCGCCTGCTTGACCGTGGCGATGGTCTCGACGGAAGTGTTTTCCTCGTGGCCTTCGAGCGACAATCCAACCGCCGCGCGCGACTCGGCCACGGCGGCTTTCGCCTGTTGAACCCGCAACTCGTAATCGCGCCGCTCGACCTGCGCGATCAAATCGCCGCGCCGCACCACGCTGCCCAAATCCACGGCAATTTTCTCCAGACGGCCTGGAACCTTGACGCTCAAGGTCGCCTCCTCCTGCGCCGCGAGCGTGCCGGAGACGGTGAGAAACTTTTCCATCGGACGCAGGGTGGCGGCGGCAACTTTCACGGTGCGCGCCTCCTCGGCCGTCGGCTTGGGCGCATCCTTCCGGGCGTCACGGCAGGAAATCATGCCGCAAGCGAGGGCACCGGCGCAAAGCAGGCGCAGCGCGCGCTTCAGAAGCATTGGAAAAATCATTCGACGCACGAGGTTAAACAGCATGAATCGTTTTTGGAAGCGGCGCGCGAGATTTCTATTCAGGCGTCGGAGGGCCGATTAGTTGCGTCATTTTCGCCGGGCGGCGAGTCCGCGCACCACGTCGCCGGCCAGCGCCGGACCTTCATAGACTAGGCCGCTGTAAATCTGCACGAGCGACGCGCCGGCCTGGAGTTTTTCCGAGGCGTCGTCGGCGTTGAAAATGCCGCCGACCCCGATGATGGGCAGCGCGCCGCGCGTCTGGCGATGGATGTGCCGGATGATTTCCGTGCTGCGCGCGCGCAAAGGCCGTCCGCTCAGCCCGCCAGTCTCGGCGTAAGTGCGGCGCGAGTTTTCGTCCGTCGTTTCCGGGCGCGCGACGGTGGTGTTGGTGGCGACGATGCCGGAGAGTTTTCGCCGTGTGATGAGTTCGAGAATTTCATCGAGCGCCTCGAAGGACAAATCGGGCGCAATTTTCACAAGCAGCGGTTTGGGTTCCGCGGCATTGAGCTGCTGAAGTGCGGCGAGAATTTCTTCGAGCGCCGACTTGTCCTGGAGCGCGCGCAGGTTCGGCGTGTTTGGCGAGCTGACGTTCACCACAAAGAAATCGGCGAGGGGACGCAGGAGGCGGAAGGAGTTGGCGTAGTCCTCGGCGGCTTTTTCGTTCGGCGTGATTTTCGATTTGCCGAGGTTGATACCCACGGGGTGTTGGGGCCAGCGGCCGGAGTCGTGCCAGGCGCGCAGCTTGGCGGCCATCGCTTCCGCACCGGGATTGTTGAACCCCATGCGGTTGACCAGCGCCTCGTCGCGCACGGCGCGGAACATGCGCGGGGCGGGATTGCCGGGCTGCGCGTGCCAGGTCACGCCGCCAAGTTCCGTGAAGCCGAAGCCGAGCGCGGCCCACGCGGGCAGGGCGGCGGCGTGCTTGTCCAGGCCGGCGGCGAGTCCGACGGGGTTCGGAAATTTCAAACCGAAGACTTCCACCGGCCAGGGCGGCGCGGAATACAGCGAGGAGAGCAGCGAGCACAGGGCAGGGGAGCGGCTGCACTTTCCGAGCGCGGCGAGGGTGCGGTTGTGAATGCGCTCCGAGTCCTGCGTGAAAAGCGCGGGACGGATCAGACGGCGATAAAACCAGCTCATGTTGCGGCGGGAGGTTCGGCCAGACGCCGGAGTGAATCCAGAAAATCCATGCGTCGTTGCCATCCCAGGCTCGTCCCGTGAGGCGCGATTGAAAGTGCGGACACTCGGGCCGGAGCGTTCTTTGCGTTATTTCGCGGCTCATTGCCAGGCTGTGGAAGGGAGACGGACATGAAAAACGCGCGGACGTTGCCGTCCGCGCGTTGAAGACGAAGGCGTTAAATCAGGGCAGATAGTGAATGGCGAATGAGCCGTTCACGGTTGCTGACAATCCACTATCATTATCGCCATTGCCCGAAAAGCTGAACGTGCCATAGACAAATTTGGTCGCACTGTCGAACGTCAGCGTAACGGTTCCACGGTCCGCCGAGTAAATTTCACCAAAGACGAGACTGCCGCCGTGCGTGTGGTTGAAGGAATAGTAAATCAGGTTTGAGTCCGTGGAGAGGTTGTAAGTGTGGGTGCCGTCACCAGGCACAGCCACCAAGATGCCGATGTTTTTTGTTTGCGCGTCAAGCGACGAAAAACTGCTACCCGAAGTTTTGATGTCGAAAGACTGAATGTTCAAGAGATGCGTGGCCGACACGTAAGCCGCGTTCACCGACTGGATGACGGGCTTGTAGGTGAACGTGCCCTGACCGCTGGCCGTGACCGTGGCCGTGAAGCTGTTCGGCGGGGCCGACGCGGCCTCGGCCTTGATCACGGCCTTCTGCGCGCCGATCTCACCCTTGGCGGCGGCACCCAGAGCTTTGAGCACGAGGAGAAAGTTCGAGTTGGTGTCCGCGTTATCAATGGCGGCGAGGAACTGGGCCAGCGTCTTGCGCGCGGCGTCGTTGGCCTTGCCGGGGAACGAGGCATCCACGCGATCTTCGAGGTCTTCGAGGATGTTCTGGAAGACGTTCACATAGATGTCCGCCGTGCCCTGGATGAGGGGGTTGAACTCGTTTGAGAGCGAGGAGCGCCCGAGGGACTTGTTCAACACGCCGAGGCTCTTGGCTCCGGCGACGTGGTTGGTCTTGGTCTTGGCGATGAGCTTCTGGGCGCCGAGCAGGACTTTGAGCAGCTTCTTGTTGGCGACGACGTTGTTGGTCGCGGCAAGCTCGTTAGTGACGGTGGTGAGCTGGCTGAACACCTCGTTGCTGATGGAGCCGAGATAGGGCGGGTTAATGGCGATGCCCTGCGCACGCGGCAGGAAGACGGCGAGGGACAGGGCAAGGACGAATAGTAATTTCTTCATGATTTATATTTTAAGTTCAATCGGTCGGGCGGATTTGTAAGCGAAGCGGCGGAGGCTTGGCAATTCGACAAGTGGCCCGGTCAGGAGCGCGGGCGTCCCGCCTGCCGGTCGGCGCGAAAGTTCTTCCCTCTCCTCACGCCTGCTTGACGGAGCGGCGTCTGGTTCCGTTCGGGCGGGCGGGACGCCCGCGCTCCATCCGGGTTTCCTGTTGCGCGCTTGCTCGTCCATTTCCCGTTCAGTAGCTTGCGCGCGCTATGGATGAAACTGTCACGCCGCCCACACCTGCGCCTGAGCCGGCCCCTACTCCCGCACCGCTGCCTCCGCCGCCGCCGTTCCGTCCGGCCCCGCCTCGTTTTCAACCGCCGGCCTACGTGCCGCCCGCGCCGCGCGGTGGCCGTGGCTGGAAAATTTTCGCGCTCATCCTCTGCGTGCTGCTCGTGCTCGTGCTCATCTTTAATCCGTTCGCCATGCTCTCCGAGATCGCGGGCGGCGGCAGCGTGTTGCACGGACACGCGGGCGGGCCGCAATTGCAGGAGCATTGGATCGAGGACAACGGCAGCGCGAATCGCATCGTGGTCGTGCCGGTCGAGGGCGTCATCACTTCGTCGAGTATGGGGCGAGGCGGGCCGACGATGGTGGACATCATCCAGGAACAGTTGCGGCACGCGGCGGAGGACAAGCGCGTGAAGGCCGTGGTGCTCAAGGTGAATTCTCCCGGCGGCGAAGTGCTCGCGAGCGACGACATCTACAACCTAATCGTGAAATTTCAGCGCGACACCCGCAAGCCCGTCGTCGCCTCGATGGGCAGCCTCGCGGCCTCGGGCGGCTATTACGTCAGCGCGCCGTGCCAGTGGATCGTGGCGAACGAACTGACCATCACCGGCAGCATCGGCGTGATCATGCACGGCTACAATTTCCGCGGCCTCATGGACAAGGTGGGCGTGCGTCCCGAGGTTTTCAAAAGCGGCAAGTTCAAGGACATGCTCAGTCCCGACAAACGCGAGGAGGACATTTCGCAGGAGGAGCGCGACATGATCCAGTCCCTGATCAACGAGACTTTCGACAAGTTTAAGAGCATCGTCGCCGAGGGCCGTGGCAACGCGTTGAAGAAGAACAGCGCCGACGCGGACAAGGGCCGCGCGCTCTCCGACAACTGGGTGCAATACGCCGACGGTCGCATCCTCTCTGGCAAGGAGGCACTCAAGCAGGGCTTCGTGGATGAGATTGGAAACTTCGAGGCCGCAGTGGAGCGCGCGCAGAAGCTCACGAAGATCAGTGACGCGAATCTGATTCAATACCAGCCCGTGTTCGGACTCGGCGACCTCCTCGGCCTCTTCGGCAAGAGCGAGGTGCGGACGCTGAAGATCGATCTCGGCCTCGATCTGCCGAAACTTCAACTGGGCCGCCTCTACTTCCTATGTCCACTCGCTCTGCCGCGCTGAAAAACGTCACCGTCATCCAGCACCCCCTCGTCCAGCACAACCTCACGCGGTTGCGCAACGCCAAGACCGGCTCGGAAGATTTCCGGCGCGGCATTGCCGAAGTCGCGGCGCTGATGGTCTATGAAGCGACGCGCACGTTCCCCACGAAGAAGGTGCGCGTGCAGACGCCGCTCGCGAAGGCCGACGGACTGGAACTCGTGCGCGAAGTGATTCTCGTGCCGGTGCTGCGCTCGGGACTCGGGATGCTGCCGTCCATTCTGCAACTGATTCCGCACGCGCGCGTGGGCTTCATCGGCATGAAGCGGCAGGAGGAAACGTTGGAGGCGGTGGCGTATCACAAGAGTTTGCCCGCCGACTTGCGGAAGTTTGAAATCATCCTCATTGACCCGATGCTCGCCACCGGCGGCAGCTTGCTGGCGGCGATGGAACTGTTGTTCGAGCGGAACGCCGAGCATGTGCGGATTGTGAATTTGGTCGCGTCGCCCGAGGGCATCGCCGCGATTCACGCGCGTCATCCGAAGGTGCCGATTTTCACCGCCGCGATTGACGAGAAGCTGAACTCGCACGGCTACATCGTGCCGGGGTTGGGGGACGCGGGGGAGAGGTTGTTCGGGGTTTGAAGATGGATGTTAGGCCGCTGAACACATCATGCGCCTCTTACCGCAAACAAAGTCGGACTGGGATAGATTCGTTCTCTTTCCATTCAAGGTGTACGTCGCGGTCGCTTGGCCGATGGCTTTATGGAACGCCCATGCCGGCAGAGCCCAACCGCGCGCATTGCCATTCGATTTCCTGTGGCTTGGTTATCATTTGTGTTTTTGGTTCTTGCTCTGCGGCGGACTCGTTCTGCTTTCGCGCGGCAGACGCCGTGACACCGTGAGCGCGTTCATCTTTGCTGCCCTCGCTTTATTTGTCGTGCTGCCGTTTCGCATCTTATGACAACGCGGCACAACCACGCTTTGCCACTTAATCACATCTGCACAGGACGGCAGACTGACACCCCGGAGCGC
>JAYVQC010000145.1:0-23743 GCA_043757045.1 Akkermansia sp. | reverse complement strand
AGTTCAAAGAGTTCGCCATGAAGGGCAACGTCGTGGATCTCGCCGTCGGCGTGATCATCGGCGCCGCCTTCAGCAAGATCGTCACATCCCTGATCGATGACATCATCATGCCCGTGGTGGGCAAGGTCGTCGGCAATGTGGATTTCAGCAACATGTACATCGCGCTGTCCGACAAGGTTGTGAGGACCGGCGACCAGTGGCCCGCGCTGGCTGACGCCAGGAAACTCGGCCCCGTGCTGGCCTACGGTAACTTCATCAGCGTGCTCATCAACTTCATCATCCTCGCCTTCGTCATATTCTTGATGATCAAAGCGATGAACAACTCGCGGAAGAAGGCAGCCGCGGCGCCCGCGCCTGCGCCTGGACCCACGCCCGACCAGAAGCTCCTCGCGGAAATCCGCGACGCTCTCGTCAAGCGCGGTTAATCCGTCCTCGAATCACCAGCCGGGCGGCGTCAGCCGCCCGGCTTTTTCCTTGGGTGGGGTGGGTGTCCGGCGGCCAAACTTGATTGGGGCAACCGTCCGGGCTGGAGTGCTTCAGCCGGACTCCGCAAGGCGGGACGCCGGCCCCTCTGCGGTGGTCACACTGCGACAACACAGCCATCCAACCTGCTACGGTGCTGATCATTCAGGCACGGCGGGCCTGGCGTGAACAGGGTTTAAGAAAGAAGTTTGGAGAAAATGAAATGCTAGTGCCTGCGACCGGAGAAAAGGGCGGATCAAGCCGCGCTGGGTCAAAAAATGGTGCGCATAGCAGGACTTGAACCTGCACACCTTTCGGCACTACCACCTCAAAGTAGCGTGTCTGCCAATTCCACCATATGCGCAACCGGAGGCGGAATTAAGCAGCTAGCTCCTCAGGTCGCAAGCCGTTTTTCAGACCGCTTCGCCCCTCCGCGAACAGGCGGCTCGAAGGAGTGGCTCCAGCCGGCCAACGATGCAGTGATGTTATGGCCGCGCCTCGACGGCCGGAAGGTTCCAGTCCAGCCCGGACTGCTCGGGCCATCTCAGACGGTGCCACCGGGATTCGCCACCCACACGGCGATGCTCTTGCGGAGCGGGGCGGACAATTCGCTGGCGACATTCCGTATGACGACGAGGCCGGGGTGCGGCTCGCGCGGTTCGAGTTCGTGGTGGCAGCGCGCGATCTTCATCCCGTGATGCGGACCAGCGGTGAAGGGCTAGGAACGCCGCAATCCCCCACACTTGCCGCGCGCCGCTTTTCACACTTACCCTCGCGCCATGCGCAACCTTCTTCTCGGCATAGACAGCGGCACGCAGTCCACGAAAGTCGTGGTCGTGGACGCGAACACCGGCAACGTCCTCGGCACCGGCGCGCAGGGTTACGAACTCATTCCCAATCTCCCGCCCGGTGCGAAAGAGCAGCATCCGCACACCTGGCGCGAGGCCACGGCGAAGGCGATTCGACAGGCCTTGCGCGGCGCGAAGGCGGTGGCGGCGGAAGTCAAAGCCATCGGTGTGAGCGGCCAGCAGCACGGCTTCGTGCCGCTCGACGCGAGCGGGGAAGTGATTCGTCCGGCCAAGTTGTGGTGTGACACGTCCACGGCGGAAGAGTGCGAGGAAATAATGGACGCGCTCGGCGGCCCGAAGGAAACGATCAAGACTATCGGCAACGCCATACTGCCCGGTTTCACCGCGTCGAAAATTCTCTGGCTGAAAAAGCACGAGCCGAAAAACTTCGCGCGCCTGGCCACCATCCTTCTCCCACACGACTACCTGAACTTCTGGCTCACCGGCGAGAAGGTCATGGAGTTCGGCGACGCCAGCGGCACCGCGCTGCTCGACGTGCGGAAACGCAAGTGGTCTTCCGCCGTGCTCAAGGCGATTGATGCCGACATCGCAGGGAAGTTGCCGCCCATTCTCTTCAGCAACCAGCCCGCCGGACGCTTGCAGCGCAGCACCGCAAACGAGTTGGGGTTGAACACCGATGTGCTCGTGAGCGCGGGCGGCGGCGACAACATGATGGGCGCCATCGGCACCGGCAACACGCGCCCGGGCGTCATCACCGCGAGCTTCGGCACGAGCGGAACGATTTACGCGTGCGCGGAAAAACCGGTGATCGATCCGCGCGGCGAGATCGCCGCGTTCTGTGACTCGACGAACCGTTGGCTGCCGCTGCTCTGCACGATGAACGTGACCGTCGCCACCGAGATGGTGCGGAATGATTTCAAGCTCTCGCACGAGCAGTTCGCGAACAGCGCCTCGCGCGCGCCCGCCGGATGCGATGGTCTTTTCCTGCTGCCGTATCTCGAAGGCGAGCGCACGCCGAACGTGCCGGACGGCACCGGCGTGTTCGTGGGTGTGAACAGTCGCACCTTCACCGGATCACACTTTGCGCGCGCCACGATGGAGGGAGTGACGCTCGGCATGAACTACGGCCTGCGCCGCCTCGCGCAGCTCGGCGTGAAGCCGTCGCAGATTCGCGCGACCGGCGGCGGTGCGAAGTCCAAAGTGTGGCGGCAAATCATGGCCGATATTTTCGACGCGGAGGTCGTGACGCTGAAAGTCAGCGAAGGCGCGGCCTACGGCGCGGCGCTCCAGGCGCTCTGGTGCTGGCGTCAGCAGCAGGGGAAGGGTGATTCCATCGAGGACATCACCGACGAGTTCGTGACCATCAACAAGAGCGAGACGGCCACGCCGAACCCGAAGAACGTCGAGGTCTATCGCGAGTTGCAGGCGTTGCAGGACGAGACTTCCAAGTCGTTGCGCGGCGTCTTCGCGGCGCACCGGAAGTTTGTACTGGGGTAGGGCGCTGTTCGGGGCGGGAAGCCCGCCGCCAGGAAATTGTGAACAAGCTGGGCTGCCTGGTGCAGAAGTTTTTCGCCCGCGCGCTTTGCATCCCGAAACACGTTTGCTAAATCCACGCCCGCATGTCCGCGCGGTTGCTCAAAAACATTGTCTATTTCGATCTCGAAACGCAGAAGTCGGCTGATGAAGTCGGCGGCTGGGGCAACATCCGCGACATGCGGATGTCGCTGGGCGTGACCTACAGCACCGGACTCGGCCAATACACCATTTACGGCGAGCGTGACGTGAACGCGCTCATCGAGGAACTGCGCCGCGCCGATCTCGTGGTGGGTTTCAACAGCCAGCGCTTCGACTACGCGGTGCTCCAGGGCCACAACGACTTCTTCGATCCCGAGCAGATTCCCACCATGGACATGATGGTGGACTTGCAGAACAAACTTCAGCATCGCCTCTCGCTCGACTCCATCGCGAACGCGACTTTTGGTGTGGAGAAGACCAGCGAGGGCTTGCAGGCCATCCGCTGGTTTCGCGAGGGCAAGATGATGGAGATCGCCGAGTACTGCTGTTTCGACGTGAAGCTGACGAAGATGGTCCACGAGTACGGCATGGCGAACGGGCAGATTTATTTCACGAACAAGTTTGGGAAGAAGATCACGGTGCCGGTGACGTGGTGAGGTGGAAATTGAAATCCTCCCTCACCGCCGCCCGTCGTACCAGATGTAGCAGTCCTCGCGTGTTTTCACCGCGCTGCCTTGGGTGCGGAACATGCGCCAGAGCAGCTTCAAGTAGTCGCGGTGTTGGTAGAGGTGCATCTTGCGCGCAGAAGTGAGCAGTGGGTGTCGGTGCAAGATGATCAGCGTCTTGCGCTGGGTTTTTCCAAACGCCGTCAGCCGCTTGCTCAGGTCCAGTTCTTCCGAGGCGAAAAATTCCGCGCTGAAACCGCCGATGGCGCGGAAGGCGCGCGTCTCGCAAAAGATGAACGACCCGGCACACCACTTCCGCACCCGGCTGGTGAGATTCCACAGCGCGGTGAAGAAGGCGAGGCCGGGCTGGAATTCATCCAGCCGCACCGTCACGCCGCCGCCGAGATAGCGCCCGTCCGTCATGGCGTGGGCGGTGTCGGCAAAGAGTTCGCGCGAGGGCTGCGAGTCCGCGTCCACGAAGACAAGCCAGTCGCCGGTGGCCGCCGCCGCGCCAGTGTTGCGCGCGCGGGAGATTTGGTTCACCGGCTCGAAGACCACGAGCGCCCCGCCCGCGCGCGCGACTTCCGCCGTGCGATCGGTGGAGTTGTTGTCGCATACGATCAGTTCCGTCTCCCACGCGCGCGCGTGAAAAGATTCCGACGCCGCGAGAATGCTTTGCAGAGTGGCGGGCAGCAGCTTCTCCTCGTTGAAGGCGGGAACGATGATGGAGATTTTCATGTGCGCGGTGCCGACGACGGACATGGGGATAAGCTGGATTCAATGCATGAGCAAGCCGGCTTCCGACTCCGGCAAGCGGTGGGTGTAAATGATTTTGATTCATGCAGGCCATTAGGCACGGCCGGCCTCCCACGGCGTTTGTCAGTCCGTGTCCGACAAGATGAAAAAAATTTTGCAAAAATTAACTTCAGCAGTTGCGCCACCGCAGAAGTTCTGATTCCTTCCCGCTCCAACAAAAATACCCGGACAGCAGAAGTAAAAAATGTTTGCAGCAATTGGTAATTTGATGGGCCGCAAGCCCGCCACCTCGATGGCTCCGGCCGTGCGAGTGCCCTATCCGCCGGCGACGAGCGGCAACCAGTCCACCACGACCTCGGGTCGCCGCCGCGAAGACCCGCGCGATGTGTATGCGCGAGTGTTTCGTTTCAAGCCCGGCAGCGACGAGCCACCGACCAGCGTGGAAATCATTGGCTCGTTCACGCGCTGGCAGACGGTGTCGCTCACGCACGACAAGTTGCAGAACATGTGGACCGCGACCATCACCGGCATCCCCGGCAAGAAGACGCACCACTACATGCTGCTCGTGAACGGGCAGCCCGTGCATGATCCGTCATGCGACGGACTCGCGGTGCCGCAGGGCTTCGACGAGGAACAATTTGCTTTGGCAACCGCCAAGGGACCGCGCGTTCTGATGATGTTCGCGCAGACGAAGTAAGGTGGAGACGGCCGCTCCGGCGGCCGAAGGCGGCCTCGTTGCGCGGGGCCGCCTTACCTTACGGGCGGCGGGAGGAGTCGCCACTCATCACCAGTGCGGAGCGCGTGCGTAGAGGCGCTCCACCACTTGGAGCACGGCCTTCGCCTCGGCGAGCCCCGGCTGGGGCGTGCGGTTCAGGCGGATGTCCTCGAAGAATTCCTGCATCTCAATTTTCCACGAATCGTCCTCGCCGGGGAATTCCCAGACGCTCGTTTCCGGCGGCCCCATTTGCGGGAGCATCTTGTAGTAGGTCAATTTCTCCACGCCGTAGCTGCGGCCCAGTCCGTCCATCTGAAGCTTGCCGTCGCGTCCGTAAATTTCGAGGCAGAACAGGTTCTTCCATTCGGAGCAGCTCGCGTGCAGCCAGGCGGTTTTGCCCTCGGCGTTGCGCAGGCTGAGGAAGGCGTTGTCGTCCACGGGCATGTTCCAGAAGTACGTCGCGACGTGGCCTTCGACCTGCGTGAACTCGCCGAGAAAAATTCCCGCCAGATCAATCAGGTGAACCCCTTGATCAATCAGCTCGCCGCCGCCGGAGAGCTTGGGGTCCGCGCGCCATTCCTTGTCGTAGCCGATGCGCCCGCCCTGGCCGTAGCGTCCGCGCAGGAACATCATCGGCCCCAGCACGCCGCTCTCGAAAATCTCGCGCGCCTTCCGAAACGCCGGGTGGTAGCGGTGGTTGTAGCCGATGCGATAGAGCGCGCCGGTCGCGCGCGAAACGTCTTCCAGTTCCTCCATCTCGCGCAGGCTGATCGCGCCGGGTTTTTCCGCGAGAACGTGTTTGCCCGCGGCCAGCGCCTGCTTCGCGATGGGCGCGAGCGCGGCGTTGAGCGTGGCGATCATCACGCAGTCCACGTCGGGCGAGGCGACGGCTTGCGCCACGGAATCCGTGGCGGTGCAGCCGGGGGCGAGCGCGGCGAGTTTTTGCGCCCGTTCCAGATTCAAATCACACACGACGGTGACCGTGCCGGGCGCGAGGAGTTTCATGCGCTTCTCGCCGACGAGACCGCATCCGATGATGGCGACGCGGGGAGTCATCGGAATGGCGAGTGGCGAATGGCGCAGGTCGAACGGAACGGCGGGCGCGGGCCGAGCGCGCGCGGCCAGCGGGGCATGGGTCGCAATTGCATCGGCGTTTGATAGTCTGGCGCGCGGGGCGGTGCAATCCTGCGATACGTAGGGTTCGCGCTTGAGCGAGGGCTTGTCGTTGTGCAGACGATGACTAATCTCACCCGGATGTTTATCCGCACCTTGTTCCTGTTCCTCGGCTGTGCCATCACCGCCGCCGAGCGCCGTTTTGATTTCGGCTCGTTCGCGGATCAGTCCACGCCCACCAACTTCCACAGCGCCGTGACCGGGCGCGGCGCGGCGGGTGTTTGGGAGGTGGTGATGGAGGAGGTGCCGTCGCTCGTGCCGGCGTTCTCGCCCAAGGCACCGGTGAGTTCCAAGCGCGCGGTGCTGGCGCAGGTTTCCTCCGAGCGCGAGGAGGGGCGCGCGCCTTTGTTCATTTACGACGGGGAGACGTTTGGTGATTTCAAGTTCACCACGCGTTTCAAAATCATCGGCGGCGAGATCGAGCAGATGGCCGGCCTCGCCTTCCGGGTGCAGGACGAGAAAAATTATTACTACGTCCGGGCCAGCGCCAAGGGGCAGAACCTGGCCTTCTTCCGCTACGTGCAGGGCGAACTGATCGGCGGCGTCACGATTGCCGCGCCGGTCACGCGCGCGGAGTGGAACGAACTGATGGTCGAATGCAGCGGCAGCAAGCTGCGCGCGTTTCTGAACGGGCGCGAAGTCATCCCGTGGACGGAGCCGAACCTGGTGCCGTTCCCCGACGGCACGGGCAAGGGCGTCTTCCCGTCCGGCAAGATTGCGTTCTGGACCAAGGCCGACAGCACCGTGCTGTTCACCGACGCGCGCGTCGAGTTCACGCCGCGCGAATCCTACGCGCAAGTGCTCATCCGCGAGACGATGTTGCAGCACCCGCGCCTGCTCGGGCTGAAAATTTTCGGCGTGAGCGGCAGTGATCCGCTGCCGCGGGTCATCGCCAGCCATGATGAGTCAAAAATCGGCGAGACCGGCGGTGACGTGGAAAAGAAATGCCTGGAGAAAGGCGGCTCCTATTTCGGCAAAGGGAATGAACTCGCCGTCGTCACCATGCCGCTGCACGACCGCAATGGGGACACCGTGGGCGCGGTGCGCGTCGAGATGACGACCTTCCTCGGCCAGACCGAGCGCAACGGCCTGGCCCGCGCCGTCCCCATCGTGAAGGCGATGGAGGCGCGCATCACCTCGGCGAAAGAGTTGCGGCAATAAGTTATGCCGACGGTGGCCGCACGATTTCTATTTTCATGACCATGACTGAACCGCGCCACATCGCCCGCCGGGCCACCGTGGAGGACTTGCCGCAACTCCTCGCGCTCTGGCGTCTGGAGCAACTGCCGGACGGGGCGTTGGAGAAGCGGTTGACGGAATTCCAAGTGGTGAGCGACGAAGCCGGCGTGGTGCTTGCCGCCCTTGGTTTGCAAATCGCCGGCGCGCAAGGCTGGCTCCACAGCGAGGCCATCGCGCGGCCCGAACTTTCCGATCAACTGCGCGGCCTGCTCTGGACGCGCCTGCAAGTCATCATTCAGAATCACGCGCTGGAGCGGCTCTGGACACAGTTGAATTCCGTCTTCTGGCGTGAGCACGGATTCGCGCGCGCCACGGAGGAGGAGTTGAAATTGCGTCCCGCGAAATTTCCGCTCAATGAGATGGAGTGGCACGTCGCCACGTTGCGCGCGGCAAACGCCGCCGCCGTGTTGGAGCGCGAGTTCGCCGATCTCAAAGCCATGCAAGTCCAGGAAAATGAGCGGACGCAGGAGCGCATCCGGTGGGCGAAACGCCTCGCGCTGGGCATCACGATTGGCGTCTTCGTGCTGATCGTGGCGTGGGCGGTGGTGATGTTGAAATTCGGGCCGAGGCTGTTTCGATAGTTCCTACGCGAACGCCGCCTCCCGCACGCGCTCCAAAATCACGTCCGCGAGGTGCGGCTCGTTGCCAATGCTCGGGGAGTACCACACGCGCTTGCCATTCTTCTCCGTCGGGTTTTTCCACGTCGGCTCGCCGCGCCGGAAACGGGCCTGCACCGTGTCGGCGTCCTCGCCCAGCATCACGGGAATGTCCTCGTGCGAATGCAGGCCGTCGCTGATGAAGAACGGCACCATCACGATGTTCGGCGCTTGCGCGCTCCGGTAGCAGTCGCCGATGCGCGGCTCTTCCTCCATGAACGAGGCGTGAACTTCCGCGTAAATGTTTTGCGCGCGGATCAGTTCCACCTGCCGCTCGATGGCCTTGCGCGAGTTCTCGTTGTTGCCCGTGCCGTGGCCGGCGATGAAGAGGGCGGTGTCGGCGGGCGCGGCGGCCGGGTTGGCCGGAAATTTCTCCACGACTTCGCGCGCGCGGGCGACCAGCACCGCCGTCATGCTGTCGTGCGTGCCGACGGGACCGCAGTAGTAGAAAGTCTGCGCGCCCCGTTGCTGCACCCGCGGAAAACCTTGGGCCTTGGACCCAGGACTTTGGACCTCAAACCCCAGTTCGCGCGGGATGACCTCCTCGGTGAAATACCCTTCGCTGATGAACAGCGGCACGATGAACACGTGTGGCGCGAAGACGCCGCGCAACACGCCGCTGATCCCCGGCTCATTCTTCCAAAAGCTCTCCAGCACTTGAGCGAAGATTCCGCGCCGCCGCAACTCATCCGCATGCTGATGCGTCGGCGCGGCGGAATCGGCGTTCAAAGTCGAGCCGTGGCCCACCAGCACCAGCGCGGCTTCGGAAAAAATATCGAGCGACACGGCGGAATGTATAACGCACCGGTCACACCGCCCGCCAGCTTGTTATGTCTGAGGGGTGTGATTGAAAGTGGCGGTCAGGAGCGCGGGCGTCCCGCCCGCCTGAATGGAACCACGAGCCGTTGCGCCACGAACGTGTGGGAGGCTGGAAACGTTCCGCGCCATCCGGCGGGCGAGACGCCCGCGCTCCTGCCTGCCAGTGGTCTGGCCTATGCTCGGTTTGGTTCCGCCAAGCTGGAAGCCAGGATGACCGACGCCACATGGGAACCCCTCTCCGCTTGTTCTGAAGCCTGATTTGAAGGCACTTCCTCACCGCCGTGTAACGCCCGGAAAATATTTTACGAAGCAGAAAGATTTCTTTGAACGAATTCCCCCCGCCTCTCTCCAACCGTCATTGGTTCGCTGTTCGTAAGGGTTGGCAGAGAGGTCTTGCTCGCGGTGCGGTTCGAGCAGCGAATAAGGTTGGCCGCACCGCCCTTCTGAGCGTCTCGGTGAAGGCGTAAACGACCTCATCATCACAGGGCCGGATTCAATCCGGCCCTTTTCTTTTGCCCGGATGCGGAGGGTGAGCCTCACGCCCAGGCCACTCAGGCCGTCCAGTGCGAACAGATTTCCTTCTTCGCGTCCTTGGCGGCCTTGGCGTGAGGACTTTTGGAAATCCCGCCGGCAAGCTGTGTGTTGTGAGACATCCGAGGGGTTGCACTGCGGCACGGCGCGATTTGCGGTTGGAGCGCTTTCTTCTCGCAGAACGGGGAGGGATTGATCCCCGTCAGGCTGGCCGCCGGCGGACGTGGAAATACTTCGCCGCCTGCGCGTGGGCGAGCACCACATCGGGGTCGCGTTGCAGTGCGTCGAAGTAATGTTTGGCAAATCCATCGCCGGTCTCGGAGGCGACCAGCAGGAGGCGCGTTTGCTTCACCAGAGCCTCGACTCCCGCCGCCGTCAGTGGCTCCTTCTCCTCCAACGCTTCATCCATCGCCACGATGAGTTGCGACAGCGGATGCAGCCAGGCGAACCACGGATCACTGGTCAGGAGTTGCAGAAAATGATTCGGCGAATGGATGGTCCCGATGATCTTCTCGTAACTCACCCGCTCCGAATCCACCAACACCTTGTGCAGGTCGAGCAACGCGCCGCGAAGTTCTGCCAGAGAATCGTTCATAGTGGAACAAGACTACGCTTCCCGCAGTCCTTGAGCAAAATTCGCGCTATCGGCTTGGGGTGCTGGCATTGATTCGTTTGCCACGGCCCAGGCGGACAACGCGGGCAGCGGCTCGCCGCAGAGTTTCGTGACGGTGGACTTCAGCCCCGTCGCGCAGCCGTTCCCGCCGTATGTCACGGCGGTGTATATCATCCGGGTCAAATAAAAAGTTGGCAGGCGGAAGAACGCGGGACATGCGGGGCGTCGCTGTTCCCGGCGCGGTCGTTTCACTTGGAAGCTGCGGCTGGGTAAGAAATTGACTGACACAAACGAATTGAAATGCGTGGCGACACCCGGCGTCCAAGCTCGCGAGTGAATGGCGAACCGGAGGGTTCGCCGGAAACTTATCGGGACATTGTGAAATGTTTCACAAATGCCTTGATCGAAGAAACACGGATGCTAGGTTCCCGAACCTTTTTATGAAAAAGACACTGACAGTTCTCTCTCTGGCGGCACTCGCCGCCTCTGTCGCCTCGGCGGCGGAAATCTCCGGCAAAGTCACCTTGTCCGGCACACCCGCGCCGGAAAAGGCCATCACCCTCGACGCCTCCTGCGGCAAACTTCAACCCAAGCCCATCACCACGCGCCATTATGTCGTCGGCGCGGACAAGGGTTTGGCGGATGTGTTCGTGTATGTAAAGGGAGCCGCGCCTGCCGCTGCGCCCGCGACGAAGGGGCCGACGCTCGATCAGGTCGGCTGTGAATACACCCCCTACGTCATCGGCGTGCAGGCCGGCCAGAAGTTTGACGTGCAGAACTCGGACGCCGGTGTGCTGCACAACGTGCATACGCTGCCGAAGGTGGCCGGCAACAAAGAAAAGAACGTGGCCCAGGCATTCAAAGGCGCGAAGAACGAGTTCATCTTTGAGAAGCCCGAGGTGTTCGTGCAGTTCAAGTGCGATGTGCATCCGTGGATGTTTGCTTACGTGGGCGTGGCGGAAAATGGCTTCTTCGCGGTCACGGACAAGGACGGCAACTTCAAAATTTCCGGTCTCCCGGCAGGTGAATACACCGTGGAAGCGGTGCATCGCAAAGCCGGCACGGCCACGGAAAAAGTGAAAGTGGGCGCGGACGACAAGAAGACAGCGAGCTTCACGCTCAAGGTTCCGACGCCGACGCCGTAATTCGGAGGGATTTGTTGATGCCGCTGCGGCCAAAATCGCAGCGGCATCATTCATTAAAAGATGACTCGCTCAACCAACAACGTCTGGCTGCACCGTTTCGCGTGCGTCCTTGCCGTGGTGACGTTGAGCCTTGTGGCGCTCGGTGGTGTGGTGACGACAAAGGGCGTGGGGATGGCGGTGCCGGATTGGCCGACGACGTACGGCGAAAACATGTTTCTCTTTCCGCCCTCGAAGTGGATCGGTGGCATTTTCTACGAGCACACGCACCGGTTACTCGCCTCGCTGGTTGGGTTTCTCACCATCATGCTCTGCGTCTGGCTGTGGGTGAAAGAATCGCGCCGCTGGCTGCGCTGGCTGGGTTTGGCTGCGCTGGTGGGTGTGGTCCTGCAAGGAGTGCTCGGAGGAATGCGCGTGGTCTTCGATGAACATGGGTTGGGCACGGAATTCGGCATTTTCCACGCGGCGCTGGCGCAACTGTATTTCCTGCTCATCTGTTCCATCGCTTTATTCACGTCGCGCTGGTGGGTGCGCGGCGGGGCAGGAGAGCTTGCGTCAGCAAATGCACTGGGCGCGCGGCGCTGGTTCGCGGCGACGACGGCTTTGATTTTTGTGCAATTGATTTTCGGCGCGACCATGCGCCATCAGCACGCGGGGTTGGCGGTGCCGGATTTCCCGCTGGCTTACGGCAAAGTGTGGCCCGCGACGGATGCGGCGTCCGTGCAGTTCTACAATGCCAATCGGCTCGAAGCCGCGGGTGAACAGCCCATCACAGCGCCGCACATCGTGGTCCACATGCTGCACCGGTTGACGGGCTGCGTGCTGTTGCTCGCGATTATTGGCTGCGCGGTCGTGGCGTGGAAACGGACGGCGGCGGGTTCGCTGTTGCGGAAAGTTTCGGCGCTGTGGGTGGGGCTGGCCTTGGTGCAGGTGACGCTGGGCATCCTCAGTATTTTGTTCCAACGCAAGGTGGACGTGACGACGGCGCATGTGGCGTTGGGCGCGCTGACCTTTGCCACCGGCTGGATGCTGGTGCTGATCGCGTCGCGTTTTGTGACGCAAACTTCGCCGGCGACGGCGCGCGCGGCGGTGCTTTCTTCGGCTTCGGAATTCAAACCCGCATGAAGGCCGACGCCACCACTCTCCCCGCCGTGAACACCGGTGCCCGCTCGACGTTCGCCATCTGGTCGGACTTAGTGAAGATGCGCCTCACCGTGCTGGTCTTGCTAACCACGCTCGCGGGATTTTATGCGGGCACGGAAGGCGCGACGGATTGGGCGTTGCTCGCGCACGCCTTGATCGGCACCGCGCTGGTCGCGTGCGGCGCGGCGGCGTTGAACCAGTGGTGGGAACGGGACCATGACGCGAAGATGCCGCGCACGGAATCGCGTCCGCTGCCGGCGGGTGAGCTTACTCCTTCCACGGTTTTGATCGCGGGCGGATTGCTATCCATCGCGGGGTTGGTGCAACTCGCGCTATTTGTGAATCTCCTCACCAGCCTGCTGGGCGCGGTCACGCTGTTGAGCTACGTGCTGGTCTATACGCCGCTCAAACGCATCACGACTTTGAACACGGCCGTGGGCGCGATTCCCGGCGCGCTGCCTCCGCTCATGGGCTGGACGGCGGCTCGCGACGACATCTCGCGCGAAGGTTGGGCGCTCTTTGCCATCCTCTTCTTTTGGCAGTTGCCGCACTTCCTCGCCATCGCCTGGCTGTACCGCGACGAATACAAGAACGCCGGTTTCGTGATGCTGCCGGGCTGCGATCCGGACGGCACGCGCACGGGGCGGCAGGCCATCAGCCACACGCTGGGGTTGATTCTGGTGAGCGTTTGCCCGGCGCTGTTTGGCACGGCGGGTGTGGTTTATTTCTTTGGCGCGCTGGTGCTGGGGATGGCGTTTCTCTGGTGTGCGATTCAATTCTCGCGCGACCTGACGCGGGCCCGCGCGCGGCAACTTTTCTTTGCTTCAATTCTTTATTTGCCAATCCTTTTCGGGCTGATGGCGCTCGACAAAGTGCGGCATTGAACCATGAAAACCGAATCTGCCGTTGACAGGAATTTTCACGGAAAGCTAGTTTCCGTGCTTCGGAAATTTCCGGCAGTGAACACATAACGACCCATGGCTGCGACACATTCGACGACACACACGGCGCACGAGGCGCATGCTCATCACGAGCCTGGCTTCATGCGCCAATACCTTTTCTCGACCGACCACAAGGTTATCGGGATTCAGTATGGCATCACCGCGCTGCTGTTCCTGTTCTTCGGCTTCCTGCTGATGGCGGCGATGCGCTGGCAGATCGCCTACCCCGGCCAGCCGATTCCGGTCGCGGGCAAAATCATCGGCTGGCTGCTGGGCACGGAGGCGACGACGATGATTCCCGGCGGCATCATGTCGCCCGATCTCTACAATGCCTTCGGCGCGATGCACGGCACGATCATGGTGTTCCTCGCGATTGTGCCGCTGGCCTTTGCCGCCTTCGGCAACTACGTGGTGCCGCTGCAAATCGGCGCGCCCGACATGGCGTTCCCGCGCATCAACATGGTGAGCTTCCAATGCTTCTTCCTCGGCGGCGTGGTGATGTTGGCCAGCTTCTTCATTCCCGGCGGCGCGGCGCGCTCCGGCTGGACTTCCTATTCTCCGCTGGCCTCGATGGCGGACTTGGCGAACCGCATTGACGGTCAAACTTTCTGGCTGCTCGGCATGGTGCTGCTCATCACGTCGTCGCTCCTGGGCGCGGTGAATTTCATCGCCACCATCATCCAGTTGCGCGCCAAGGGCATGAGCTGGATGCGTCTGCCGTTCTTCGTCTGGGCACAGTTTGTGACCGCGTTCCTGCTGTTGCTGGCCTTCCCGCCGCTCGAAGCCGCGGGCGTGATGCAGCTCATGGACAACGTCTTTGACACCAGCTTCTTCCTTCCGACCGGCCTCGTGGTTTCCGGCCAGACGGTGGATGTGAGCGGTGGCGGCAGCCCGTTGCTCTGGCAGCATCTGTTCTGGTTCCTCGGACATCCCGAAGTTTACGTTTTGATTCTGCCGGCGATGGGCATCGTGGCAGAAATCATCGCGTGCAACACACGCAAGCCGCTCTGGGGCTACAAGGCGCTGGTCCATGCGACGCTGGCCATCGGCTTCCTCTCGTTCATCGTGTGGGCGCACCACATGTATCTCACCGGCATGGGCACGAAGATTTCGACGTTCTTCCAAACGACGACGATGATCATTTCGATTCCGTCGGTCATCATTCTCACCGCGCTGTTCCTGTCGCTGTGGGGCGGCTCGATTCGTTTCAACACGCCGATGCTCTTCGCGCTGGCCTTCCTGCCGATGTTCGGCATCGGCGGTCTGACCGGTCTGCCGCTGGGCTTCAACGCGAGCGACATCCTCCTGCACGACACCTACTACGTCATCGCGCACTTCCATTACGTGGTCGCGCCGGGGACGATCTTCGCACTGTTTGCGGGCATTTATTTTTGGTTCCCGAAGGCCACGGGGCGAATGATGAACGAGGGCTGGGGCCGCGTTCACTTCGTGCTGTCGTTCGTGTTCATGAACCTGATTTTTGGCCCCATGTTCCTGCAAGGACTGGCGGGCATGTTGCGCCGCATGTCAGACGGTGGCGCGACGTATTCGCTGGCACAGAACCCCGGCATTCAGGGCGCGCTCAGTGAAACAATCATCGGCCTGAACCAGTACGTCTCCATCGCGGCGTGGTGCCTCGGCCTCGCGCAGTTGCCGTTCATCATCAACTTTTTCTGGAGCATCAAGAACGGCAAGAAGGTGGAGTCGGACAATCCGTGGCAGTCCACGACGCTGGAATGGCAGACGCCCACGCCGCCGCCGCACGGGAATTTCGACAAGGAACCCGAGGTGTTTCGCGGCCCGTACGACTACAGCGTCCCCGGCGCGAAGACCGACTACACGCCCCAGAATCAACCTAATTAACGCTCAGGACATTCATGGAAATCCCCTACACAGTCGCCCCGCGCAAGGACACCGGGCTGTATAACGCCAAGGTCGGCATCTGGCTCTTCCTCGCCTCGGAAGTCATGCTCTTCGGCGCGCTCTTCTCCTCCTACGTGCTGCTGCGCGTGGGCGCGCCCTTCTGGCCTGAAGGCTTGCTGAACATCCCCATCGGCACCTTCAACACCTGGGTGCTCATCACCTCGTCCGTCACGGTCGTGATGTGCTGGGCGAATTTGAAGCTCGGCAATTTCAACCGGGCGCGCGTCTATCTCGGCCTGACCATTCTCTGTGCGCTGGGTTTCGTGGGCATCAAGAGCTACGAATACAACGAGAAGTTTATCCATTACACCGTGCGCTTCACGAACGACGTTGCCGCCACCGCCTTCCTCAAAGAAGCCTACGGCCAGGACGACGAGGCCACGCGCTCCGGCGTCTTCGCCAATACCTACGGCGTGCCGGACTCAAAGACCGTGGCGAAGAACAAGCAGTTGCCCGAGGCGCGCTTCCTCGAATTCACCGGCCACCTCGAAGGCAACCCGCACTTCGTCAGCCTCAAGAAACTCAAGGCGAAGAACGCCGAGTCCTTCGTCTTCATCGCCGACCCGTTGAACCAGGGGAAAAAAGAGCACGGCGCGGAAGGCGCGGTCGCGCATGACACCGCGCACGAGCACAAGCCGGTCACGGTCAAGATGAGCGATGTCGTCTATCTCTCGGCCTACACGCCGCAGCGCAGCACGTACTTCGCGATTTACTTCACGCTCACCGGCTTGCACGCCGCGCACGTCATCGGCGGCGCGCTCGTGATGACCTACCTGTTCTTCACCGGTCGTCGCTGGTGGCAGAAGGCGCCGGAGCAATACATCAACCGCATCGAGGTCGCCGGCCTGTTCTGGCACTTCGTCGATCTGGTCTGGATTTTCCTGTTCCCGGTTCTCTATCTCCTCTGAGGTTTTTTTATGAGCGACCATTCATCACCTGAACAACTCAAGAAGGACATCCGCGTTTATCTCGCCATCTTCGGCGCGCTCCTCGCGGGCACCGTGCTGACGGTGTGGCTGTATTACATCCACATCCCGAACGTGAAGGTGACCATCGCCATCGCGCTGCTGGTGGCTTCGGTGAAGTCCTTCCTCGTGGCCGGTTACTTCATGCACTTGCTCTCCGAGAAGAAGGTCATCTACGCCACGCTGTGCGCGACGGCGTTTTTCTTCGTCGCGCTGATGGGCCTTACGCTCTGGGCCATGCATGACTTCCCGGCCTTCACCAGCGTTTTCGGGAACCAATAGCCATGTCACTCAAGGCTCTCCACGTCGTTTTCATTGTTGCCTCCATCGTGCTGGCCTTCGGGTTCGGCGCGTGGTCGCTCAATGAATTCTACCACGGCGAGCCGCGCATCAATCTCTGGTTCGGCATCGGCTCGATTGTCGCGGGCCTGGCGCTCGTGGTCTATGGCCGCGTCGTGTTGAAGAAACTGAAACACATCAGCTATCTGTGAGCACGCTTTGCTTCAAATCCGAAGGCCGAATGTCGAATGCCGAACACCCGGTGACCGCCGGTCGTAAGCGCGCCGCCGTGATTCGTCATTCGTCATTTGTCATTCGTCATTTCCTGCTTCTGGCGTCGCTGTGTGCGCCCTGTGCAGCCCACGCCTGCGCGGTCTGCTTCGGCAACAGCGACTCGCAAATGGCCAAGGGTATGCTCGCGGGCGTGTTCGTCCTCCTCTTCGTCGTGCTCTCCGTGCTCGGCGGGTTCGTCGCCCTCTTTGTCCATATTGCGCGCCGCTCGGCGGCGGCTGCGCCCGAACAATCATCCACTGAAACTGAAGGCTTAAAGTAATGACCAAGAACTTTTTTGGCACCCCACTCATCGTCTCCAACCACGGCGCGGGCCTGGACGAGCTGACGTGGTACATCCACATCCTGATGGCGGTGCTGTTCGTCGGTTGGGCCGGCTACTTCATCCACGCGCTCATCAAATTCCGCGCCTCGAGCAGTCCCAAGGCCGATCACGTCGGCGTCCGCAATCATCTCTCGACCTGGGTGGAAATCGGCGTGGCCGTGACCGAGGGCGTGCTCTTGCTCGGTTTCGCCGTGCCGCTCTGGGCGAGCAGCGTCTCCAAATTTCCCGCCGAGAACCAGTCCGTGGTCATCCGCGTGACGGGCAAGCAGTTCAACTGGCTGGCGCGCTATCCCGGCACGAACGGCGTCTTCGGCAAACAAGATGTCCGCTACGTCACCTCCGCCAATCCGCTCGGCCTCGACCCCGATGACGTGAACGGCAAGGACGACATCATGATGCAGAACAGCGAAGTCGTGGTGCCGGTGAACACCAACGTCATCATCCACATCAGCAGCATGGACGTGATTCACAGCTTCAAGGTGTTCCCGATGCGCGTGAACCAGGACGCCATCCCCGGCATGAGCATCCCGGTCCATTTCCAGCCGAACACCGTGGGCCGCTACCCGATCAACTGCGCGCAGCTCTGCGGCCTCGGTCACGCCTCCATGAAAGGCGAGCTGAAGGTCGTGACGGCGGAAGAATACGCCGCGTGGGTCGCCAGCAAGGCGGGCGCGGGCGGTACGCCGGGCAAGAACGAGTTCGAGTAAGTGCGCTGGAGTCCAAGCTTCAGCTTGTCCGGCTGTCGCGAAATGAAACGAGCCTGACTTGAACTCCACCGAATCTCCGCCCACGAAAAAAACCGGCCACGGGGTCGAATGGGTCGTCTGGGGCGCGCTCGCCATCACCATTGTCGCCATCGCGGTGGCTTTCGTTCGGACGCGGGTTCAAGAAGGCACCTTGCGCGTTCCACTTTCTGAATTGGGCCGCGTGCCGGAGTTCGCCCTCACCAACCAATCCGGCCAGACAGTTTCTCTGAGCAACCTTCTCGGTCAGGTCTGGGTCACGGACGTGATCTTCACGCGCTGCCCGATGAGCTGCGAGCGCATGACCCAGCGGATGCAGGCGTTGGCGAAGCAAATCCCCGCGCGCCTGCCGGTGAAGTTTGTTTCCATCACCACTGATCCGGGCTTCGACTCGCCAGCCGTGCTGACGAAATACGCCCTGCGCCACGAGGCGGATTCAAGCCGCTGGCATTTTCTGACGGGCCTCAAGAGCAACGTCTATCAACTCAGCGTGGCCGGGCTGAAGTTCGCCATTCTCGACAACACCAACCAGGTCGTGCCCGACGATTTGTTCCTGCACAGCACGCACTTCACCGTCGTGGACAAGCACGGCTACATTCGGGGCGTCTTCGATGGGACCGAGGACGAAGATCGTCGCCAACTTCTCCTCGCCGTCAAAAAGCTGGCCCGGGAAAAATGAGTCTCCGATGAAGCTCCAAACACCAAGCTCCAAGCTCCAGACAAACATCAAGCACCAAGCTCCAAACGACCGGGCGCACCAATTGATGTTTGGTGTTTGGAGCTTTTCTGGAGCTTGGAGCTTGGCGCTTGGCGCTTTTCAGCCATGACCATTCAAGATTTGCCCGCTCTCAACGCCACCCTGAACGCCCTCAGCACGGTGTTCCTCACGCTCGGCTTCATCTTCATCAAGCGCGGGCAGAAGATCGCGCACCGCAACTGCATGATCGCCGCCGTCACCACCTCGGCGATCTTCCTCGTCTTCTACGTGCTCCACAAAATCCTCGTGCGCGGAGTCCACACGCCCTTCGGCGGCGAGGGCTTCATCCGCACTGCTTATTACGTGATGCTCATCTCGCACATCATCCTCGCGATGGCGATTGTCCCGCTCGTCCTGATCACGCTGAACCGCGGCCTGAAGGAGCGCTGGGAGCACCACAAGAAGATCGCCCGCTGGACGTGGCCGCTCTGGATGTATGTCTCCGTGACCGGCGTGCTCGTCTATTTCATGCTCTACCAGTGGTTCCCGGCGAAGTAGGCGGGTGGTTTCAAGAACCAGCGGATCGCGCACGGCGGGCCGGACAAGGTCACCCCTTTTCCAACACCGCAAAACACCGGACGGCATTCTCAGACCGGCTCTAAACCAGAATTTCCTTCACCACATGCCCGCTCACGTCGGTCAGGCGGAAGGGCCGGCCATCGAAAGTGTAGGTGAGCTTTTCGTGATCGAGGCCGAGTTGATGGAGAACCGTCGCGTGCAGGTCGTGCATGTGAACTTTGTCCTGCACGGCGAGATGGCCGAGTTCGTCGGTGGCTCCGAGCGCGAAGCCGGGCTTCACACCGCCGCCCGCGAGCCAGACGGTGAAGCCGCCGGGATTGTGATCGCGGCCCGTGCCGTTCTTCTCCGCGTAGGGCGTGCGACCGAACTCGCCGCCCCACCAGACGATGGTGTCTTCGAGCAGGCCGCGCTGCTTCAAGTCCGCGAGCAAGCCGGCCACGGGCTTGTCCACGGCGCGCGCGTGGTCGGCGTGCTTCGGGAGATTTGAGTGCTGGTCCCACGCGGGGTTCGCGGTGTTGTCGCCGTAATTGATCTGCACGTAGCGCACGCCGGATTCGCAGAGGCGCCGCGCCATCAGGCATTGGCGACCAAAACCATCCGTCGCCTTCTCGTTCACGCCGTACAGCGCGAGCGTCGCGGGAGATTCCTGCGCCAGATCGAGCACGCCGGGCGCGTTGTTCTGCATGCGCCACGCAACTTCGTAGGAATTGATCACGGCCTCGAGTTCCGCATCGCCGGGATTATTCTTCAACTGCTCGGCGTTCATCTCGCGGAACAGTTCGAACTGTCGGCGGCGCTCGGCGGGCGAGGCGGCGCTGTTGCCGAGGTTGCGGATCAACAACTCGTTCGCGGGCAGACCGGCCTTGCCGATGGCGGTGCCTTGAAAGACGGGCGGGAGAAAGGCGTGGCCGTAATTGCGCGGCCCGCCATTGCCGGTCGGGGGCGCGATGCTCACGAAGCCCGGCAGATTTTCGTTCTCGGTGCCGAGTCCGTAATTGACCCACGCGCCCATCGAGGGACGGATGAAAGTGGTCGAACCGCAGTGCAGAAACAACGTCGCCGGCCCGTGCGCCACGCCCTCGGTCTGCATCGAGTGGATGAAGCACAGGTCGTCCACATGCTTTGCCATCTCGGGGAACAGTTCCGACACCCAGCGTCCCGACTGGCCGTGCCGCGTGAAAGACCACGGCGATTTGAGCACGCGCTGGGAGGTGCCGCGTGCGCCGGTGTTCGCGATGTTCCGCGCGTCGTCGAAGCCCATCATCTTGCCGTCGTGCTGCGCGAGTGCGGGCTTGTAATCAAATGTGTCCACCTGGCTCGGCCCGCCCTGCATGAAGATAAAGATGACGCGCTTGGCGCGGGACTTGAAATGCGCGGGCTTTGGCGCGAGCGGATTGTTGTTCGCCGCAAACGCCCGCTCCGCCGCCATGCCGGCCAATGCGAGATAACCGAAGCCGCAGGCCACGCTCTTGAGCGCGTGGCGTCGGGTGAAGAGGTTTGGGTTCATAATCATGACGCTGAAAGCCCCAGGACTGCGGCGAGCATCGCCGCTCTGGATTTCCGGCGGAGCCGCCCCGGCGCTCCGCGCCAGCCCAGAGCGGCGATGCTCGCCGCAGTCCCAGAGCCTTTGGCTTTATTGCACATAACGAAAATCCGGCGAGGCGAACAGCGCGTGGAAAATGTCCGTCCACGCCTCGGTCGCATCGCTCGTGTTCTGCCACACCTTCCGCGCGATGGCTTGCTCGCCCGCCGTGGGCGCACGGCCCAGCGCGAGGCGGCAGGCGCGCAACAGGCGCGCGTCATCATCAGCCAACTTCTCCGCGAGCAACCGCTTCGCCGCCGCGCCCGCCTGTTCACGCACGAAGGGATGGTTCATCAGAAACAAGGCTTGCGGCGCGACGGTGCTGACGTTGCGCACCCCCACGACCATGCTGGGATCGGCGAAGTCGAAGACCTCGAAAATCTCCGGCAGCGCGTTGCGAAAGGCGGGTGCATAAACGCTGCGGCGCGTGTCGGCGTAGTTGAACCCGTAGTCGGCGGAGAGCGTGGCCTTGAACGATGGCCCCCCGCGCTCACTGCTCAACTGTCCGCTCACCGAGAGCATCGCATCGCGAAGGCACTCGGCGTCGAGCCGGCGGCGGCGGAAGGGGGAAAAGTAATCAGTCATCAGTGAATCAGTGTTCAGTGAATTCGTGGACGCGCCTTGGGCAGACTGATTACTGGTTACTGTCTTACTGATTACTTCCGACCCCTGCTGATACGTCCGCGACAGCATGATCTCGCGCACGAGCTTCTTCACCGACCAGCCTTGGGCGATGAATTGCGTCGCCAGATGATCGAGCAGTTCAGGATGCGACGGCGTCTCGCCGGTCGTGCCGAAGTTATCCGTCGTGCGCACGAGTCCCGCGCCAAACAGCCAGTGCCAGGTGCGGTTGACCAGCACACGCGCAGTGAGCGGGTTCGACGGGCTGGCAATCCAGTCAGCGAACTCACGGCGTCCGCTCTGCTTCTCCGGCACGACGGGCGGCACACCGAGCGTCGCGACTTGCAGGAAACCGCGCGGTACCTTGGCGCCAAGGTTGTGAACGCTGCCACGGACATGCACGAACGCGTCCTCAATCTTCTCCTCCTCGCGCACGGACATGACGAGCGGGCGCTTGGGGCCGGACTCGTTCAACTGCTTCAACTTTGTTTCCAGCGACTTCAATTCAGCGGAAGAACCCACCGTGTCTTTTTTCGCCGGTGACTTCTTCGCGTCTGAGGTAGCGGTGAATTCCACAGCCTTGACAGGCAAGAATTGCACCGCATCCGCAGTAACGTGACCCTGCGTGCCTTCGTTCGAGACCAGCGCGGAGCCGAAGCCGTTGCCCTCGAAAAGAAACTGGCCGAGCGACACGAAACGTCCGTCGAGCACCGGCGCTTCCTGCTGGTTGACGTGGACGGTCGTCTCGCCGTCCGCGTGAAAGACCGTGACCGGCACGTTCGTCGCGCGCGTGCCGCCGTGCTGATAGGCGAAGCGCACTTCGTAGCGGCCCGCCTTCTTCAAGTCCGGCTGGAAGGTCAGCGTCTTCTCGCCCTTGCCCTGCAAGTCGTCATGCACATAGCCGTCGCCGATGTAGTGCTTCGAAAACTGCGAATGCTTCCACGCGCCGACGGCTTTCGCCTGCGCGCTGTCCACGACGAGTCCGGGCAACGCGCTGGCGGCGACGACCGCGGGCTGGAAGTCGCGTCCCGGCTTCGGTTCAGAGTTTTTCCCGGCCAGCACCTTCGCGGCATCCTTCGCCGTTTTGATCTGCGCTTGAAGCGCGATGACCTGCTGCTCGTGCGCGGCAAAAATTTCCTCCTGCTCTGGCTCGACGGGCAGCGGCAGTTCCAGCCAGCCCGAGACGTTGGCGTTCGTGACGGTTCGTGTGCTTCGGAGAATGCCGGCCATCGCGTAGTAGTCGCGCGTGGGAATGGGATCGAACTTGTGATCGTGGCAGCGCGCGCAGCCGATGGTCTGAGCCAGCATCGCCTTGCCAATGGTGTCGAGCTGCTCGTCCACGATGTCCATGCGGAGCTGCGCCTTGTCCTGCTCTTCGAGGTTGGTGTTGCCGAGCGCGAGGAAAGTGGTGGCGATCATCCGGCGGCGTTTTTCGGCGATGCTTTTCGAGTCGAGCAAGTCGCCAGCGATCTGCTCGCGGATGAATTGGTCGTAAGGCAAATCGCTGTTGAACGATTCGATGACGTAGTCGCGATAGCGCCACGCCTCCTTGAAAATGAACCCACGCAGCGTGACCGACTCCGCATAGCGCACCACGTCCAGCCAGTGCCGCCCCCAGCGTTCGCCGAACTGCGGCGCGGCGAGCAGGCGATCCACCACGCGCGCGAAGGCTTCGGGCGATTGGTCCTTCACGAAGTCATCAATCTGTTCCGGCGACGGGGGCAGGCCGAGCAAATCGTAGTAAGCCCGGCGCAACAGCGTGGTGCGGTCGGCGTCCCCGGCAGGCTGTAGCGGCGTCTCGTAAGAGCGCCGCTGATCTTCATTTGAGATGGCGGCGCTCTCACGAGACCCCGCTACAGAGTCCAGCTTCGCCAGAATGAAACGGTCAATCTCCGTGCGCGGCCAGAAGGACTCTTTTGTCGCGGGCGGCACGGACTTCTTCAGCGGTTGGTATGCCCAGTGATTCGTGGGCTGGGATTTCAAATCGGAAATTGCTGATGGCTGATTGGTTCTCGGATCAGGCGCGCCCATCTTCACCCACTCCGTCAGCGTGGTGATTTCCGCCTCGGGCAGTTTGTTCTTCGGCGGCATCTGCAAGTCCGGGTCGCTCCACGAAATGACTTTGATGAACAACGACTTCTCCGGCTGGCCCGGCACCAACGCCGGGCCGCTGTCGCCGCCTTGCGTCACCGCCGCCGCATGGTCGAGACGCAAGCCGCCCTTCTGTTTCTTCTCGCCGTGGCATTCGTAGCAGCGCTCGACCAGCACCGGCCGCACACGCTTCTCGAAAAATTCCGCGCCCGCCTCCGCTGCACCGAGGGCCGACCGGCTGCCCAGCACACAACTCGTCGTGAGCAGCAGCCAGGCTTGGCGTGACCAATGGGACATGCCGAAATCCTACCGAAGCGGGGGCGGGGCGGAAAAGACTTTGTACGTCCGGGCCAGGGACCGGGTGCATCCTACATTGTTCTTAAAAACATGGGCGTGGTAGGGCGCGTCGCTCCGCGCGCGCCGGGCCTGGCCGCGGAGAAGCCTTGCGGAACTTGCTGAAGCCCCACC
>JAYVQC010000144.1:0-23819 GCA_043757045.1 Akkermansia sp. | reverse complement strand
TTCGGCTACATGCTCGAAGCCTTCCGCTACGGCGCACCCCCGCACGGCGGCATCGCCCTCGGCTTCGACCGCCTCTGCGCCATCCTGTGCGGCACCACGAGCATCCGCGACGTCATCGCCTTCCCGAAAACGGCCAAGGGCACCTGCATGATGACCGACTCCCCGAGCGCCGTGACGGCGAAGCAACTACGTGATCTCTACATCGAGGTGAAGGTGAAGAAGCCGGAGTGATTCAAGGAACGGGTAACGGTCGCAGACGCTGGAGACGGGTGAAACCGGATCGCCTCGCCTGACCTTTCGCTGCCTCCATCAGCCGATTGCGCGCTTGCCGAAATTCACGCGCCCCATCACTTTACCCGCACCATGAGCACCACCGCCCAGCCTTTGCACAGCCTCGACGAATGGGAAGAGTCGCTGGTCGAGCGTTACCCGACGCCCGCGACCAAACTCGTCGGCACCAACGCGGCCAATACGAAGGAGCAGTTCCGCAACTACGAGTCAAACGCGCGCCCGACCGTGCGCGAGTTCTACCGACTGAACCACACGCACCAGAGCTACGACTTCGTGCAGGCCAAGCGGAAGGAGTTTCTCTCCCTCGACCGCAAGCGCATGGGCATCTGGGAAGCGGCGGAGTTTCTGAACAACCTCGTGGACGACAGCGACCCGGACACGGACATGTCGCAGCTCGAACACTTGCTGCAAACGGCGGAACAGATTCGCCAGGATGGCCAGCCGCGCTGGATGATTCTCACCGGCTTCATCCACGACCTCGGCAAAACTCTCTGCCTCTACGGCGAGTCACAATGGGCCGTGGTTGGCGATACCTTCCCGGTGGGCTGCGCTTATGCCGACAGCATCGTGTTCAAGGATTTCTTTCAGGCCAATCCCGACGCGCAGAACGCGCGCTACCAGACGCGCACCGGGGTTTACGAGGAAGGCTGCGGATTAAGCAACGTCCATCTCTCGTGGGGGCACGACGAATATCTTTATCACGTCGTGAAGGACCATCTGCCAGACGAGGCGCTCTACATGCTGCGCTACCATTCGTTCTACCCGGCGCACCGCGAGCGCGACTACGAGTTCCTGATGAACGACCGCGACCGCGCGATGTTCGATCAAGTCCGCGCGTTCAATCCCTACGACCTCTACACCAAGAGCCACGGGAAGCCGGACGTGCAGCAGCTGCGCCCGTTCTACGAGGAACTGATCGCGGAATACTTCCCGACGAAGCTGGCGTGGTGAGCGGAGCGCGGACCGCCGAGTCCGCGTGAACAAGAAAGCCGAGTGTTGTACCAACTGTTAGGCGACTTCACACTTACACTACATGAAAGCTGAAATGACACTTCGACCTCTGCTGCTGATGGGAGTGCTCCTGAGCATTACCTACTGGCTGGGCTATCAGCACGGCGGCGCAGCACCCCGCAGAGTTACGGCACCGAGTTCGCTGAGGCAGGTCGGTCTAACCTTTCGCGGCTACCACAACGACATAGGACGTTTTACAGCCACCGGCCCGGTGCGCGGAATGTGATCGCGCCCGCTGATCTCAATCTTTGGGTAGAGGAGATGAATCAGCCGCCGGATGGTCCACCGCGCGAGATGCCCGAGGAGTTGCAGCACTGGTGCCGTTTGAACACCGGGCCGGGCAAAGCTCCAAGCTCCTACTTGCTCGCTGTCTGCGTCAGTCCCTTGATCGGCACCGGCACGAACGCGCGAACGAGTTGGTTGCTCTTCGTCGCGTAATCGTAAATCCGCACCGTGCCATCGAAGCCGCCAGCGGCGACCCAGTTCGTCGTGGGGTGAAACGCCAGCGCGAAGACTGCGCCTTCGTGGCCCTTGAACGTCGCCACGCGCTTGCCGTCTTTGCCCGCTGTGAAAACGCGCACCTCGGGTGCGGCCCCGGCCACTGCGATATTCGTGCCGTTCGGCGACCACGCGACGGCCTGCACAGGACCGCCGAGGCGTTCGTATTCCTTGATAAGATTCACATCGTTGTTCCCGGCGGTGCGGCCCTGGTTCTCGGAAATTTTGTAGATGCGCGCCGCGCCATTGTCGCCACCATAGACGACAAAATCCTCCTTCGGACTGCGCGCGAGACAGAGCACGCCTTCGAGCAACTTGTTGATGTCGTCGATGAACTGGCCGTTCGAGACTTCGATCAATTTCATCGCCTTGTCGCGGCTGCCGCTGAGCATCCGCTTGCCGTCCACAAGGAACGCGGTGCTGAAAACCCAGTCGCTGTGATTGTCGAACTTCATCAGCTCCTTGCCGTCCTTCACGGAGAACACGCGCACCGATTTGTCCGCGCCGCCGACGGCGACACGCTCCGAGTCCGGCGAGAAGGAAAGACCGTAGAGCGAATCAATGGATGCCTTGATGGAACGGACCAACCCATTGGTCGCCGTATCCCAAAGCTGAATCTCGCCGAAGAGCGCGGGCGCACCGCCCGACACGCCGAGCAGCTTGCCGTTCGGCGAATACACGATGGATTCGATGCGCGGCGATTCGCCGAGCAACCGCGCGACAATGTTCGTGCCGCCGACTTCGTGAATGAGCACCTCGTGATAACCGGAGACGGCGAGTTGTTTGCCATCCGGCGAGAAGGCGAGCGCGGAAACGACCGGCGCACGGGTATAAACCGGCGGCTCGGTGAGCTTGAACGAGTTGGCGTTCGCGGGCGTGTCGTCCGTCGCGCCTTCCAGAATCCAGCGCGTAAAGAGCGCGACCTCCGCCTTCGTGAGTGGGTCGCCTTCCTTCGGCATCGAAGGCTCCTCGCCGGTGATTTCATCAATGACGAGGCTGTCCTTGAGATTGCCCGGCTTGAAGCCTGCGCCATGTTTGCCGCCCTTCGCGAAAGCCGCGTGCGTGGTGACATCCAGTTCGCCCTTCAACTTGCCCGGATGATGACAGCCCGTGCAGCTCCGCTTGAGAACCGGCACAAGGTCGCCGTAGTAGCTGACGGGTTTCTCGGCGGCATGAGTTGAAAATACGCAAGCCAGCAACAGCGGCAGCACAAGACCTTGAAATAGGAACACGACGTTTCCCCTCACCCTAACCCTCTCCCCAGGGGAGAGGGAATCATCACATCCAGTCGCCTGAGCAATAGAGGCTTCAGGATTTGCCGGGAGACTGAATGACTTTCTCCCTCTCCCTTGGGGAGAGGGCCGGGGTGAGGGGAAACCAGATGCAAATGAACGAATGGTTTGCCGACGGTGCAAGAGATTAAAAGAGAGAGACATGTGGTTGGTGATCAAGGTTGCTTGGGAGCCGCAGACCCATTCGTCGCCGCCACTTCGGATGCAAGTGGCGCGATGGCCAGCCTCACGCCGGCCGTCTTGTGGCGATAAATTCGGTCATTGAACATCGCGACACCTTGAATCGCAATCGTCGCGTTGGTCGTGGGCTTCGCTTGCTCCGTCGCGACAAAAGTCAGCGTCGTGTCGGCGGCGTTGGCGGCGATGTTCGTGCCGTGCACTTTCACGCCGGCCGGAACGCCGGTGAGCGTCAGCGGGATCTCGCCGGCGTAACCGCGCCGCTCCACTTTCACCATCATGGTCACGTCGTCAAAATTTGTCGCACCGGGGCGCGCGGCGTTCAGCCCCAGCTTGGTTTGCGACGCGCTCAGCACGAAGGGAATCTGCGTCACCGCCACCGCGACGGGCTGGCTGAATTGCACAACGGACTGCCCGTTGTTCGTGGCTTCGCCGCGCACGAGCACGGTGCGCACTCCGAGTTCGGAATTCACGTTCGCCGTCAGCTTGAGCTGCGCCGTGCGGGCATCGCTCTTCACGGTCAGTTCGTTCACGGTGAGACTTTTTGTGATCGGCTCGCGCGCCAGGCTGAAGCCCACGGCGGTGAGCTTCACATCCTGCGTGAAGCCGGACTGCCGGTTCACCAGCACATCAATCGTCGCGGACTGCAATTGGTCCATGCCCGTGCCGACGGTGAGCGCATCGATGGTGAACGGCGCGGTGTCGAGCACGCTCACGAAGCCCTGCTTGAACGCACGCTCGGCGGCGTCCTGCGGGACAATCGCCGTCGCGGTCGCGAGCAACTCCTTCCCGCCCGTGGTGGCGCTGGCGATCACGCGCAACGGCACGCTGCCCATCGCCGCATCCGGCGTGGCGCTGATGAGCAAGTCGCCGTCGTTGCGCCCGGCAGGAATGACCATGGGTTCGGCGCTCACTCCATCCGGCAAATTGCGCGCCGCGACACGCACCGGGCCATCAAATCCGGCGCGCACGATTTCGCAGCGCACGCGGGTGCGTCCGTTCCGGTTCACACGCACCGCGTCGGGAAAATATTTTGCGGCCAACGACGCGCCCGCTGCCACCGTCGGCGGACGAACCGCGAGGCGATACGCGAAGTTGCTCCCGCCCTGCCCCGTGAGATCGGTGAGGGTCACGGTGTATTCTGTGTCCTTCTTCGCGTCGAACTCGATGCGCGCGTCGGAGCCAGTCGCGTCATCATTTCGCGCGATGAGAGATTCGCCGGTGAAGACCGCGAGCAGTGCGTCCAGCGGCGAACCGAACCGCCGCGCTTCCACTTCGGCCATCAGCTTGCCGTCCGCCGTCGCCTTGAACGTGAAGCGATCCGAGTCTTTCGGCCCACCGATGCGGCCATTGATGACGACGGGCGCGGTCACGGCATTGAAGTTGGTGCCTTCGTTCGGCTCCTTCTCAATGAACTCCGGCAGGTCGCGCACATCGAACTGGATCGGGTTCGACAATCCGCGCGGCGTATTCAAGCGAATCTCCTGCCGGCCCAGCGGCGAATTGGCGTCGATGTCCAGCGTCACGCGTTCCGCGCCCTGCATGTTGCGACCCGTGACGGTGATCTCCACCGGCTTCCCACGCTGGCCGCCAAACGGAAAGACGTAATCCACGAACGGCAGCACCCCGATGAACAGGCGATACTTGTAGTCGCCGCCGCCGCGATACTGGAAGTCGCGCAACTGCGCGAGGTAGTCGCCATCCTCGGGCGCGGTGAATTGCACCAGCGAATCGAAGCCGCGCGCATCCTCATCACGCGCCAGTTCTCGGCCCTTCGTGTCGAGAATGGCGAGCGAAGAATCCAGCGGCGAACCGGTGCGCTGGGCCATGACTTCGAGGATGAACTGGTCGCCCTTCTTCGCCGCGAACTTGAAGTTGTCGATCTCGGTCGAGCTTTGGATGACTCCGGCAACGGCGGACGGAACGGACACGACTTGCGCCTGCTCCAGCGTGTTGTTCGGCTCGACCTCGGCGATTTCCGGCACCGCGCCCACGGTGATGTTGAGCGGCGCGGAAACTCCGTTGGGGCCGAGCGCACGCACCTCGCGCACGCCGAGCGTCGCATCGGCAGCAGCAGTGAAGCGGGCGCGGAGAGATTTGCTGCGATCCTTTTCGCCAACCGCCGCCACACCGATGGATTTGGAAGAAGACTCCACGGTGATGGCCGGAGGCGGTGCCATTTCGGCAATCACCGTCGCCGACAGGCCCGCCTCGCCGCTGAACACGAAACCCGTCACGGAGTTTAGCCCTTCGCCCGCAAACTTTACGTCCAGCGTAGCGCCGCGTTGAATCCAGTCGGGCGAGAGCGAGGTGATTTTTGGTTGGGCGACGGCGGAGTTCGCGAAACATAAGAATGACAGGCAAGCAACGCGCATCAGAATCCCAAAGGGATTCCATCCACCAACCCAGGGTTGCGACGAAGGAGCTACCCTGGGTAATACACCGCGAGAATCCACAACCCTGAAGGGGTTGCATTGAGTCAGATTCAACCCCTTCAGGGTTGAAAACAATCTTTGGACCAGCCACCCAGGGTAGCTCCTTCGGCGCAACCCTGGGCTGAGTGATTCAATCCCGTCGGGATTGCGGGGAGAAAGTTCGCGGACAAGTTTCACTGCGCGCATTTTCAACTGAACAACCCCGTCACCGGCTCGGCTTGCACGAGTTCACGCGGCTGGTTCAGGTGGTTCATGACTATTGTGTGCGGATCAATGCCGAGTGCGTGATAAATCGTCGCCAGCAGTTGCGTGGGATGCACCGGGTTCTCGGCGGGCGAAGACGCGGTGGCGTCCGACTTGCCATAGAGCGCGCCGCGCGACACGCCCGCGCCCGCGACCAGCGCCGTGTAGCAATACGGCCAGTGGTCCCGGCCGTCCGGCGCGTTGCCATTGCCCGACGTGCTCACGCCGAGACGCGGCGAGCGTCCGAATTCTCCGATGGCGACCACGAGCGTTTCTTTGAGCAAGCCGCGGTCGTCCATGTCTTGCAACAGCGCCGCGAGTCCGCTGTCGAGCTTCGGACAATGCAGATCGCGCAACGGCGCAAAGTTTGCGGCGTGCGTGTCGAAGGCATCGACCGTCGGATTGCCATTCGCCACAGCCGGCCAGTTCACCTGCACGAAGCGCGTGCCGGCCTCAATCAAACGGCGCGCGAGTAACAGTCCTTGCCCGAACGTGTGCCGACCGTAGAGATCGCGCAGCGCCTCTTTTTCCTTCGCGAGATCGAACGCATCACGCGCGCGCCCCGACGACACGAGGTCAAACGCCTTCTGGTAATACTTGTCTATCGCGTATTTCTCGACGGCCTTTTCCATCTCGGGCATCGCGCCGTTGACCTTTTGCAGCAGCGATTCACGGCGCGAGAGACGTTCCTTCGTGATCTCTTTCCGCAACGTCAGGTCGTCGAGTTTGATGTCCTTGTTCGGGTCCTGATAAAATTGATACGGGTCGTAGGCCGCGCCGAGGAAACCCGCCATGCTGCCCTTGCCGATCACGTTGCTCTCCTGCGTCGGGCGCGGCAGCATGACGAACGGTAGCATCGGAACTTCCGGCGGTTTCAGTCGCGCGATCTGACACGCGGCGTGCGGGAAGTCGTTCGGCGCGGGCGGCTCAAGCTGGCCGGAGGGCGAGACGCGGTCGGGCGTGTAGCCGGTCATCATCTGGTAATGCGCGGCGGTGTGGTTGAACAAACCGGCGGGCGTGTAACTCACCGAGCGAATGAGCGTGGCCTTGTCAATTTGCTGCGCGAGCTTCGGCATCACCTCGCTGAAGTGAATGCCCGGCACCTTCGATTTGATCGACTTGAACTCGCCGCGCACGTTCGACGGCGCGTCCGGCTTCGGATCCCAGATGTCAATGTGGCTCGGCCCCCCTTGCAGGAAGACGAAGATGACGGACTTGGCCTTGCCCCAACCGGGCTTGCCCTTCGGCGCGGGCGTCTCGGCCGCAGCCGCCTGCAAGCGCAGAATGTCCGCGAGCGAAATGCCGGCCATGCCCATGCCGCCGACGCGCAAGAATTCGCGGCGGCTGAAGCCGTCGCAGGTGCTGCCGGATTTTCCTGGAATGCTGATCATAATTTATGCTCCTCCTTCGTTCGACTGACTCTTGGGTTATTGTTCAAACGGATCGACCAGAGACAAATTTGGAATCCATGCGAAGTCTGACGTGTTGTGCGTCGCCAAAGTCAGGCCGTGGATGAGCGCCGTGGCCGCAATCAGCGCATCGCCCAGCCCCATCTTTCGCAGTTGCCGCAATCGCACCGCCTCCTTCAGCACCGGATCGGTCAGTTCAAGCATCGGCGCTTGTGCAAAGAACCGTTCCAACGACTCTTTGTCTTCCACCGCCAGCTTGTGATAACCCAGCGCCTCGACATAGCTCACCGCCGAAACATACGGCGTCTCCCGCCGAAACCACGCCTCCAGGAAAGCGTGCTCGGGCACCGCGCCGTAAATCACCAGATTGCTGTCCGCAATGATCATTCGCGACTGGGCTGAGGTTTGTCTTCGCGTATTTCACGCTGCCAAGCCACGGGGTCGGGAATCGACCGGATGCCGCCCCGGCTGGCGATTTCGCGCAAGGCCGCCGCCATCCCGGCCCCACGCTCGCGGCGTTCGCTCTCGGTCATTCCCGAAGGCTCCAGCACCGTGACCAGCACCTCGGCGGGCTTGCCGCCGACGAGCACTTTTGGCCGCTCGCCTTTCCACTCCAGGTGGTCGTCCGTGAGAATCGCTTTGTATTCAGTTTGCATGGTTCAAGGGTAGCGCAGGACGGAGTGAATAGTCAGGCGCGTTGTGGCGTGAAATGAACGCGGACGAAAGGGCGCGGGGAAAAGCACGGTGGAGCCGTGCCGGAAATTAGCCGGGGGTTGAGCGAACGCGACACCCCCGGTCAGGCGTCCGAGGCGGAACGCACCCTGAAAGGGTGCAAGAAAACGTGGAGCCGGGCGCGGCGCTCTGGCACCCCTCCGGGGTGCGGAATGTTTTGTGCGATGCACCGGGGGTGTCGTCGCTGCGCTCCTCAACCCCCGGCTAATTTCTGGCAGCCCTCCGGGCTGCGGCCCCAGCCCCATCGGGGCGTCATTCGACAGCCCAGGGCACAGCCCTGGGTGCGACGCGCGAAAATGAATCAAGCCCTGAAAGGGCGAAACACGATGGCGCGAGTGCCGCCCTTTCAGGGCTTGGTTCCGGGCGGCGCCGTAACCCAGGGCTTTGCCCTGGGCTGTCGAATGGCGGCCTTTCAGGCCTGACCGCAGGACGCCAAGCACCGCCGCGATGAGCAGCAGTTCCCAGCCTCCGATGAATGCGGCGAGCGGGGTCATTTTTGCGCGAGAGATTTCTTCACGATGCCTTCGAGTTCTTCGACGCTCGGATACTTGGTGCGCCAGTCGAAATGTCCGCCGGGTCTTCCTTTTGAATTCAAGGGAAAGAGTCCCGCACCGGGTGCTGCACGCGTGTAGTTTTTTCCGTCTCGTTTCAAGAAACAGACGTAACTCGCGGGCAGGTCGGGCACATAGAGTTGGCTAAAGATATTTGTGGTCTCAAAAGTGATTCGCACCTCCGCAGGCAAGATGCCTTTCAAGGCACGCTCCGGTTTACCATCGAACGTAAAGAGCCTGATTTTCTGCCCGGCGGCGTTGGTGGAATCTTTGTCGCCGACGGAATTGATCATGATAATCGCAACCACGTCGGAGGCGGCAATGTCCGCTGTCATCAGGTTGGTGTGGTATTCGAGCAACAGTTGGGCAGAAGCTGTGCAACAACCGATGGCGGTGGCGATGAGCGCGATGATGATTTTCATGATGGCCCGGTCTCTCACCTGTTAAACACAAACGACGAGCTGTTGATCAGCGCCCAGGTCAAATCTTGCGCCAGTTCGGAACGCGAGGCGGCGCCGGCGAAATCAATCGCGGCTATTTCCTTCTCGGTCGGGAAACGGTTCAGGCACGAGAGATAAATTTCCTCGATCAGCTTTTTGTCGTCCTTCTCGGACTCGACGAGTTTGGCGAGGCGGCTGGTCGGCGAGGCGACCGCATCGCCGAGGGTCCGGCCGTTAATGAGGTTGAGCGCGTGCGAGAGCGTGAGGTTGCTGCTCCGCTCGCACTCGCAGGCGGACTGGCGCTTGGGCCGGCCAAAGAGCGCGAGGAAATCATTTCCCTGCACGGTGCCATCAGGAATCTCCACCGACCGTATCCCCACCGGCATGTCCTTGAACTGCGGACGCTCCCCCGTCGCCACGGCCACAGCGTCGAGCATCTGCTCCGCGCTCAGACGGCGCGGCCCGGCGTGCGAGAAGTTGACCGTGTCGTCCTCGTTCCATTGGTTCGGGATGATGGAAAGCTGATAGGTGCGCGACTGGCAGATGACCCGCATCAGAGCGCGCGTGTCGAAGTTGCTTTTGACAAATGCCGCCGTGAGCGCGTCGAGCAGCGCGGGGTTGCTCGGCGGATTGCCGCCGCGAATGTCATCGACGGGATCGATGATGCCTTTGCCGAAGAAGTAGCTCCAGGTGCGGTTGGCCATGGACTTGGCGAAGAGCGGATTGTCCTTCGACGTGAGCCAGTCCACGAATGGGTCGCGGCGATCCTGCTCGCCCTTGGCTTCACGCGCCTCGCCGAACGGCACCTTGGGCGTCACCGGCAGGTCGGTCTTGAGATGCTTCACCTCGCCGCCGCTGAAGCTGCGATAAACAATCTCGTCGCCGGGCAGCACGCCCTTCTTAAACGACACGCGGGCGAAGTGCGCGCCGAACTCGTAATACTGGTTCTGCGTCCACTTCTCGAAAGGATGGTCGTGGCACTTGTTGCAGTTGAAACGCACGCCGAGAAAGGTCTGGCTCACGTCCTCGGTGATCTTGCCCGGCTCCTTGAGCACGCGGAGATAATTCACGGCGGGGTTCTGGTAAGCACTGCCTTCGGCCAGCAGGACTGAGCGCACGAACTGATCGTACGGCATGTTCTCCGCGATACGTTTCGCGATCCATTCGCGATAGACCCACACGCCCTTCTGGCCAAGCTGCTCGCTGTTGCATTGCAACAAGTCCGCCCACTTGTTCGCCCAAGCCTTCACGTAGTCCGGGCTGCCGATGAGTTCATCGATGAGCTTGTCACGCTTCTCCCGCGTCGGCGTGGTGTCGCTCAGGAACGCGCGCACGCGCTCCGACTTCGGCGGCAGGCCAGTGAGATCGAGCGACACGCGGCGGATGAATTCAGCATCCGTGCAAAGCTCGCTGGGCAGCGCCTTCATGCGGCGCAGCTTCGCGTTGACCAGTGGGTCAATGAAGTTGTTCTCCGCCACGTCCTTCCACTGATAGCCGCTGCGGTCGCCCATGATGGTGAGCAAGCGCGTGCCGTAGATGCCTTCGTAGCGCACCAGCACCGCCGCCTCGCCGCGACGCAAGCCCTTCACCAAACCGTTGCCGTCCGCCTTCGCGACCTCGGGGTTGCTCACGCTGAAGTGCACGTCGCGCGTCACGTCGCGCGTGGTGCCGTCGGGATATTTGGCGATGACGAGCAACTGCTGCTCGCGCCCCGCCAAATCCATCTCCACGTCGCCGGGCAGAATCTCAATGCTCGTCGCGCGTGCCGCTTTCGCGTCCTCGCCCTTCGTGCCCTGGGCAATCCAGTCGCGGAGCAATTGATGTTCGCGCGAGCCGGGCTTGATGGCCTGGCGTCCTTCGTGCGGCACCTCGGCGAGTGGCTTTTGCAACATCAGGCTCTCGTCCACCTTCACGCGGTTGAAGCGCCGGCCCGAGATGTCATTGATGAGCGCGTGGTAATCGAACTCCGGATCGTAGCCACGCAATGAAAGTTTGAACCCGTTCTTGCCCTGCGCCGAGCCGTGACACGTCCCGGCGTTGCAACCGAGCTTGGCCAGCACCGGCTGGATGTCGCGCACGAAGCGCGCGTCAACGGCGTCCGCGCCCGTCACCGTCACGGGAAGTTTCACCTTCTGGCCCGCCACATTCACCAGCACTTCGGCGGAGCCTTTGGCTTTAGCGCGCACGAAGCCTTGGGAAATTTCGACGGCGGACGAATCCGTTTTGAAGGATGCGAGGGAGGTCAGATCAATCAAGCTGCCGTCCGCCGTCTTGCCCAGCACCAGCACGCGGCGTTCATCACGCGCGTCGGCGAGCGTGAGTTCCGCCGGGCGCAATTCCAGCGCGCGGATGGCGGGCAGCGGCGGCGCGGGGACGGACGGTTGAGCGTCCTTCGGGTTCGCGCCAAGCACCACGAGCGGCGTCAGCAGCCACAGCCAGAATTTTCCGTGTTGCATCATGCGAGTAAAACTGACGCCAGCGCAGCCCCGAGCCTTGAAAGTATTTTGGCTGGCGATGAGGAAACGCTAGCGAGGCCGTGGAACAGCGGCAAGGGATTTGCCCGGGCATGAATCAGGAAAGGAAAATCAGGACAGGTTTCGGCAACTCGAAGACGGTGATCGGAACACAGCGTTTCTTGATGAGCGGAGGAACCGGGTGGACTCCTTCCAGCCGCGATGCGGAAAAAACTACGGCATGGCCTCGGGCAGCTTCAGCAGTTCTTCCTGCGTGTGAGGATCGGTGCGGCCCTTGAGTTCGGCGCGGATTTTTGCCACCTGCTCGGGAGTGACGAGGGACGCCTTGTTGCCCCAGGAATTACGCACGTAGGTCAGCACGTCGGCCACTTGCTGGTTCGACATGTCCGCGCCGATGGCCAGCATGGCCGCGTTCATTTCCTTGCCCGCCGCCTTAAAGGGGCCGGTGAGTCCGGTCAGTGGAATGCGAATCAGCCGGTTGACGCCTTCCGCATTTACCCACTCCGAACCGGCGAGGGGCAATGCGAGTGTGGGATTGCCCTGGCCGTTGTCCTGGTGGCAGCCCACGCACATCGCATAAACCTGCCGGCCCCGCGCAAACGCGCTGGCCGTTTCATCCTTGGGGATGAAGGAGGCGAGCTGGTTCGTCGAGTGGTACGGCGCATAGACCAGCGAGTTAAACTGGCTGCCTTGCGCGTTCACGTAGGAGAAGGCCCACCACACCAGCACGCCGAGCAGGCCGAGAATCCACATCGAGAGAAAGGTCGCGCCGGTCCGCACGGACGGCTCGTTCTCTTCCACAGAATGTTGTGGCACGTCCTTCATGGCTGGGGTGCGGGTGAGGCCGGCGCTTCAAACAGCGAGGCGCTGGCGCGCAGGCTTTGCAAGTAGGCGACGAGTTGCAGCGCCTCGGGTTTCGGCACGACTTCGTGACCGGCGGGCGGCGCGAACTTCCCGGTCAGCGCGAGCGCGTCCGGCGAGGGTTTCCGGCCCACGAGTCTGGTCTCGAAGAGAAAATGGTGCGCGGGCATCAGGGACTTGTCCGTCGTGGTGCGCGAGTCGTAAAGATGCTGGAGAATCAGCGCGGCGGACGGCGCGCGCTGGCCATAGTTCGAAAGGTCGGGGCCGAGGCGGGAATGACCGATTTGCACCGGGTTGTCGTAGAGATAATCCGCCGCCACGGTGAGGCGCGAACCCCAGCCCCGCGCCATGTCCACGCCGAGGGGAGTGAACACGGTCTGCGCCGTCGCGCCGATTTTCTTCAAACGCGCCTGCGCGTCTTCCGCCGTGCCTTGCGGGACGTTAGTGAGCAGGGTCTGCGGCGTCTTCTCGGTCGCAGCGGCGGCGACGGCTCCGGCATTGACGCCCGGCGCGATCTTGGCGAGCGCGCGCAGGAGAATTTCTGTGTTCGTGCCAGGCACGGTCAGGACGACATCGAACGTGTAGCCGTCCTGGCGCACCTGCTGGCCGTGGCATTGCACGCAGCCGTTGGCGACATAAACCAGGTGGCCTTGCTCCGCAAATCCGGCGCGAGGCTTGGGATAAGCACCTTCGGTCAGGGCGGCATTTTGCTGCGTGCCGATCTGAACTTGCGGCGCGAAGATGAGTCCCCACCACGACATGACAAACGTGACGAGGACGCCGAGGAAAATAAGCGGGCCGTGGTTCATCGCGCGGCTCCTGCGGGTTTGAGTTTCACCGTCTTGGATTCAGGGCAGCAGGAAAAATAACACGCGCGGGCCGCGGCACGCACGAGGAGCAGCACGCGGGCGAGCAGCAGAAGATTGCCAAACACCAGCACGAGCAGGCCGACGGTGCTGAGGCGGATGAACATCTTGGTCTTGTTCATCACTTCGAGGAACGGCACCGAGCCGTCAATCAACCGCTTCTGCTGGAGCACGCCGCCGATGATGAAGGCCGCCGCGAAGATCAAAATGCCGAAGGTCGAGGCCATGCCTTGGGCGCAGACAAACTTGCAGTTCTCCTGCCCGGTGAGCAGCGGCGCGAGATATTGAATCGCGCCGAACAGCGCGAGACCGACGAAGCCGTAGAGGAACAGTTGCTCGACGCCTTCCCCGAAGAGCGTGAGGCGCAACTGCGGAATGAAGACGTTGAAGACTGCAAACACGCCGCAGAGCGCGAAGGCGATGAGCGAAAATTTGAAGTAGCCGAGCAGCCCGGATTTTGCGGGCGTCCCCTGCCCCATCGTGATCCAGAGATTCGCCACGGTCGCGAGCATTGGTACGAGCAGCACCACGCTGGCGGCCGCGCCCACGCTGATCATCCAGGCCGGCAGCGGCAGGCCGCGATAGAATCCCGCCCAGCCGCCAAACCCGGCCAGCGTCCAGAAGGCGATGAGCGCGAGCGAGCGGTTGAAGAGCGGGGCCTGGGAAATTTTCGGGATGAAGTAGAGCAGCACGGCGAGACCGAGCGAGGTGAGCCAGAGCGTGAACAGGCCGTTCGTGAACCAGCCATTGACGGCGAGTTGCATCACGCCGCGCACGGGAAAGCAAACGAGCAGCGCGTGCGCGGTGGTGTAGAGCCACGGAAACCAGAAGAGCGCGGCGAGGATATACCATTGCGACGGATACGTTTCGCCCATACGACGCGCGCGGAAATTCAGCAACGCGCACACCCCGAAGACCAGATACGCGCCAAGCAGGATGGCCGCACCGGCATTGGGAAATTCCAACCAGTCAAAGCCCGTGGTGTGGCCCGACAAAATTCCGACGGTGCCAGCGGTCACGCCGACATTCCAAAAGATGGAGGCGATGGCGATGGGAAGCGCGCCGGCCAGCGTGTTGCGGCCCAGCCGGCAGAGAATCCAGAGCGCGACCGCGAGTCCGGCCTGCGAGGCGAAGCCATACACGAAAGCGTCATTCGCCGCCGGACGCGTGTGGCCGTAACTAAGCCACGCCAAATCCGCCAGGACCGTCGGCGAGTGCAGCTTGACCGAGGTGATGAGCGCGAGCACCGAACTGATGACCAGCCAGACGAGCGCGCTGATGATGGGCAGCAGCAGGACGCGGGCGGACGAATCAATGCACGCGGACGTGGGAGCCGCGGGCGTCGTCGAAACGGATGAGGATGTCGAACCGTTCATTGAACGCTTATTCGTATTCGCTTTTGACGACGGGCGGCGCGGCGCTGGCTTTTTGCAGGCGCGCGGCGAGGTCGGCCTTGAAGGCGGCGGAATTCTGATAGCCTTGGAGCGTGAGCTTCACGGCGTCTTCCAGCGGCAGGCGGACGATGCCGCGAGGCGCGTCCACGTAGCCCCACACCTTCGACTTCTCGACGCCTTCCGCGCGAATCTTCGCGCCTTCGACGGCGCGCTCCGTCGCACGAGCCACACCAACCGGCGCGGGCGTGGTGATCTTGATCATCTGCTTCACGAGAAAGGCCATGAGCAGAAAGGTGACGACGCCCACGAAGATCGTGAGGCAGGTTTTGCCGCACTTCGCACCGCAGTTGGAACTGTTGTTGTTCACGTTTTCCATACGCATCTCAATGGCTGGCCGAAGCTTCTTCCGAAGCCGGCAGTTCGTGGGACGTGAGAGACTCCTTCAAGCGCGGATCGCGCAGCGGATACGCCGCCGTCGTGCCGAGCGAGCGGATGAACAGCGTGGCCAGAATGCCGCCGATGAGGAGGAACGCGCCGATGTCCATCCAGTGGAGGAAGTAATTGTCGGGACGCGCTGCGGGCAGAATGTTGTAGCACATGTCCGTGTAGTGCATGAGCCACGCCCAGATGGCAACAGGCAGCATGATGACGAGCTTCAGCTTGAAATCAATCCGCAGCAGCGTCAGGAACGGCACGAAGAAGTGGCCGAAGATCACGACCATGCCGACCCACCACCAAGTACCCGTCTCGCGCATCTTGTACCAGAAAATCTCCTCCGGCATGTTCGCGTTCGATTGGATGAAATACTGCGAGAAGGTCACGTAGGCGTAGAAGACCGTGAACGCGAAGACGAGCGAGCCAATGTAGTAGAAATGGGTCGGGAACAGCACATCCTTCAACGCGCCGGTGCGCCGGAGGATCATGCCGATGACATAGACGGTGGCGATGGTCGTCCACACGCTGCCCGCGAAATACCACACGCCATACATGGTGGAGAACCATTGGTGCTGGAGCGATTTCATCCAGTCAATCGCCGCGAAGGTCAGTGAAATGGCGAACAGGAAGATGCCAATGTAGGACGTGCGCCGCATCTTGAACGTCCAGTGCGCCGCGCCGTCCTTGTCCTGTGCGACAGAGTATTTGCGAAGCAGAAACGAGATCGTGATCCAGATGATGAAGTAGAGCGGGATCCGCGTGTACCAACTGAACCAAGTGTCCGTGTTGAGCATCGCGTGCTTGGCGTGCAGCGCGTGGTCAGGAATCATCGTCATCCACGGATACATTTTCTTGGCGAGCAACACGATGGGGATGAAGAGGACGGCCAGCGGCAGCGCGAGACACGCGAGGTGCTCGCAATACCGGCGGATCGGCACCGACCAACTCGCATCGAACAGATGATGGGCGAGGGTCAGGAACAGCCCACCCAGGCAGAGGCTCAGAAAAAACATGAAGCCGGTGAGCCATGAGAAGCCGAAGTTTTTCAAGAGGGTCTCGCTACCATGACGGCCTTCGACGGCCAGGCCGAGGATCAGAAAGACGACGCCGGCAATGACGGCAAACGTCGGAACTTTTTTCCAGCGCGAGAGATCGAGTAAATCGGGCGAGGAAGATGTGTTGTGCGCAGCCATGTTATTTCAACCCGCCTTTCAACTGGGCAGGAACTTCATCCAGCAAACCGAGATGCCCGCGCTGGAGCGCGCGCACGTAGGCGACAATGGCCCAGCGGTCCTCGACAGTAATCTGCGAGCCGTACGGATACATCGTGGCTTTGCCGTGGGTGATGGTGTTGAAGATTTCGCCGTCGCCCTGCGGCACCACGAGCTTGTCGTGCAGGCTCTTGATGCTGGCGTAACCGAGCTTCTGGACAATGCCTTTGCCATCGCCGAGCGGGCCGTGGCACGGAACGCAGTAAATGGTGTAACGCTGCTGACCGCGCGCCATGAACTGTTCAGTGACCGGCACGGGGATGTTGGCGATGAAGTTGGTCGTGCCGGGTTCGCGACCGGTGTTGACGGCGTTGTTCTCGTAATGGTCGCCGCGCGCCACGGTGTTGCCGACGGGTTCCTGCGAGGAACGGCCATTGGCGAAGGTCAGGTTCGGCGTCTGCGGACGCAGCTTGGCCTGGCGATCCATGTCCGGGAAAATCTCCAGCGGCGGCTGCTTGAAATGATCGCCGCGTTTGCCGAAGACACCCATCACGGTCACGACGGCCAGGGCGAGAAGTAAAAGGAAGTAGCGCATCAGTCCTCCACAATCTCGATGTGCGTGCCGCCCGTGGATTCGAGCAACTTGCGGGTTTCAGCCTCGGAATACTTCGGGTCCGTGGTCTCGACGACGAGGAAATACTTGTCGTGCGTGACCAGACGGAAGCGTTCGTTCTTAAAGAGCGGATTGTAGAGTTTCGGGAGCCGGTTCAAAAACATCATGCCGAAAATGGAGCCGAACGCGGTGAACAGAATCGTCAGTTCGTACGACGGCGGAAAGGCGTAGAACGGGCTGAACATTGGTTTGCCGCCGACGAGAATCGGATAGTCTTGGGAGTTCATCCACCAGATCATCACCATGCCGGTGGTGTAGCCGATCACACCGCCGGTGAAGCCGAACCAGCCGACCTTGGAGTTCTTCAGGCCCATCGCTTGGTTCATCCCGTGGATGGGGAATGGGCTGAATACGTCCCAGCGCCGGAAGCCGGCGTCACGAATTTTTTCCGCCGCGTGCATCAGGTCTGCGGGCGTCGCGTATTCCGCGAGCATGCCAAATTTCAAGCTCATCAGTGGTGCCCTCCTTTCGCGCCGCCGAGGGGATGATGCGGGTCAGCGTAAGGCGTGATGGCCTTCACTTCTCCAATCGCAATCACCGGAGCGAAGCGCAGGAACAACAGGAACAGGGTGAAAAACAATCCGAACGTGCCGAGATACGTCATGATGTCCACAATCGTAGGCTTGTAATAACCCCAGCTCGACGGCAGGAAGTCACGATGCAGCGAAGTCACCACGATGACGAACCGCTCGAACCACATGCCGATGTTCACGAAGATGGAGAGAATGAACACCACCCACACGTTCTGGCGGAACCACTTGAACCAGAAGAACTGCGGCGTGATGACGTTGCAGCCGAACATCAGGAAGTAGCTCCAGCCGAACGGACCAAACGCGCGGTTCATGAAGGTGAAGCGCTCGTAGGGATTGCCGCCATACCAGGCGATGAAGAACTCCATGCAGTAGGCGTAGCCAACGATGCTGCCCGTCGCGAGCGTCACTTTGCACATCAGATCGATGTGGCGCATGGTGATGAGGTCTTCGAGCTTCAGCAATTTACGGAGCGGCAACAGCAGTGTGAGCACCATGCCGAAGCCGGAGAAAATCGCGCCCGCCACGAAGTAGGGCGGAAAGATGGTCGTGTGCCAGCCGGGCAACTGTGACACTGCGAAATCCAAGGAGACGATGGAGTGAACGGATAGCACCAATGGCGTCGAGACACCGGCCAGAATCAAATAACACTTCTCGTAATTGCTCCAGTGGCGGTTCGAGCCGGACCAACCGAGCGAGAGCAGACCGTAGGCGAACTTTTTGATCTTCGTCTTCGCGCGGTCGCGAATGATCGCGAGGTCCGGCACGAGTCCGACATACCAGAACAGCGCCGAGACCGTGAAGTAGGTCGAAACGGCGAACACATCCCACATCAGCGGCGAGCGGAACTGCGGCCAGAGATTATACGGGTTCGGAATTGGGAACAGCCACCAGTCGTACCACACACGACCGACGTGGACGGCGGGGAAAATACCCGCGCACATGACGGCAAAAATGGTCATGGCCTCAGCGGCGCGGTTCACGCCCGTGCGCCACTTCTGGCGGAGGAGGAAAAGAATCGCCGAGATCAACGTGCCGGCGTGGCCGATGCCGATCCACCAGACGAAGTTGATGATGTCCCAGCCCCACATTTCGGGATGGTGATTGCCCCACACGCCTACGCCCGTGGTGATTTGATAGCCGAGCATCGTGCCAAGAATGCCCATGAAGATGACGCTTGGCACGAAGGCTAGCCACCACCAGAGCGGAACCTTGTCCTCGGTGACACGGCAGACGGCGTCGGAAATCCAGCCGATGGTGCGGTGGTTAGCCACCAGCGGTTCGCGTTCGAGTTCGCGCGGCGGATCGTGAAGCACGACTTTGTTGGCGGTCGAAGCCATTAGTGAGCTCCTTTCTTCTCCGCCGTCGGAGCGTGGTCGGCACCGGTGCCATGTCCGCCACCGGACGCTTCATGGCTGCCCGACTTGTCAAAATACGCTTGGGACGTGAGCGGCATAGGATGGTAGTCCGGCATCTTCTCGTTCTGGTTGCGAACGCGGGCCAGGTAAGTCAGACGCGGCTTAGTGTTCAGGAACTCCAGCGTCGTGTAGTTGCGCGGGTCGGCCTTCGCCAATGAAACCGCGCTCTTCGGGTCGCTGATGTCGCCGAAGGTGATGGACTCCGCCGGGCACGCCTGCTGGCAGGCGGTCTTAATGGTGCCGTCGCGAACAATCACGTCCGCCGACTGGCCGGCCTTGACCTTCTGCGCGATCTTCGCGCCTTCAATGCGCTGCACGCAGAACGTGCATTTCTCCATGACGCCGCGCATCCGCACGGTCACGTCGGGATTGCGCGCGAGCTTCATCAACTCAAACTCATCCTCCGGTTTGGTGGGCTTGAAACCGGTGATGTTCGGCTTGTAGAGATTGGTGAGGGGCCGCTTGTTGTAATCGAAATAATTGAACCGGCGCACCTTCCACGGGCAGTTGTTCGAACAGTAGCGCGTGCCGACGCAGCGGTTGTACACCATCAGGTTCAACCCCTCTTCGTCGTGAACGGTGGCGTTGACCGGGCAGACGCTTTCGCAAGGCGCGGCCTCGCAGTGCTGGCACATCATCGGCTGGGTGACGACCTGCGGATCATCAATCCACGTTTGCTGATACTGATCCCAGTCGGGCTGCAAATTCTCCTTCTTCTCGGCGCGGAATTTTTCCGCCTCGGGAAGACCGGTGTAATAACGATCAATGCGCAACCACAGCATCTCACGGCCGCGGCGCACCTGATCCTTGCCGACGACCGGCACATTGTTCTCGCTCTGACACGCGATGACGCAGGCGTTGCAGCCGACGCAAGTGTTCAGGTCAATGGCCATGCCCCACTGATGGAGACCCTTGGCTTTGATCTGATCGAAAGGATTCGGGTAAAGCGACTGGTTGCCTCCGGGGGGCGGCGGGAAATCCATCGCCTCGACGGCCTTGGCATCACCCACCTGCTTCGGCGTGATCTCGCGGATGATCGGGCGGCCTTCCAGCGACCAGTGATCCTGCGTGCAGGCGAAGCTGTACTTCTCCGCCGACACGGTGACTTTCGCACCGACGGCAATGCTCGGGTTCACCAAGGTTCGCAACGGATAGAAGTCGAAGCCGACTTTCTGGTTGTTGAAATTCGCGATGCGTCCGCCCTTCGCACGGCCAAAGCCGAGCGGCAGACCGAGCGTGTGGTCCGCCATGCCGGGCTGCACCCAAATCGGCGCGCGCACCGTCTTGCCCGCAAGCGTGATCTCGATGAAGAACGTGTTTTTCACGCCGAGTTCCTCCGCCGTCTTGCGACTGACGAGCACGGCGTTATCCCACGTCATCTTGGTGATGGGATCGGGGACCTCGACGAGCCAGCCGTTGTTGGCCCAGCGCCCGTCGTCCACGCTGTAGTCGCGGGCGAAAATGACTTCGAGGTTTTCCTTCGACGGCGTGGAGAGGGTGACGTTCGCCAGAGCCGGGACGAGAACGGCAGGATTGAAAGTAACGGCGACAGGCTTGGTCGCGGTGTTGGCGACAAAGCCGTCATGCAACGCCTTCTTCCACGCCTCTTCGCCGAGACCGGAAGTTTCGCGCGTGATTTTGTAAGCGTCCGTTTCCGTCAGGCCGCCGATGCGGGCGAGAACTTCGAGTTCGGTCAAACCGCCGAAGAGCGGCTGGATGAGCGGCTGGACGATGACCGTCGTGCCGTCCGCCGTCTTCACGTCACCCCAAGATTCGAGGTAGTGCGCGGCGGGGAGATTGAGGTCGGTGATGGCGGAAGTTTCGTCCACGTAATAGCCTAGGCGCACGACCGTCTTGGCCTTGCGCTGCGTGGTGGCCCAATTGAGATCCGCCGGAGCATTATAGACCGGGTTGCCGCCAAGGATGACAAGCGTGTTCACTTCGCCCTTGTTGAGCGACTCGGCGAGTGGCGCAATCCCCTGCTCTTTCAAGTCTGGCGTCTCGCGGAACTCCACCGTCTTGCCGAGCGCACCGAGCGCGCTGTTGATGGCGTGTGCCAGCAGATGCACCGCGAGCGGTTGGCGATAACCAGCGACCACGAGCGCAGCCCCGCCACTGACCTTCAAATCATTCGCACATTCCTCGACCCACTTCGGGTTGACGCTGGCGGGCAGCGGAAACTTGCTCGCATCAAAACCAGTGACGAGCTTCGCAGCAATCGCGGCAGCCACGGCAATAACCTGGCTCGACGCCAAGCGCAGCCGATGGTCGGCGCTCATGCCCGTCTGCGACATCACGGCTTCCGCAATGTAGAGGCGGTTCATCGCGTCCTTTGATGCGCGGCGGCTCTTGGAGAAATCGCGCATGTTCAGGTGCGACTCGCCATCGCCACCGAGGAAATCACAGTCGAGAGAGAGAATCGCCTTGGCCTGATCGTATTTGAAATACGGCGTGACGGAGCGGCCCGTGGCCGCCGATGCCGCCTGACGATGAATGTCAAAATCCACCGGCTCGTAAGCGTAGAACTTCGCGGCGGAAAACTTCTGCTGAATCGCCTGCTGCAAGCGCTGGCGAGACGGTGACGTGCCGCGCTCCAGGAGGAACGCCAGACCCGCACCTTGATTCGCAGAAAACTTGGTCGCGATGTCGCCGAGCTTCGTCAGCGCCGCTTCGCGCGAACCGTTGAGTTGCGCGCGATCCGGATCGTAAAGACTAAGGATGGACGCCTGCGCGAAGACATCGGTGCTGCCGTTGCTGTCAGGATGTTCAGGATTGCCTTCAACTTTCGTCGGGCGACCGTCGTGTGATTTCACCAGCAACGGAATCGCCCCACTGCGCGTCGGGAAGGCCGTCGCGTAAAACTTGGAAACACCGTGAACGTAGTCGTCCGGCAGCTTGGCAAACGGATAGATGTTCTGCTCCGGCTTGCGGCAGCCGCTGCCAAGAATGCCCGCGCCCGCCAAGGCCATCGAAGCCGACATCAGCTTCATGAAGTCGCGGCGGTTGAAGCCGCCTTCGTTCTCGCTCGCGCCGGCGGGGAACTCGCGTTCCATCCACGCGTTCGCCTCGGGCGAGTTCTCCAGCGCCTCGATGCTGCGAAAGTATTTCACCGTTTCCGGCTCAGAACATTGCGGAGGAATGGTTTTCATCGGTGACAGGCGGAGCAGTTTTCCTGGGACTGGATTCTCCAGTCATGCACGGCCTTTTCGCCAAACAGTTTTTGTTTCAATGCCGCTTGTTGAGGATCGTTATCCCACTTGAATCCGAGGTCGGTGACTTTGTCAGCCGGACGAATCGCCATCGCGGGATTGCGGTGACAGTCGAGACAGAAGGCCATGTGCAAGGGCTTGGCCTGCGCGACTTCTTCCATCTGATCAATGCGCCCGTGGCACTCGACGCAACTCACGCCGCGCGTGACGTGAACGGCGTGGTTGAAATAGGCGTAGTCCGGCGTGCGATGAATCTGCACCCACGGCACGGGCTTGCCAGTGGCGGCGCTTTCACGAATCAGTGCGAGACGAGGGTCGTCCTTCAGCACCGCGTTGTGGCAGTTCATGCAGACGTTGGCCGCCGGCACGTTCGCATACCAGGATTTATCAACCGCGCTGTGGCAGTAGCGGCAGTCCATGCCAAGCTGCCCGGCGTGAATCGCGTGGGAAAAACCGACGGGCTGGGTGGGCTGGTAGCCGACGCGAGAATACTTCGGCGTGAGATAATACCACGCGCCCGCCGCGACGAGCGCGCCCGTCAAGGCCGCTCCCAACGCCACCTTCAAAGGTAGCGTGTTCGTCCATTTCGGAAAAACGTCTGACATGGGTTTAATGCCCGGGTTTCGCCGCGAATTTCACCGGACGGACGGCGAAACGAACGACCAAACCACTGACGGCAAAAGTTTTCTCCACCAATTCTCTGAAACCGAAAGGCCGCTGAAAAAATTAGCGGCCCTGCTCACGTCGGCGGAATGTTGGCGAAGTGATTTTTGCCGCGCAAGAACTTTGTGAAAAATTTCACGATTTGCGTCTAACCATGATTCCACGCCCACGACTCTCTCACCCCCTGTTGTCCAAAGAAGACCGAGCGCGGTGGGCACCGCCGCTCCGCGCGCGCCGTTTTTTTAGTTGTGGCCCTGGAGACACGTTAAGCGGGAACTCCAGTATCCGACGCTAGAGTTCAGCCTTCAGGCTGCTTTGGACCGTCCGAACCGAAGGCAACCTCGACTCGCACAACGACGACGACGAACTCATCGAACTGCCTTTCATCCTCCACGCGCCGAGCGCCAGACCACGCTCATCATCGCAACCAATCCGCCGAACTCTCCGCCCGCGCTCCGCGCGTGATTCAGATGGTGGTGGAGCGGGAAAGTAATCAGTAATCAGTAAATTAGTTATCAGTGACCGCCAGCCGAACGGGTGCATCTGGCCACTGTCCTCCGCCTGGGAGCGCCGGCTTCCAGCACGGCGCGTGGGAACGGTTTTTACGAACGCGCCGGGCTGGAGGTCGGCGCTCCGTTGAAGGCGTATGGAAATTCACGCCCGCTTGCTCCATTCACATGTTGAAGTCCAGTTGGAAGCCGCCCTGCTATTCGAGTTGAAAGTGATGGCCCATGAGACACCAGGCGTGAACCTGCCAGCCGGTCTTCGCGCAGGCCGCGCCCAGAGTGCGGAGAAAAGTGCGGCGGTCGGTATCATCGCGGAAGATGGACTCGGGATGGTCGCCCCGGCTCATCAGGTGATAGATGGACCCTGGATATTCGACGCGCAATGGGCGTGGCATGGCGTTTCCTTTGGATTTGGTTCGGTGGCCGGATTCAAGCAACCGCCCAAGCGATTGTCAATTGTGAGGACTGACCCGAATGGCGCGTAGTTAAGGCAGGCGGCG
>JAYVQC010000143.1:0-6302 GCA_043757045.1 Akkermansia sp. | reverse complement strand
TCATCGCCAGTCAACGATGGGCCGAGTGAGGGATTCCCGTTGGGCTTCAAGAACGACGGACAAAAGCTGTGGGTCACGCCGCCTCTGCACTGCGGCGGCTACGGCACGTTGCTGAGACTGGCCGATGAGCGGCGGACGGCCCGCCACCGGCGCACGACCTGCACGCCGCAAAAGAGCGCGCCGAAGAGGATGCCGGCCCAAGTGGTGGGTTCAGGGACGGCTTGAATGTCCACGCTCCAACTGTCCAGCGTGGAAGTATTCAACCCTGCTTCGTCACCAAAAAAGAGCGCCCAATCGCCATTCGGGTTCGCGCCGCTCAACACGTTCAGGGTGTTGTTGCGCGTGTTGCTGGTGTAATCGAACCGTCCATCGGACGCGTAAGTACTGCCGGTGGTCGGCGCGGGCACGGTGTGGATGTCCGTTCCACTCATGGTCAGCGTGATGTTGTTGAAACCCGCCGTGCTGTAACCATCCTCGCCGGACGCATTGGCCCCCACCCGGTTCAGCAGGACGGCGAAACCAGAACCGTGCGAGAGAGAAACATACAAGTCCCCGTTGTAGCCCCCCGAAATGTTCAGGGTCACACTCACGCTCTGGATCGAGATGAAGTCGGAAAAGTTGAAGTTCAAGCCATAGGCCAGGCCGGCACCGGGAAAGTCAGGAATGACCGCACCGGGCGAGGCACTCGCCGAAAAGCTGCCACCCCCGCCCGAAAAATTAATGACGGCGGCCCAGCCCGTGGTCGCCGCGCTCAGAACCACCGACAACACAATTTTGCTGATTAAATTTTTCATAAATCAATTCCTCTCGCCATCAACCTCTGTTCAGTAACTCGGATACACCGTGCGATAAAATCCCGAGGGCGAAGCTCCCATGTCTTCCCGCACCTCGAACACGCCGATCCCAAAGCCCAGTGAATTATCCGTCGGGGCCGTCTTGTTCTCCTTTTTCGACCAAGGGCCGATGGCAAAGGCGGCGTGTTCCACCGTGTAGATTCGTCCAGGCACTCCCGCAAACCGCACCACGAAATCGTTGCCCTGCGTGCCGACGAAGACCGAATTGCCCGACGTGCCGCCTGCGGTCGGGTCAGGAATGGTCACGCTCACCGTCACGGTGGCCGTTCCGCCCTGACCATCGCTCAACGTGTATTGAAAACTGCCCGAGCCGTTGTAGTCCGCCGGTGGCGTGTACGTAATCGTCGTGCTGCCGAGGGAAACCGACGCGCCCGCTGGCAGGGCATTGGCCACGGCGGTGATGCTCAAAGTGTTCCCGTCCGGATCGCTGTCCCCAAGCTTGAGTTTGTTGATGCTGAGGCTGATGGGTGAATTGGTGCGGGTGGTCACGGCGTGTGAGCCGCCCACGGGCGGACGGTTAACCGTTACGGCCAGAGTTGCAGGTGCTCCAGCGCAGCCCGCCGCCGAGGTTTCCGTGACGGTCACATTGCCGCTGTTGGTGCCGAAAGTAACCGTGATGGAATTGTTATTCGGGCCGCTGCTGCCGGCCGAGATGGATGCACCGCTCGGCACCGTCCACGCGTAACTTGAACCCGAAGTCAGCGTCACCGAGTAGCTCACCCCGGACTGACCCGCTTGCACCAGTGTGCTGCCACTGATCGCGGAGGTGGTGGGTAATGGGTTGACGTTCAAGGCGTGCCTCTCCGAAGTGGTCGAGCAACCGCCCGCGACGCTGACTACGCAATCGTAACCGGCACCCGCTACTGCAGCGTCTGCGCTATCCGCCGGATTGATTGTCAACGTCGCGGTAGTCACACCAGAATAATGGCCCGCGTTCGAGAGGTTCACCGCGTTCTTCCGCCACTGGTAACTTGGGCTGCTCGCGCTGGTCGCAACGCTGAACTGCGCCTGTTGGCCGGAGCACACCGTCTGGTCGGTGGGCTGAGTTGTGATGGTCGGAGCACTACAAGTCGGCGTTCCCGTGAGTGTGATGCTGTCAAAATTCCAAAACTCGTTCGCGTCGCTGTTGTCTGCCTCGATCTTGAGGGCCACGCTTGTGGTTCCATCCGGAACGATCACTTTCAAAGTAGAATAGTTTGCCGTGCTCGAGCCGCTGGTCGCGGTTACACTAAGCGCGGTGCCTGCGGGCGTTGAGGCCGTTAGCGTCGCATCGTAACCGTATCTTGCGTTGTTGGCCCCAGACAACGTAATATCCGTCGTTGGGGAAAATGCAGCGCCATTCAGTGCTACGAATACCTTGACCTGGTCCCCGGCATCTGCGCCATTCCCTGTGCTTCCTGACGTTGAAGAAAGGCGCACAGTAACCGACACCGAACTGTATGGTGTCGTCGCAACGGAGTTGAACGTGAGAACAGAGGGGATGTTATCGCCGCTGTTGTTGACTTGCCATGAATGAGTTCCTGCAAGGATTCGCTGGCTGGCCGGTGTATCCCCAGACCCCGTGGCAATGCTGGCGCTTCCGCCCAATCCTGACGCGGTATAATTCCAAGTATCTCCTGAGGTTTCAAATCCCTGTGCCGCGATTGCCGTCGCCGGAAGCGTAATCGTCAGGGAATAGGCCCGGCTGCCGGTGCAGCCCGCGTTGTCGGTGGCGGTGATCGTAAAACTGTATGCGTTGGGTGTCGTGGGCGTGCCGGAGAGGGTGCCGGAAGTCAAAGTCAGTCCAGGCGGCAAACTTCCTGCGGTAACACTGAATGTGTAACCCGCACCGCTTCCGCCGCTGCCCGTGAACGTCTGACTGTAGGCTGTGCCAGTCGTTCCGCCCGGAAGGGGACTGGTCGGATTTATCGTGACCACGGCGGGCTGTGTGATGGTGACGGCGGTAGCACTGCTAACGCAACTATTGCCGTCTTTAACCGTGATCTGATAGGTGGCTGCGGACAATCCGGTAAATTGATTACCGGCTTGAAAAGTCGCACCGTTGTCCTTGGAATAGGTAAAGTCGGAACCGCTGCCGCCACTCACGCTGTTGACCTTGATGCTCCCATCGCTGCCGCCGTTGCAAGTCACGTTGACCTGAGCTGGAGTAAACGTGATTGCGGCCGGCTGTGTGAGAGTTACCGCGGTCGCCGGACTAACGCAGGCGATGCTGTCCTTTACCCGGATTTGATACGTCCCCGCTGACAATCCCGAAAACTGATTGGAAACCTGCCAATTCGCGCCATTGTCCTTTGAATACTGGTAACCTGAGCCGCTACCACCGGTGATGCCGTTGACTGTGATGCTTCCATCGCTTCCGCCGTTGCACGTCACGTTCACCAGGCTGGTTGAGCTGAACGTCGGCGGTGTGCAAACGCTCGCCGAGGTTGTGCCGCTGGTTGTGGTGCTGAAAACGGTTTCGGTGCCGCCGCCGTTTTGTGCTTTCACCTTAAAGGTGTAAGTCGTACTGGCATTCAACCCGGTCACCGTCTTGGTGCCCCAAGTCACCGCAGTTTGGAAAACGGCGGACGCGCCTAAAGAGCCGTTCGCCTGCACATAGTTACCGCTTGTCGTCTCCTGAATCGCGTACGTCGTGCCGGATGGATTGCCGTCGCCAGATGTGATTGCCACATCCAGAGTGCTGGGGGTGGGATTATCGACCGTCGGGGCGGACGGCGCATTGGCCAGCGTCCAGAAAGTTGCATCGGGAGAGTAACCCGTGCCCGCGCTGTTCACAGCATAGCCACGGTAGGTGAACAGGGTGTTCACAGAAAAGCCTGAGCGAGCGTGTGTAAACGTAGCGACTGAGGTGCCGCCTTCTGCGAGAAGATTTCCGGTGGGGGCCGCTCCTGTTCCCCATACCGTGCCTCGGGAGGTCAAGGATGCTCCGCCATCAGACGTTACGGTGGCTCCCAGCGTGGCAGTCGTTGCTGTTATCGTCGTAGCAGTTGGCGTAGTGAGAGTTGGCGTCGCCGTGACGGAAAAAGTAGAACCATTCTTTAACCTGACCGTGCCAGACCCGCTCGTAACCGGAATAAAATATACATCGATAGATGTTCCTGCCGATACGATGACAGAGCCATTAAATGTAACAGTTGTCGTAGCAGATTGAGCGGTAGTACCGAACGCGGTTACCGCGCCGCCATTATTAGAATATTCAACGGTAAATGTAGCTGTGCCACTGCTAAGGGTTGTTAGCCATGTAATGCTTGATAACACGAAACTGTGGGTTGAATCCGCGGTGATGGTAATCTTGTAGTACTTGTTAGCCGTAAACCCTGCCCCGAAAGTTGTAGTACTAAAGCCGCTACCACTAAGACCGTCGGAAGCGCTGGCACACGTAACGCCGCTACCCCTTGACCAGTTGGCAAATGAAACACCCGTCGGCGGCGTCGTGTAGGTTGCTGTTGGTGTTGTGGGACAAGTAATCGAAGCACCACCACCCACGGTCACTACAGTCTGCGCCCAACTCGCTGCACTGCTCAAAAACATTATGAGAGCGACTCCCGCCAGAATCGCGAAACGATTGAAACTAAAAATCGGAAAGCGGAAAGCGGAAAGCAGAAATGAATTTGCCTTCGCGTGACCCCAATTTGAACCGTGGAGATGCAGGGGCGCAGGACACAAACCACGGAGGAATCCCAAAAAAGATTTCATAAAGTTGCTTCTGTGGTTCTTGACCACGCGCCGCCGCTGTGGCGAAGAGGTGGCAACGGAGGAACCGGCGGCTTGAGTTGAGTTCATGGCAGGAATGGGGTTGGGCGCGCGGAGCGAGCGTGCGCGGAGTTCGGTGGAGTGGCGGGGACGCGGCGATGGCGGGTCGGACGAAAGCGCACGCTTTGGCTCATGTGATAAAAAGTTTTCGAATATAGATTTGCCACGCCCGAGGCCACGATTCAGTTCTAGCGGGCATCATGAGCAAAAGCAACGGCTGAGTCGGTTCGTTTCCGGCAAGTTCCTTTTCCGTCACATTCTCTCCGTCTCGCCCTGGGCGCGGCCTTCCAGTCGCCATTCTTGCTCCACCACCGGACGCGCCAGGAAACACGAATGGGCCTCGACCATCGCGCGCTGTGGCGGGCTGGAACCCGCGCTCCGGGAAGTGAGCATGACTCAGTTCCGCTGAAAGCGCCGCATCATGCAGAACCCTGCCAAGCCTAGTCCGATGAACGCATAAGTTGAAGGCTCCGGCACCGCCATGGTCACGTCCGCAAAGCTCTGGCCGACGACCAAGTTGTCGAACGGCGTTTCGCCCGGGTGACATAAAGTTTTGGTCGGGGCGCGCGTTCATTCAGTTTCAAGCGGCCGGGTCAGGCGCACTTAACGTGTCAAGCTCGCATGGACTGTGCCGTCCACTCATCGCGTGGGCAGTGTCCTGATTTGTGAGGAAATCCACGCTGAGGGTTGGGCGTGGCGTTTTTCAGGCTGCGTGTTTTGCGCGTGAGTGTTCGTTTTCGAACAATTCAACCGGAGCAGGCTGGCGATTTATTTGTCGGCGGGATACGGACACAGCGCCATCACATCACCGTTCGATAGTGCCTTCGATCAAGCCGTGCGGCTCGTCGGTGGGGACGAAGAGTTCGTTTTTGTTTTCGAGTCCGAAGGGGGAAAGGTTGATCAGCAGGCAGTGCTGGTTCGGCATGGCGATATGAATCTTTTTCACTTCCGGCGCGGCCTGCAAGGCCGCTTCGCCCATCTGGTAAAGCGTGACCTGCACGGAGAGGCTGAAGTTTTCCGCGAACGTTTTCAGCATGGCGTCGAGGATTTTTCCGTTCGTCGCGGCGTGGCTGGCAGGTGCGCACTCGTAAGTCCACCAGGCTTTCAGCTTGGTGGCGAAGATGCGGTCGGCCGTCTCGGGCAGCGTGGTGAATTTGTCGCGCAGGAAATCCTTGAAGGCGGAGGCGGTGCTTTTGAGCACGAGCAGGTTCTCGATGCCCGACTCAACCGTGGTGCCCGCGCGCGTGGCGACCACACGCGCCGTGGGTTGCGCCGCGCCGCGCTCGGTGAAGCTGTGCGGGTGGGGTTGCCCGCCAATGGCGAGACGTTCCCAGCAATGTTCGGAGAGGCTGATCTCAGCTCGATCAACGTGCGCGTAGGTCTGGATGAAGTGTTCCGCGAGTGCGATGCCGAACGGCTCCGTCTCCACGCCGAGCTTTTCCTTGGCGAACACGTTGACCGTGTTCTTCATCGAGTCGGTCGCCACGACGAGTTTGTTGTCGGCCTGGGTGTAAGAGGCGTCGAAATCGCCGTGCAACATCACCTGCACGTCGAGTTCCTTCAGCGAATGCTTCGCGCCGTCGCGCAGGACTTTGAGCACGCGGATGTGGGCTTTGCCGTAGGAATGGTCGGTGAGTTTCATGGGCAGTTGGGCCTATTGAGGCGATGGGAAAAGCGGCGCTGAAGCGACCGCAC
>JAYVQC010000142.1:0-24198 GCA_043757045.1 Akkermansia sp. | reverse complement strand
CTGCCGCTGCCGCGTGCGCACGCGCACAACGACTACGCGCACGCTCGTCCGCTGTCGGACGCCCTGGCGCACGGCTTTCGCAGCGTGGAGGCGGACATCTGGCTGACCAACGGCGCGCTGCTGGTGGCTCATGATTTCCGCGACGCGACGCTGGAGAAAACGCTGGCAAAACTCTACCTCGATCCACTGCGGGCGTTTGTTCGCACGAACGCGGGAGAGGGTAGGGGGCGTCCGTTGACGCTGATGATTGATGTGAAGTCCGAGGCGGAAAAAACGTATGCCGTGCTGCGCGAAGTGTTGCGCGGTTACGCGGACATCCTGACCCGCTTTGAATCCAACGCCATCCACACCAACGCCGTCATCGTCATCATCTCGGGCGCGCGCGCCGAGGCGACGATGCGCGCGGAATCGATGCGCTTCGCCGCGCTGGACGGACGCCTGCCGGATTTGGATACCAGCCCGCCGCCCGCGCTGGTGCCGCTGGTCAGTGACAACTGGACGAAGTTTTTCCAGTGGCGTGGCGTAGGCGCGATGCCGGAGCCAGAACGCGGCCAGTTGCGTCAACTCGTCGCGCGTACCCACGCGCAAGGCAAACGCCTCCGTCTCTGGGCCGCGCCCGACCAGGAAGCGGGATGGAAGGAGCTGTTCGAGGCGGGCGTAGATTTGATCAACACAGACAAACTGGCGGAACTGGAAATCTTCCTGCGCGCGCAGCCAGCGGAGCGGCCTTAAAGAAACGAAAGCCTACGGCCGCAGAATGCAGTTGCTGTAGTTCGTGTCCCCCGAGTTTTGCATCTGGCCGAGGAGGGTGAACTGGCTGAGTTGCAGGGCGCTGCCGTCAGCCATCGCCATGTTGCCCTCGCCGTTGTGCAGCTCCTTGGTCCAGCGCGTGTTGGGGGAGAAGGGGTTCAGCGAGGTGGTCACGGGGTCGGTGATGCCGGCGATGGTGCATTTCCGATTTTCATTCCCCGTGATGTTCCGGTCCACGGCAATGTGCATCTGGGTGCTTAATTCCAACGCCTCAGTGCCGGCGGCGTAGCTCAGGGCGTTGTTCTGCAAGGTGCTAAAGCCGGTCGCGCCGGAAGCGAAAGTTTCCGCCGGGGGGCGGTCCTTGTCGGTGGGACAGCGCAGCACTTTGGGCGTGACCAGCTCGTTCGAGATGGTCGCGAAATGCTGCCAGGCGGCCGAGAGCGTGTGCGAGCCGCCGTCCGTGGGCAGCACCAGCCAGGGGAATTTTCCGTCGTGATCCTGCGCCCACATGATGAGCGCCGTGCCGACCTGCTTGGCGTTGCTCACGCAGGCGATACGCTGGGCCTTGGACTTGGCCTTGGCCACGGCGGGCAGGAGCATGGCGGCAAGGATGGCGATGATAGCGATCACCACCAGCAGCTCAATGAGCGTGAAGGCGCGGGTCTTTCGAGAGTGCATGTTCAATGAGTCAGACGGAGACACGCGGAAAGCTATCAATAGTTTTACAGTTAGGCCATGCCGGGGATGTAAAAGAACCAGCCTGCGCCGCCGCTATTTCTCCGCCTCCAACTTCGCCAGCACCTCGGGGTCGCGCACGTCCACCCAGCGACCTTCGATGCGCAGGCCAGCCAGTGGATGATGCGTGGCGATAAGTCCGGTGATGGCGTCGGTGAGTTCGTATTCGCCGCGCGGAGACTTCTCCAGCTTGGCGGTGAACTCGAAGAGCGACGGGCGGAAGATGTAGATGCCCGCGTTATACCACGCCGGTTCGCCGGGTTTGAGCCAGCCCTCCCGGCGCAATTGCTCGACCTGTTCTGCCGGCGGTTTCTCCACGAGATGTTTCAGGCAGAATTTTTCATCGAAGAAAAACAGTCCGCCCTTGGTCACGTCCTCGCTGCCCGTCACGGTTACGACGCCGGAAAAGTAATCCTCGTTGTATCGGTGAATCATCTGCGCGTAGGTCTCTGGCTTCACGAGGATGTCGCCGTAGGTGAGGATGAAAGGTGAAGGGCCGACAAATTCCTTCGCGAGTTCCGGCGCCTTGCCGGTGCCGTCCTGCACGAGTTGGCGACCGTAAGAAATATCCACCTCCCAGTTCGAGCCGTCGCCGAAGTATTCCTCCACCACCTCCGCGCGCCAGCCGGTGACGATGAAGAACTGGCTTACGCCCGCCGCCTTCAGCCCGGTGAGGATGTGCTCGAGGATGGGCCGGCCTTGGACGCGAAGCATGGGCTTGGGAATCTCGTTCGTGAGTTCCTTCATACGCGTACCTTTGCCGGCGGCGAGAATGACAGCTTTCATGTGGCGCGAATTCGTAGCGGGTTCCGGCGGCGTTGTCAGTTGTTCGTTGCAAGGGAGGAACGAACGGGGCGCGGAAGTCCGTCCCCCAGTCCTGGCTTTGGGGGAGAGACGCTCGCGGCCCGCCTCGCAACTTGACTGGACTTCACCCGCACCTAACATGCGCCCTCATTTTTAGAACTGAAACCTGAACCCAAAAAACTGAAACCATGAGCAGCATCATTGACATCAAGGCCCGCGAAATCCTCGACTCGCGCGGCAACCCGACCGTGGAAGTGGACGTGCATCTCGCCAGCGGCGCCATTGGTCGCGCCGCCGTGCCGAGCGGCGCGAGCACCGGCGAGCACGAAGCACTCGAACTGCGCGACGGCAACAAGAAGCGTTACCTCGGCAAGGGCGTGTCGAAGGCCGTGGCCAACGTCATCGAAAAAATTCTCCCCGAACTCATCGGTGTGGATGCGCTGGATCAACTGACCGTGGACCGCATCATGCTCGAACTCGACGGCACGGAGACGAAGGCCAAGCTCGGCGCGAACGCCATCCTCGCCGTCTCGCTCGCGAACGCGAAGGCCGCCGCCGAACTGCTCGGCCAGCCGCTCTTCAAATATCTCGGCGGACCGAACGCCAAAGTGCTGCCCGTGCCGATGGCGAACGTCATCAACGGCGGCGCGCACTCGGACGCGCCGATTGATTTCCAGGAATTCATGATCGTGCCGAAGGGTTTCGACACCTTCAGCGACGGCTTGCAGGCCATCACGGAAATCTTCCACGCGCTCAAGGCCGTGTTGAAGAAGAAGGGCCTGAGCACCGCCGTCGGCGACGAAGGCGGCTTCGCTCCGAAGCTCGACAGCGCCGAGGCGGCCATCGAAGTCATTCTTCAGGCGACCAAGGACGCGGGCTACAAGGCAGGCAAGGAAATCTTCCTCGCGCTCGACGTGGCCGCCTCCGAGTTCTACACCGGCAAGGAAACTTACGTCTTCAAGAAGAGCAGCGGGCAGAAGTTGAGCGGCGATGAACTCGTCGCCTTCTACGCGAAACTCTGCGGCAGCTATCCGCTCATCAGCATCGAGGACGGCTGCGCCGAGAGCGACTGGGTGACGTGGAAGAAGCTCACCGACAAGCTCGGCGACAAGGTGCAGCTCGTGGGCGACGATCTGTTCGTGACCAACGTGAAGTTCCTCCAGCGCGGCATTGATACCGGCACGGCCAACTCGATTCTCGTGAAGGTGAACCAGATTGGTTCGCTCACTGAGACGCTCGACGCCGTGGAACTCGCGCAGGATAACAACTACACCGCCGTTCTCTCGCATCGCTCCGGCGAAACCGAGGACGCGACCATCGCCGACCTCGCGGTGGCGACGAACTGCGGCCAGATCAAGACCGGCTCGCTCAGCCGCACCGACCGTACGGCGAAGTACAACCAGTTGCTCCGCATCGAGCAGTTGCTCGGCAAGAATGCGGTGTACGGCGGGAAATTCTGATTCCGATTTCCGATGCACACGAAGGCGCGGCGCAAGCCGCGCCTTTTTTCTTGGCGCGCGGACCTTCCTGTCCGCAGCGCGCCACGAACGGGGAGGGCGCGAGAAAAAGAATCCGGCTGGTGCGCCGGTTTACTCTGCGCCTGAACGTGTGGATGAGCGGCGGCGGCATCAAGCACGCCGCCCCCATGCGGCAACACGTCATCCTTCCAATCCCTCCTCCTTCCGAGTTCTAGGAACGACGAGGCTGGAAAGTCGGCGTTACGTCACAGCGTTCCCGCTTCGATCTGTTCCAAGTAAAGGAACTCCGGCACCTTCACGCCCGCCTCGCGGCGGATTTGCACCAGCTTTGGCGATTCGAAAAAAGCCCGCGCCGCTTCGAGCGACGTCCACGCGGAGAAATGCACAATCTTGTTCGCGTCGTGCTGGTGCTTGAGCACTTGATACGTGCGCTCGCCCGCCTCGCGCCGGAGGTCCGCCGCCGCGTCGAAGATTTTCTTCCACGCCGGGTAGTCAGCGACTTCGTGAATGATGAGGACGTGGGGCATGAGACGAGTTTGTTTGCGCCGCCGTTCTCAGCACTTCACCCGTCCGCCGGGCAGAATCTGACAGACTACGGGCGGCAGGTTCGCTGGTTTATCTGCTGCGGCCTGGCGCACATAGTCCACGAGGCGCTGGTGATCACTGCCCGCAGCCCAGACTTCGCGGAGAAAATCGGCGGGCTGAATGTTGTGCTCGCGGAGGAAGGCGCGGTCGCCGCCGCAGCAGTACATGAGATCGGGCGGCATCTCGCCACGGAGCTTGGCCTTGGCCTTTTCGATGATGCGCGGGAGCCACTCGATGCCGGCCAGTTCCGCACCCTTGGAGGGCAGCGCGTCCATATCTATGAGGTGAGTGCTGTATTTTCCCTTTTGCACGACGAGAAAATAGTCGCGGCGTGCGGCGGTGACGAGCAGCGCCGTCTCCGCGCCCGGCTCACCGCCTTGGAAGGTGTCCTCCACGAAATCAAAAATCTCCTGCGATGTAGCCCCGATGGATTTCAAGAACTCGCGCGCGGCGGGATTGAACATGGAATCCGCATCACGCTTGCCGGCGCGATACGCGTCGAGCGCGTCTGCGAAGTGGTCGCCGAAAATCTTGGCCCAGTTGTAATTGTCCATGCGCGGAACAGAGCACAAGTCGCGGAGAAAATCCAAACCCCAGATTTTCCAGCGGGATTTGCTCCAAAATTCCATCGCCCCCGCGCGAACTTTTTCCGAAGCTCGCGCCATGCACCGTCAGCGCGGATTCACCTTGGTGGAATTGCTTGTGGTCATCGCCATCATCGCGGTGTTGGCGGCGTTGCTGCTGCCCGCGCTGGGACTGGCGAAGGGGCGCGCGCAGCGGACGGCCTGCGCGAACAATCTCCGGCAACTGGGTCTCGCCTGGTTTCTCTACGCGGGGGAGAACGATGATTTTCTCTGCAACAACCACGGCATCAACGAGACGCTGCTCCGGCGCGAGAACTGGGTGAACAACCTCCAAGACCTGCTGACCGCCGACGGCAACACCAACGCCGCGCTCGTGACCGGTGGACAGCTCGCGCCGTTTCTCGGCCGCTCCGTCGCCGTCTTCAAATGTCCCTCCGACAAATCCGTCGCCGAGAACGGCCCGCGCCTGCGGAGTTACTCTATGAACTCGCTCGCCGGTGATCCGGGCGAGCTGACCAACCGCTTCAATCCGCTGCTCACGCAATTTTTCCGCCTCGACGACATCCCCGACCCGTCGCGCATCTACGTTTTCCTCGACGAGAATCCTGACACGATCAACGACGGCTTTTTCATGAACCGCTGGGAAAATTACGTCTGGGGCAATCTGCCGGGCAGCGACCACAGCGGCGGCGCGAACCTGTCCTTTGCCGACGGGCATGTGGAGCATCATCGCTGGGCGCTGGCCGAGACGCGGCGTGTGCTCGGCTCCGGCAGCGGCACTTTTCCCGCGTCCGCGCCGACGGATTTCGACTGGTTGAAAGAGCGGAGCAGCGTGCGGACAAATTAGGAGCCTGGCTCGGCTGCGACGGACCCTCAGTGGACGGGATGGTCCGCCGCTCCCTTCGATTCTTCCCGCAGAAAATCCGCGATGTGCCGCACGGTCACATGTTCCGCGTTCGCCTTCTTCAACCCGGCCCGAATCTGCATCATGCAGCCGGGATTGGTGGTCACGACAACCTGCGCGCCGGTCTGAAGAATGTTTTCAACCTTCCGGCGTTGAAGCCGTTCGGCCATTTCCGGCTCGGTCAGGTTGTAACTCCCCGCGCTGCCGCAACAGACTTCAGACTCCGGCAGCTCGACAAAGTTTTCCCCGACGACGGCCTTGATGAGATCGCGCGGTTGCTTCGTGATGCGCTGGGCGTGGCACAGGTGACAGGCGTCGTGATACGTGACGACCTTGGACTTTGGACTTTGGACTTTGGACTTGGGCAAGACTTCGGTCAGGTCTTTTACCTTCGCGCTGAAGGCCCGCCCGCGTTCCGCCCATGCCGGATCGTCTTTCAGCAAGTGGCCGTATTCCTTGAGCGTCGAGCCGCAGCCCGCCGCGTTGATGATGATGGCGTCGAGGTCTTGCTGCTCGAAGGCGGCGATGTTTCGCCGGGCGCAGGCTCTGGCTTCGTCGAGATTCCCACCGTGGGCGTAGAGGGCACCGCAGCAACCTTGCGTGCGCGGCGTGAAGACATCGCAGCCGGCGGCGGTGAGTAACCGCACGCTGGCCTCGTTCGTTTCGCCGAAGAGAAGATTCATCACGCAACCGCGAATGAATCCGACGCGCGGTGGGACAGCCGTCCCGGCTGCCCCGCTTATTTCGCAACGCGCGGGCGAGAACTCCGGCCAGCTTCCTTCGCGCGCCTCGTGCGGCACCAGCGCCAGCGCCTCGCGGGCGAACTTTGGCAGCCAGCGTTCCAGGCCGAGCGCGCGGATCACCCGCACCGGCGCGAGCGCCAGTTTCATCCGCTCGGGGAACGGGAAAATTTTTTCGATGACGAAACGGCGCAGCAAAGTTTGCCCGACGGAACGGCGGTGGTGTTTCTCGATATGCTCACGCGTGCCTTCCAGCAGTTCGCCGTACTGCACGCCGCTCGGGCACGCGACTTCGCACGCGCGGCAGCCGAGGCAGAGGTCGATGTGCCGGACCGCATCGTCGCTCAACGGCGCGCGGCCCGACTGGATGGCGCGCATCAGGTAGATGCGCCCGCGCGGCGAATCGTTCTCGTTGCCCGTTTCGAGATAGGTCGGACACGACGACAGGCACAGCCCGCAATGCACGCAGGCGAGAGATTTTTTCTCGTCGAGGAAGTGGTTGGTGAGAGCGGCGCTCACGAGGGGAACTCCGGCAGAAGATTTTTCGGGTCATAAGCCGCTTTGACGCCTCGCATCAATTCCACCGGCATCGTCGCCGCCGGCCCAACGCGTGCGCCGCGATAATAGATCGTTCCATTGCCCGCGCGTGCGACGAAGGCGCGGTCGCCCAGCGTGGGGATGGCTTCGGTCAGGCGCGAAGGAAGGACGGAAAGCCGATGTGCGGGCACGGCCTCGTTCCAAAAATTGGCTTCATGCTCCAACGACGCATCCGCGTGAAAGCCCAACTTCGCCGCGAGCGCGAGCTGCCATTCAACTTCCGCACGCGTGCCGGCGAAGCCGAGCACGATCCCAATCGGAGCGCGGATCGCCGAGTCCGGGCGTTCGTCCATGTTCGCCCGGACAAGGCTGTCCGCGCTCCGATGCGCGTCCACGATCACCGGCGTGAGTTCGGAACTCAGCACGGCGCGCAGCGACTCCCTCATTTCCTCCAGTGATCCAGAAGCTCGTCCCACGATCCGCTCCACCGCTGGCCAAGGACGCAGCTTGAACGTCGCCTCCACAATTGCGCCGAGACTCCCGCGCGCGCCGATGAACAATTTCGCCAGGTCATACCCCGCCACATTCTTCACCACCTTGCCGCCGGACTTGATCACGCGCTCGTCGGCCAGGGCGACTTTCATCCCGATGAGATGCTCGCGGATTGTTCCGTAACCAAACCGCCGCGGCCCGCTCAAATCCCGCGCGAGCAAATCATGGATGGATAGTCTGTCCGCGTTCGGCGGGTCGATGGGCAGCCACTGACGGTGCTTGGCGAGTTCCTGTTGCAGTGCCCCCAGCGTCAGGCCGGTCTCGACCGTCACGGTCATGTCTGCGGGCGTCAGTTCCAGCACGCGAGAATCGGTGGGAGAGAAATTCATCGCCTGCCCGTGTTCATGCTGCCGCCTGCTTTCGCATTTGAAAATCTCCGCAGCGTTTCGAGCCGGGGAACATCTTGTGCGGGTTGCAACGGTTCTCTGGATCAAAAACTTTTCGCAGCGCGCGCATCGCGTCGAGGTCGTCCGGCGTGAACTGTTTCGCCATGAAATCCATCTTCTGCACGCCGATGCCGTGCTCGCCGCTCACGCTGCCGCCGAGGTCGAGGCACATCTCCAGAATCGCGTGGCCCGCCGCCAGCGCGCGCGTCACCTGATCCGGATCGCGCTCATCGTAGAGCACGAGCGGATGAATGTTCCCGTCGCCCGCGTGGAAGACATTCGCGATGCGGAGTTGATACTTCGCGCTCGTCGCGGCGACGAAGCGCATCACCTCCGGCAGCTTCGAGCGCGGCACCACGCCGTCTTCCGTGAGGTAGTTCGGGCTCAGCCGTCCAATGGCACCGAACGCACGTTTGCGACATTTCCAGAGCAGCGCGCGTTCTTCGTCCGTCTGCGCCAGCCGTACTTCGCGCGCGCGATTGGCGCGACAAATTTCCATCACGCGCTCCGCCTGCTGATCCAATCCCGCCGCCAGTCCGTCCAGTTCCACGATGAGCACCGCGCCCGCGTCGAGCGGGAAGCCGAACTGATACGCCGCCTCCACGGCGCGCGTGATGAGCTGGTCCATCATCTCCAGCGCGCCCGGCACGATGCCCGCCGCGATGATGTCGCTTACCGTCTGGCTCGCGTCGTCCACGCTCTCGAAGACGCCGAGCATGGTCTTGAAGGCTTGCGGCGCGCGCACGAGCCGCACCAGCACCCGCGTCACCACGCCGAACATTCCCTCGCTGCCGATGACCACGCCGCGCAAGTCGTAACCATCCACGTCTTCGCCTCCTTCGGGAGTCGTGCCGAGCCAGACGACTTCGCCATCGGGCAAGACCAGTTCCAGACCGAGAACGTGATTCGTCGTCACGCCGTACTTCAAGGTGTGCGGCCCGCCGGAATTCGTCGCCACGTTCCCGCCGATGGTGCAGGCGGACTGGCTGGAAGGATCGGGCGCGTAATAAAGTCCGCGACTCTTCACCGCGTTCGTAATCCACGCGTTCACGCAGCCGGCTTCGACGAGCGCGCGGCGATTCTCGTAGTCCACGCTCAACACCCGGTTCATCCGCGTGAGCGTAATCATGACGCCGCCCTCCACGGGCAAGACGCCGCCGCTCAAGCTGGTGCCCGCGCCGCGGGGGATGATGGGAATCTTTTCACGCGCACAGAGTTTCACCACGGCGGCCACCTCCTCGGTGGTGCGAGGCAACACCACGGCGTCGGGCAGTTTCTTCTCCATCGTGAACGCGTCGCATTCATACACGAGCAACTCATCCGCGCGCGCGATCACGCCGTCCGCGCCGACGAGACGGCGCAACTCCGCGAGAAAATGCGAAGAGAATTCGCGAGCAACGGGTGACATGCCCGCGAAGCTAACCAGTGCGCGTGAGAAAATGAAGCTCCAGAACGATGACCCGATTCTTGTGGGCGCCGGCTGCGAATGGACACGGAGGGGAATGATGACGAACGCCCTCCGCTCACTCGCGCAACCACCGCGCCACATCCTTCGCCGCGTAAGTAATCAAGATGTCCGCGCCCGCGCGCCGCATAGCAAGCAGGCTCTCCATCGTCACCGCGCGCTCGTCAATCCAGCCGTGCTGCGCCGCCGCCTTGATCATCGAGTATTCGCCGCTGACCGAATACGCGGCGGTGGGATAACCAAATTCCGTCTTCACGCGGTGGAGGATGTCGAGATACGCGAGCGCGGGTTTCACCATCACGATGTCCGCGCCTTCCGCGAGATCGAGGGCGACTTCGCGCAACGCCTCGTTCGCATTCGCGGCGTCCATCTGATAACTGCGCCGGTCGCCAAACTGCGGCGTGGATTCCGCCGCTTCGCGGAACGGCCCGTAAAACGCGGAAGCAAACTTCGCGGCGTAACTCATGATGGGTGTCTCGCTGAAACCTTGCTTGTCGAGTCGCTCGCGAATGGCCCGCACGCGTCCGTCCATCATGTCGCTCGGCGCGATGAGGTCCGCGCCCGCTTCGGCGTGACTGGCGGCGGTGCGGGCGAGCAGTTCGAGTGTGGGATCATTTTGCACACGCCCGGATTTGTCGCCGGCGTGAATGAGACCGCAGTGGCCGTGCGACATGTATTCGCACAGGCACACGTCGGTGATGACGAGCAGTTGCGGCAGCGCCTTCTTCAATTCCCGCACCGCACGCTGCACGATGCCCTTGGCCGCGTACGCGCCGCTGGCCCTGGCATCTTTCTTCTCGGGAATACCGAAGAGCAGCACCGCCGGCACGCCGAGTTCATGCGCACGCTGCGCTTCGAGCACCAGTTCATCCACGGAAAGTTGGAACACACCTGGCATGGCGTTCACGGCGCGGCGCACTTTTTTCCCCGGCACGGCGAAGAGCGGCAGCACGAGTTGCTCGACGCTCAGACGCGTCTCGGCCACGAGCCGGCGCAAGGCGGGCGACTGCCGCAAGCGGCGCGGGCGATAGGCGGGGAACTGGCTGAACGGCGATGAATTCATGCGGCGCGCACGCTAGCGGGTGGGAAGCGTGTTGTCAGTTGTTCGTTGCCGGGGCGGTGCGTATTCTTCGCGCGTGAAAAATCGCCTGACCCTTGTGCTGGTCGCCGCCGCGTTCATGGTCGGACTCGTGGTGGCCTTGGTGATCGCGCTGGCCGTGGTCCATCGCAGTGCCGAACCGAAGTTCGCCAGCACGCCGTCGGTCATCGTGCAGATTCAATCGCTCTCCGAACTTGTGACCGTGAAATACGTGATCGAGAAAGTGGTGTTCGCCGAAGCCGCCAAGACCACCATGCTCGACAACCTGCTGCCGGGTCGCGACGACAAGCTGACTCTGCTCGCGCTCGGCGTGGTGAAAGCCGGCGTGGATTTGTCCCGCGTGAAACCCGAGGACGTGGAGGCCAGCGCCACCACCATTCGCATCACCGTGCCGCGCGCCGCGCTCACCGATCAATATCTGGACGAGAAGGCGACGCAGGTCATGGACCGGCGCACCGGCTTGCTGCGCGCCTACGATCAAAAGCTGGAAGGGCAGGCACGCCAGGAGGCGCTCAATGGAATCATCCGCGCCGCCCGCGCCAATGGCATCCTGCGCGAAGCCGACCAGCGCGCGCAGCAGCAGCTCACCACGTTTCTGCAATCGCTGGGCTACCGGGAAGTGGAAGTGCGAACGAAAGGAAAGTGAGAATTGGAGCGAGCCTTCCCGCCCTGTCTTTGAATCCTGAAAGGATTCGGATAACTCAGCCCAGCGTTGCGCCGCTGGGGCGCTACGCTGGGTGCGGTGCAGGATGGGCCGCAACCCTGAAAGGGTTGAATCAGATCGTGGCGTGGCGTTGATGCAACCCTTTCAGGGTTGGGGAAAAATTCGCAGATCTTGACCTGGGGTAGCGCCTCGGCGGCGCAACCCCAGGCTGAATTATCCCAATCCTTTCAGGATTGAAATCCACCCGGCCACGGCGCGGTTTCAAACAATTCCTTGCGCCGCCCCGGTTGCTTTGGCTTGATCCCGCCACGTCAATTCAGCCGATGAGCCGCCAACAGATGACCGTTCTATATTCGGGCCGCGTGCAGGGCGTGGGTTTTCGTTACACGGTCAAGTCACTGGTGACGGGTTTTGAAGTCACCGGCACGGTGCGCAATCTCGCTGATGGCCGGGTCGAGTTGCAGGCCGAGGGCGCGCGCGAGGAACTGGACGCGTTTCGCCTGGCGGTGCGCGAGTCAGGACTCGGCGGATTGATCAAACAGGAAGATGAAAGTTTCGCGCCGGCCTCCGGCCAGTTTCGCGGTTTTGAAATCGTAAGGTAGAATTGTCCGAATGAAATACGCGGTCATCGCAGACATCCACGGGAACCTCGACGCCTTCCAGGTCGTGCTGGAAGACGCGCGCGCGCAGAAATGCACCCACTACTGCTGCGTGGGCGACGTCGTGGGCTACGGGGGCTATCCCAAGGAATGCCTCGACATCGTGCGCGCCATGAACATGCCGTGCGTGAAAGGCAACCACGACGAATACTGCTCCAGCGAGGAAGACCTCGAAGGCTTCAACCCCCACGCCGCCGAAGCCGTCATCTGGACGCGCAAACAGCTCACGGAAGACGACCGCAAGTGGCTGCGCGACCTGAAATACATCCGCCTCGTCGCCAGCTTTTCGATGGTTCACGCCACGCTGGATCAGCCCGAACGCTGGGGCTACGTCTTCGACAAGCTGATGGCGGCGGCGAGTTTCACCTACCAGAACACGGGCGTCTGTTTCTTCGGCCACACGCATGTGCCGGTGGCGTTCATCCGCGACTCCGTGGTGCGTGGCGGGACCTATTCGAAGTTCAAAGTCGAGCCGGGCCGCAAGTATTTTGTGAACGTCGGCAGCGTGGGCCAGCCGCGCGACAACAATCCCAAGGCCGCCTACGTCATCTACGACTTGCAAGAAGGCTCCATCGAAATCCGCCGGCTGGATTACGACATCGCCGCCGCGCAGAGGAAGATTCTCGAGGTCGGCCTGCCGCCGCGCTTGGCGGAGCGTCTGGCCTTTGGGAAATAGCGGGAGTTGAAAAGGGTCGAACGGGCGACCAGCCAAGTGAATCAGGAATATGCCGCCCTGCCTGAGGCCCGCGCTCAGTCCTTCCGCCGCACCAGCCGCAGTGAATTTTCATCGAACGACGCCTCGCCTTTCGTAGCGCGGAGTTCGCAGACCAGTTCCACTTCATCCAGTGCGTTGGTCAGGCTGTAGCGCACCCGGGTCCACGCGCTGTCGCCTTCGAGCTTGTGATCGCGCTTTCCGCCGGAGACGCGCAGGCCCGCGCCCTGGCCGATGGCGTCCGAGTTGGTTTTCACGAGAATCCCCGCGCTCCGCACATCGCCTTCGAAGAAATATTTTCCCGCCGGCAGCGCCACGCGTGTGCGCCACGACGCCACGGTCGGGCCGTTCGTCGCGGCGATGCTCAACACGCGCTGCTCACCATTCGTGCCGCGCCAATGGGCGGCGGGCGCGGACTTTTCATCCGTCTTGATGTGCCAGCCGCTGAGTTTCGCCACGCCCTGCTCGTCGAACTTGAGCACGATGGGCGGCGGGCCAAACAGTTGATTCGTCACGTTCCGCCAGCGGGAGACGATGCGATTGTTCATGTCGCGGCCGTAGCCGAGAAAGTCTTTCGCCTCGTTCGTGTTCTTCGCCTGTGCCACCAGGCGGGCCACGGCCATGTTCACACGATTGGTCATCATTTCGGTCTGGAAGACATTGGTGAAGAGCGTGAGCCGGCGTTCCTTGAACAGCCGGTAGCCTTCCAGCGTGGTGAGCACCGCTTTGGTCACGAGCGAATTCTGCGGCGGGTCCATCTTCGTGCCGGTGTTCGCGAAGGCCCAGTCCATGCCGTGCCCGAGAAAGGTGAAACGATCCGTCTCCGGGTTGTGATAGATGCGGTAGTTGTTCCGATTCATCGCGTAGCCGTCGGTGTGGGTCGTGAACAGTTCGCATACGAGATGCGCGATGTAGCGATCCACGTCGAGCACCTCGTGGAGTTTCGTCCAGCGTTCCGCGCTGTCGGGAATCTTCAGCACGGCTTCGAGTCGCTTGCGGTCGTTCTGCGAACGATCCTCGCCGCCATCCTGGTCCATTGGTGTGTCAATGTCCGCGACGTAAGCCTCGTAGAGATTGCCTTCGCTATTGCGGAACCAGCGCTTCAGAAATTCTTTGTTGTGCATCTCGACCAGGACGTAGAGGCCGAGTTCGCGGCCGTTCAATTTCACCCGCGCGTGCGTGACGCGCGAGACCGGTATGTCCGCGTCGGTGAACATCGCGTTGGCCATGAAGTCGGCGAGGAAAGTTCCGTCCTGGCTGGAGTTGTTAAGGGCAATTTTCGTGAGGCCAAAAAATTCCTGCTCCGGCGTGTAGTGATCGAATTTTAGCACGAGGCTCGGCTTTTCTTGCAGCGGGCGGCGGCTGCCGTTGCCCTTCACGCGCAAGGCGACATCACGAAGCACTTTGGTGCCGACGGTGACATCGCCGCGCGCGTAGCTGCGGTCGTCCTTTTGTAGCGCGGTCAGTTCGCGGTCGGCGATGGTGATGTCGTAGGTGAGGATGGGCGCATTGGTGGCGAAGAGCGCGTCGCTGAAGTCGCCCTTGTTCGCCTTTGGAGGCTTGCTTCCTTTTTTTTCTGCCGCTGAACCCATTGTCGGGAGAAGCGCGAACAAGGAGAGGATCGTGATGGCCTGAAGCAGTTTTCGGCTGAACGTTCGGCAGTGAACGTCTTTCCCCTCACCCCGGCCCTCTCCACAGCGGAGAGGGAGAAAGTCCGCCAGCGTTAAGCGGCATCGGGCGCGCTCGTTTGTGGTGAGGCTGCGGGCCGCTCTCCCTCTCCCTGCGGGAGAGGGCCGGGGTGAGGGGGACGGCGGCTGGAATAAATCAGCGCGTGCGAAAACACCTTTCGTCACATCCTCCCACATCGACCGCCGCCAACTCATGGCGCTTTGACCTCGGCCTGCGGTTTGATCTTCACCAGCTTGAAAGAATCCGCGTCAAACCACACCTCGCCGGCCAGCGCGCGCAACTCGGCGATCAGTTCCACCTCGCGCTCCTCTTTCACGCGCAGCTCGTATTCCAGTTTCTCCCAGCCGGTGTCGCCGACGAGTTTGTTCACGCGGTTCGTGCTGATGCCGGAATGCCGGATGCCCGCGCCCGCGCCCTTGTTCGTGTTCAACACCGGCACGATGCCCGACGCTTTGGCCATGGCCTCCAGACGATAATTTCCCTCTTTCAACAGCACGTTCGCGCGCCAGGACGCGGCGGTGTTCGTCGTCTTGTTCGTGGTCAATACATGCAGCGTGCGGCGGCCTTCGAGCAGCACGCGGTCGCGAATGGCGTTCGCCGGATCCGCAGGACGCAGCGTGATGCTCCAGTTCGTGATGCTCGCGATGCCGCTGGTGAAGGCCAGGGGCTTCGGCTCCGGCTCGTTCAGGCGGCGGGTGAAATTGAGATGCTGTGCCGTGATCAAATCGCGAATGCGCTTGGCCTGGTTGTTGTAATCGTTCGTGTTGCTCATGTGCGGACGGATGAGCGCGGCGAGTTCGTTGACGCGATTGGTCAGCGTTTCAATTTGAAAGACGTTTGTGAACACCTCGCCGAAGCGTGCGAGATAAAGTTTCTTCCCCTGCGCCGTATCAATGAAGCGATTGGCGATCAATCCATTGAAACGGTTCGGGCGAGGAATGGGAAAATGCGTCGTCTCCCAAAACATCTGATCCATCCCGTGCGGCAGGAAGACCATCTTGCCCGTGCTGGGATCGTGATACACGCGGTAGTTGTTGCGGTTCATCAGGTAGCCGTCCCAGTCCCAGGTCAGGATTTGCAGTGCGCAGTAGGTAGCGAATCGGTCCACGTCCAGCACCTTGTCCAGCGCGGCGAAACGCTCCGTGGGATCATTTACCTGCGCGGCCTTCGCCAAGGCCTTCAAGTCCGACCAATCGCGCACGTCGCCCTCGCCGTCCTTGTCGCGCTCCAACGGCTCCGTGATCTCGCGGAGGAAGCCGCCGTCGTAAAAATTCCCGTTGGGATTTTTGAAGTGCATGGCGAGAAAGTCTTTGGTGAACCCCTCCTTCACCACGTAGAAGCCGCGCGGGCGTCCATTCAGTTCGAGCGTCGCGTAGGTCACGCGCGCGGCGGCGACCCCGGCCTTCCGATACAGTTCGCCGCAGATGTTCTCGCAGAGAAAGCTGCCGTCCTGCACCGAGTTGTTCAGGTGAATTTTCTTCAGCCCGTGAAAGCGCTGGTCGGGGATGTACTTGTCAAAGCTCAACGTCAACGCCGGCTTGTCGTTGATGTCGCGCCGGCTGCCAGCGGCACCCTTCACATGCAGGCCCACGTCGTGCCAGACGTTCGTACCTTTCCACACGTCGGCGCGCACGTCCTCGCGATCATTGCGGCGCAGGCGCGCGAGTTCGTTCGAGGAGATTTCAATGCGAAGAGGGAGAACGGTTTTGTTGTCGAAGATGTCCGCATCGAGCACGCGCTTCGGCGTATAGCTGGCGGCGAACGCGGGGAAGGTGAACAGGAGAAGCCACAGCGGGACCGTGCGGCGCAAATCCCAAATCCCAAATCCCAAACCAGCTCCAAGCTCCATGCTCCATGCTCCAAAGGGTGTGAGCGACGTCCAAGGGCGCATCTGGCCGGTCCCGCCATTGGAGCGCGGGCGTCCCGCCCGCCCGCATGGAACCAGACGCCCCTCCGCCGAACAGGCGTGGCGAGAACGAAGACCCTTCGCGCCGTCCGGCGGGCGGGACGCCCGCGCCCCGTCACACCGATGATGGCGGCACTGGTCAGATGCGCCCGACGGCCACCGTTGGCTGGAGTTTGAAGCTTGGAGCTTGGAGCTGGTTTGGGATTTGGGATTTGGGATTTGAGATTTCACGCCCCGGCTTTCGCCGGTTTCGTCGCGACTGCGGTTGGTTCCATTCATGGGCGCGCTATTGATTCGTCTGAGCCTGTGCAATGACGCCACAGCCGGGAATTCTTTCAAGGTATTTGCCGCGCGTTGACAGGTTGTAACACCGTTCCCAGACTCCGGCCATCTTGGTCACGCCCTCGAAATCAGATTTTACTTTCATGCGCGAGTCGCTGCGCCTGGCCGCGCGGGCGCGTGGCATGACTTCCCCGAACCCGATGGTTGGGGCCGTCCTCGTGCAGCGCGGGAAAGTTATCGGACGCGGCTGGCATCGGCGCGCGGGCCTGCCGCACGCGGAGGTCGAGGCGCTGCGCGATTGCGAAAAACGCGGTCATCGCGCACGCGGGGCCACGCTCTACGTCACGCTGGAACCGTGCTGCACCCACGGGCGTACGCCGCCTTGCACGGAGGCCATCATCGCGGCGGGCATCAAGCGCGTGGTCGTCGCGGCGCGCGATCCGAATCCGAGTCACGCCGGACGCGGTTTCACGCTGCTGCGTCGTGCGGGCATCGAAGTCGTTCACGGCGTCCTCGCCGACGAAGCCGCGCGCCTCAACGAGTCCTTCAACCACTGGATCGTCCACCGCACCCCGTTCGTGACCGTGAAGGCCGCGATGACCCTCGACGGCAAAATCGCCACCGCGAGCGGCGAATCGAAGTGGATCACCGGCGAGCAGTCCCGCGCTTTCGCCATGAAGCTGCGTGCCCGCATGGACGCCATCCTCGTGGGAGTGAACACGGTGCTGGCGGATGATCCGTCGCTGACGGTGCGTCCGGTCGTCGGTGCGTCGGTGGCCGGCGGGCCTTCCTTGCGGCGCATCGTTCTCGACTCGCGAGCACGCACTCCGCTTACCGCTCGCGTCGTCACGGATGAGTTGGCTGCGCTCACTACCATAGTCACCACAGAGCGCGCGTCGGCGAAACGTCTCGCCGCGCTGCGGAAAAAAGTCAGCGTCGAAATCGCGCCGCTGCGTGATGGACTCATTGACCTACGTTGGCTGCTCAAAAAGCTCGGTGCGGAGAATGTCACCAGCCTGCTTGTGGAAGGCGGCGGCGAGATGAACGCCTCGTTTCTTCTGGGCGGTCACGCGCAACGCGTTGCCTTCTTTTACGCGCCGAAAATTCTCGGCGGTCGTGACGCGCGCAAGGGCGTGGCGGGGCAGGGGATTGCCGAGGTGAAAGACGCGCTGGAACTGCGCGAGGTGGAGTATCGCTGGCTCGGGCCAGATTTGTTGCTGACCGCCCGGTGCGGTTGAAGCGGCGGCATCCGCCGACTGACCACCGGGGACATATTGCTATTGCGCCGCCGCCGCCACGCTGAATCATTCCGCCCATGTCGCGCGCGTCGTTGTTCACGAAATTAAAATCGCTGCTCCGCCCCGGTGAGCTGCGGACGGAAGCAGCCTTTTGCAAAAAATACGCGGGCGACAAATGGTTCGCCGCGCACCAACCCGAGGCCGTGGCGCTGCCCAAGGACACGGCGGCGGTGTCGAAGATTCTCCGCTTCGCGAACCAGCACCGCATCCCGGTGACGCCGCGCGGCGCGGGCTACGGCTACGTCGGCGGCTGCGTCCCGGTGCGCGGCGGCATCGTGCTCTCGCTGGAAAAGCTCAACCGCATCCGCGAGATCAACGCGGAGGATTTTGTCGCCGTGGTCCAGCCCGCCGTGTTGACCAAGACGCTGCAAGACGCCGTGGAGGCGAAGGGCTTGTTCTACCCGCCCGATCCCGCGAGCCGCGCCGACTGCTCGCTCGGCGGCAATATCGCCACCAACGCCGGCGGCCCGCGCTGCTTGAAATACGGGGTCACGCGCGACTACGTGCTCGGGCTCGAAGTCGTTCTCGCCGATGGCACCATCGCGCGCCTGGGCAGTCGCACGCACAAAAACAAATCCGGCTTCGACCTCTGGCGCTTCTTCGTCGGCTCGGAGGGAATGCTCGGCATCATCACGGAAGCGACGTTGAAACTGCTGCCGCTCCCGCCGTATCGCGCGGCGCTAGCCCTGGGGTTTGGTTCGATGAAGGAGGCGACCAGCGCGATTCGGAAAATCTTCGGCGCTGGCTTTCTGCCCTGTGCGCTCGAGGTGGCGGACGCGTTCACCCTCGCCGCCGCGCAGAAACGCACCGGCAGCAAACGCCTCAGCGGCTGCCACGCGCATCTCATTCTCGAACTCGACGGCCAGCGCGATTCCGTGCGCGGGGAGATTCGCGCGCTGGAAAAAAAACTCCGCGCCGGCCGGCCGCTCTTCGTGGATCGCGCGTTCGGCGCTACCGAGTGCGAGACGATTTGGCAACTGCGCCGTGAGTTCTCCTACTCCTTGCGCGACACCGGCCTGACGAAATTGAACGAGGACATCGTGGTTCCGCGCGGGCGGCTGGAGGAGTTGTTCCAGTTCACCGCGAAGTTGCAGCGCAAGCACCAGCTCCCCGTCGCGTGCTTCGGCCACGCCGGCGACGGCAACATCCACGTCAACGTCATGGTGGACTACGACGCGCCTGGCGCGGAAAAACGGAGCGAGTCCGCGCTGGACGAACTCTTCGCCGGCATCCTCGCGATGGACGGCGTGATCACAGGCGAACACGGCATCGGCCTCGCGAAGAAAAAGTGGTGGCCGCTCGCCGCGAGCGATGAAGTGCGCGAACTCCACCGCACCATCAAACGCGCCCTCGATCCGCGCGGCATTTTGAACCCCGGAAAATTTGTCTGAGGCCGCTCTGAAACTGTGGCGGCAAGCATCCCTGCTTGCCAGTGAGGGCCGGCTTCCAGCCACCCGGAGGAATGCCCAAACTGGCGAAGCGTTTGGAAATAGTTGCGGGCTTCTCCCTTGCACGCCTGGCCCGCCGGGCTGGAAGCCACGGCTCACCGTCAGCCAGGATGGCCGACGCCACAGTTTACGCCGGTCCTTCCATACGCAGAAAATCGCATCGTCAGCCGCTCGTCTGGCTGGCAACTTTCGCCGCCGGATGATCTATCGCGACGCCATCGAGTTCCTGTTCTCGCTCCAGATGTTCGGCACCACCTTTGGGCTGGAAGCCGTGCAGCGGCTCGCGGAGCGCGCCGGCTCGCCGCACCAGGAGCTGCGCTTCATCCATGTCGCCGGCACGAACGGCAAAGGCTCGACCTGCGCCATGCTCGAATCCATTTATCGCGCCGCCGGCTGGCGTGTCGGACTCTACACCTCGCCGCACCTCGTCAGCTTCCGCGAGCGCATCCAGGTGGATCGCATATTGATTTCAGAGCACGAAGTGGCGCAACTCGTGGCCGGGCTGCAACCCTGGCTGGCGGAGTTTCCCCAAGAAAAGCATCCCACCTTTTTTGAAGTGGTGACGGTCATGGCCCTCCGTCATTTCGCGGCGCAGAAATGTGACGTGGTGATTTGGGAAACCGGCCTCGGCGGACGGCTCGACGCCACGAACATCGTCACGCCGCTTGCCAGTGTCATCACCAATGTGCAGCTCGACCACGAGCAATGGCTGGGGGACACGCTGGAAAAAATCGCCGTGGAAAAAGCCGGCATCATCAAGCCCGGCGTGCCGGTCATCACCGCTGCGGAAGCACCGGAAGTCCTGTCCGTGCTGCGCGCCACCGCGGCGCGGTTGGGTGCGCCGCTTCATGTCGTCAGCGAGCAGCCTTCCACGCTCGGTGTTTTTCCCTCCAGCCTGCGGGGCGCGCATCAGCGCGCGAACGCCGCGCTGGCCGTTCGCACCGTTGAGGTCGTGCGCGGCGCGATGCCATTCAATCAAAGCGCCATCGAGCGCGGCCTTGCCTCGGTGCCGTGGCCGGGACGTTTCCAGGTGCTGGAACGCGGGCGGCAAAAGATTGTGCTGGATGGCGCGCACAACCCCGATGGCGCGCGCGCGCTGGCTGCGACCTTGCGCGCGGAATTTCCCGGCCAGCCCCTCACGCTTGTGCTCGGCATGCTGGCGGACAAAAATTGGGAAACGGTTTGCCGCACGCTGGCCCCGCTGGCGTCGAACATTCTCGCCGTGCCCGTGAACAGCCAGCGCACGGCGGACCCTGACGCTCTGGCCAAGGCTTGCCGCGCTGCGCAACCGCGCGGAACCATCCACGCCATCAGCGCGTTGTCCGAAGCACTGGCGCTCACGCGCCGGGACGATGTGGTGGTCATCGCCGGGTCGCTCTATCTGATCGGCGAGGCGATGGAGTTGCTCGGTCTCGGCCCCGCCGCGCATGAGCGCGCGTTGAACGAATGGACGGCTTCGCTTACGCCGGAACGGCGGTGCTGAAGCGGGAGTTCACGCGGCCAGGGCCGCGAGCTTTCTGGTCGCGCGCCCGCTGCGGATCACTTCGGCGGCCAGTTCCCAGCCTTCGGTAAAACTTCTCGCGGCCCCGGCCACGAAGAGCGCGGCGGCGGCGTTCAGCAGCACCGCGTCGCGCTTTGGGCCAAGCTCCTCGCCGTTCAAGATCCGCCGGAGAATTGTGGCGTTCAACGCACGGTCGCCGCCGACCAGATCCTTCAACGTGGCGGGCTGGAGCGGAAATTGTCCCGGCGAAAACGTGGAAACATGGAAGCCGCGCTCCTGATAAAACTCCGCGACATGATTTTCACCGAGCGTGGAAAATTCATCGAGCCAGGCGTCGCCCTGCGGCGTGGGCACGCGCCCGCACACGACGAGGCCGCGCCGGAGGCCGAGTGATTGCAGCACGCGCGCGACTGGCTCGCACATTTCGGGACGCGGCACGCCGATGAGCTGGGCCGTGGGCCGCGCCGGATTCAGCAATGGCCCGAGGAAATTGAAGATGGTTCGCTGACCGCGCGCCGCACAGAGCTTGCGCGCTGGCAAAATATTTTTGAACGCGGGGTGGTATTTCGGCGCGAAGAAAAACGCGAACTGCTGCTCCCGCAGCGCCCGCGCCGCCTCCTCCGGCTCCAGGTCCACGCGGATGCCCAGCGCTTCGAGCACATCCGCGCTGCCGGACTGCGAGGTGATGGCGCGGTTGCCGTGCTTCGCCACGGTCACGCCGGCGGCGGCCGCGACGAGGGCGACGGTGGTGGAAATGTTGAAGGTGTTTAACTTGTCACCGCCCGTACCGCACACGTCGAGGATCACGCCCGCGCGCGTGGCCTCATCGAGCGGCGGGGTCACGGAGAGTTCGCGCAACTCGCTGGCGAACGCGGCGATCTCCTCCACCGTCTCGCCTTTCACGGCGAGCGCGCTGAGAAAATCCGCCTTCGTCTCCGGCGTGACTGTTTCGGAAATCAACTCGCACACCGCCGCGCGAACTTGTTCGGCGGAGAGCGGCGTTTTGTTTTGCAACTGCTGGGTCAGCGTCGTGAACACGCGCGAAGCGTAGGCGAGCGGATGATTCGTTGGCAACTGGGTGCATCTTGCCACTGTTACTGTGGCGGCAGGCATCCTTGCCTGCCGGTGAGCCGTGGCTTCCAGCCCGGCGGGCCAAGCCGCCCGGTGCCGAGCGGCGTAAAAAGTGCGAGCACCGTGGGCTTGGTCGCGCGTGGACCGGGCGGCTGGAAGCCGGCCCTCACTGGCCGGCAAGGATGCCTGCCGCCACCGCCGCGCCGGCGTCGAACCGTCGCATGGCAACAGTGGCAAGATGCACCCTTGGCAACTGGGTGCGCGCCCTCGCACTTGTCTGTCCTCCGGCGTGCGCTTAAACAAACGCCGCCGATGCGAAGCGCCGAAATTTTATCCACGCACACGCCCGACTTGTTCGCCGCCGCCGTCACCCAGGCGGCGGACGCGCTGCGGCGTGGGGAAGTCGTGGCCTTGCCGACTGAGACAGTTTATGGACTCGCGGCGAATGCGCTGGATGAGAACGCGGTGCGGAAAATTTTTGAGGCCAAGGGACGTCCGGCGCACAACCCCATCATCGTCCACGTCTCCGATCTCGCGATGGCGAAACGCTGCGCCGCACGCTGGCCCGTGTGGGCGGAAAAACTTTCCGCCGCGTTCTGGCCCGGGCCGCTGACGGTCGTGGTGGAACGCGCATCGGAGATTCCTGCCCTCGTCACCGCCGGCGGCAGGACGGTGGGCGTGCGCTGGCCGAGTCACCCATTGATGCAGGCGGTGATTCGCGCCTGCGGCTTTCCGTTGGCCGCGCCGAGCGCGAATCGCTCGAACGAAATTTCCCCGACCAACGCCGCGCACGTCGCCGCCAGCCTCGGGGACCGCATTTCGCTGATCGTGGACGGCGGGCAGTCGCAAGTCGGCATCGAGTCCACAGTCATCGATCTCACGACCACGCCGCCGCGCGTGCTGCGGCCGGGGATGATTCACGAGGAGTCGCTGGTCGCGGTCATCGGCGAATGCGCGTCGCACCGTGGCGATACGGCGGAAGGCGCGCTGCGGAGTCCCGGCCAGTTGCGCAAACACTACGCGCCGAAAGCGCGGCTGATGATTCTGGCATGGAGTGATGAGGCGGAATTTAAGTCGCAACTCGCGCGCCGGAACATCGCACCGGAGAAAGTTTCGGTCATCGCCCACACGCACATTCCGCTCACGGCGCAGGTCGGGCGCGTGTGCGTGATTCCGCACGACGCCGAGGCGTTTGCGCGCGCCATTTATTCCGAACTGCACGCGTGCGACGAGGCGGGCGCGGAACTCATCATCGTGGAAGCGGTGCCGCCCGGCGCGGAGTGGCGGGCCATCGCGGATCGTTTGCAACGCGCGGCGGCGTAGCGGCGTGCTTCAATCCGTCGGCGTCCACGCGCTGTTGTCGAGCAGTTGAATCCCTGGCCGCAGAAACTCGATGCGCCGGTTTTTGTAGAGCGCGCCCAGCGCCTGCTTGAAGGCTTTCTTGCTCACGCCAAAGTGGGTGCGAATCACTTCGGGCGGGCTGTCATCATCAAAGGCGAGGCACCCGCCGGCGCGTTCGAGCGCCTGCACGATTTGCAGTTGCAGCGAGGCCACGCGCTGGTAGCCCGAGGCGTCGAGGCTGAGATCAATTTTTCCACCGGGCCGGACGAGGCGCACGAAGCCTTTCAACTTCTGACCAATCTCCAGCGGGACCGAAACGTGATCGCGGTAGAGCAATCCTTCGTGGGCGTTCGCGACGATGGCGGCGTAGCCGAGCGGCGACTGGCCGGTGATGATCAGGTTCACCGGCTGGCCCGGCGCATACGCGGGCGTGTCGCGGCTGAAGTACCGGCGCAGGCGCGCGCTGGCCATGATGCGATTGGTTTGCGGATCGACACAGACGGCCACGACGACTTTATCACCCACGCCCAGCGGCCCGGCGTGCTCGCGGAACGGCAGCAACAAATCTTTCGACAATCCCCAGTCGAGGAACGCGCCGACGCGCTGGTTGATGCTCACGACTTTCAGGCAGGCAAATTCGCCAACCATCGCGAGCGGCGTCTCGGTGGTGGCGACGAGGCGGTCGTCCGAGTCGCGATAGATGAAGACTTCCATCTTGTCGCCCTGCTTGAGGTCGCGCGGGATGTAGCGGCCGGGCAGGAGAATTTCGCCGAGGTCGCCGCCGTTGAGATAGAGGCCGGGCGCGGATTCCCGCACGATGGAAAGGGTGTTGCGCCGGCCAATGGTTGCCATGTGTGCGGAGAGTAATGAGCGGACGGAAGCGGCGGGAGAATTTTCTGCGGCGTGGAGCGCGGGCTTTCCAGCCCGAAGCAACGCTCGACGTCCGAGCGTATTCTTCACTGATTAAACCTCCTGACTCATCACGTTGCTGCGGGCTGGAAAGCCCGC
>JAYVQC010000141.1:0-6435 GCA_043757045.1 Akkermansia sp. | reverse complement strand
ACAACTGGGTTGTTTCAACTTTCCACGAAGCCGGGCGTTTCCCGAACACAAACGAATGGGAGCAATTGAAGAAAAGCCCGCTGAATGGGAAGATTGGCGTGAGTCCCGCATTGCAGTGGCGCTATAACTTCGGCCCGCTGTTCAAATTTGAATCCGAAGAAGAGGAAGAGTTGTGAATCACGGATACGTGAGTTGAAATTGAAAAGGTTCGCCCAAATTGAACCCCGCTGTCACCCGATGCGCCAGGTGTTGAACGAATCCGGCATCAACTACGTGGAGGTCGCCAACGAGGCGGCGTTCTACGGGCCGAAGATTGACGTGCAGGTATGGAGCGCCATCGGCCGCGAATTCACCATCGCTACGAACCAGGTGGACTTCGCCGTGCCCTCTGGTGGCCGTCCGCAAGGACTTCGGCCTGACCTATCGCGACAAGGATAATTCCAACAAGACGCCGCTCTGCATCCATCGCGCGCCGCTCGGCACGCACGAGCGCTTCATCGGCTGTCTCATCGAGCATTACGCGGGCAACTTCCCGCTCTGGCTCGCGCCCGATCAGGTGCGCGTCATCACGCTCAACGACGATGCGGCGCTCATCGAATACGCGAAGGGAATCGTGAATGAGTTGCGGGCAAATATGGTGCGCGTGGATTCGGATTTCAGCACCACGCCGTTCAAGGCGAAGATTTCCAACGCGGAACAATTGCGCGTCCACACCATGCTCGTCATCGGCGGTCGCGACATGGAAGCCGGCGCGGTGAACGTGCGTCTTCACCACGGCGGCCCGCAAGGCGCGAAGCCGAAGGCGGAGGTCATCGCGGATATTCTAGCGGGCATCAAAGAGCGGCGGGCTTGATAGCTCTGGCAGGGTGATTCGGCATGTTGCATTCTACCCGCCGTTCCATGAACGCCCGTTTCCAAATCGAAGTGGATGGCCAGCCGCGCGAGGCGGAAATACAATTTGGCAATGACCGCGATGTGCATGCTCTGACCCGTTGGCGTTTCCAAAGCGAGCCGGGCGCCAGCGAGTCCATCCCCGACGCGCTCGAATATGCGCGGCTGGCGTCCAAACGGTGGCGTCATTATCGCCGCACGGGCGCGACCGTCACCAGCCTCTCGGAGTTGCGCGATTCCATCCGGCGCGATCCCCAATCGGAACTCGCCATGATTTTCACGGTTCGCGCCACCTGGCGGTCGCCCACGCCGATTCTTGGCTTCGCGTATTTCCGGCGCAGTTGGTGTCATCATCTGATTGTGGATTTTCTCTCTGCGCATCCGCGGGTGATTGACGGCAAGCCGGAGCGGATTCGCGGGGTCGGCAGCGGCATCCTTCTCCAGTTGGTCGCCTTGGCGGATGAAATGGGGATGCCCTGCGTTTGGGGCGAAGCGACCGCGCACTCCGCACCGTTTTATCAGCGCACCCTCGGCGTCGAAAAGATACTCGACCACTTCTTCATCGAGGACGAGGTGATGCAGCATTGCCGCGACGAATGGCACCGGTCACGCGACCAAATGCTTGCGCGGCGAAGCACGAAATAGGAGATTCAAATCGTGAAAATGAAACTGAAGAGTCGTCGCATTCGCCCGATCGAAGAGTTGTGGGCGATTGAAGACAAGTTTCCCGCCGTCTGTGGGCCAAGCCCAAGTTCCTTCGCCGCGCGCCACGGCTTGAAACTTTCCAAAAGTTACCTGGAACACTTGCGCCAGCGAACGAATGGCAACGGCACGCACAAGGTTGTTCCACCCCGCAAACTCGCAGCTGCCTGAACGAACCGCACTGTCGTCGCACCTTCGCCGCGCAGCTACATGTTGTATACCTTCCGGCGCGGTCAGCGTGCGTCTCCGCCACGGCGGCCCGCAAGGCGCGAAGCTGAAGGCGGAGGTCATCGCGGACATTCTGGCGGGCATCAAAAAGCGGCGGGCTTGATTGTCAGGGGCGGTCAACTTCCGCTGGAGCGCGGCGTTCACGCCTGTCGTTCTGCGGGCGGGGGCGCCCGCAAGACTAGTGACAGCCGGGGGCGGCTGTCCCACTACTGACACCAGTGCCAAGATGCACGGCCAACCACACCTCAAGTTGACGCCCCGCTTGACTTGCCACGGGTCGCCCCTAATTCTCACGTCACCGTATGCCAAGACTTGTTGTTCTCAGCGAAGGACTCACCGGACGCTCGCATGAGTTGAAGGCGGAGACGACCACGGTCGGTCGCGTCGAGGACAACACGTTTCAAATCCCGGATCCCTCCGTCTCCAGCCATCATTGCGAAATCCTCCTGCGCGGCGCGGAAGTCATCATTCGCGATCTGGACTCCACGAACGGCACTTTCATCAATGGCCAGCAGATCACCGAGGCCACGCTCAAGCCCAGCCAGATTCTGCGCCTCGGTCAGGTCGAAGTGCGGCTCGAGAGCGAGCAGGCGGGCAACAGCATGGCGCAGAAACGCACGCTCGATCACACGCAGGTCGTGCCGCAGGGCATCAAGTTTGAGGAACTCGGGCAGTCGGCGAAATCCAGCAATCGCGGCTTCGAGAAGAAGAGCAACAAGGGGACGAAGATTTTCATCATCGTGGCCGTCGTGCTCGGCATTAGCATCGCCGTCGCGCTTTTCTGGGTCTTGCTCAGCAAGTGATCTTCGAACCGTCGGCTTCCAGCCTGGCGCGTTGATTCTCCGTCGCGAATTTCCTTCGTCGGGACGTAATTTTGACTACCGCTCGGACTTAAAAAATGGGCGGACAGGCTGGAAGCCGTGTCCTACTCGCCATCCACATTCTTCAACAAGCGCTGCTTGGTCGCTTCGGGCAGGGGAGACTGGTTCACCCAATTCACGGCGGCGGTCTGGTCCTGGCGCAGCCAGTTGCGGGCGATGTTTTCCATGCGGCTATTACGCTGATTCTCGTCGGCCATCGTTAGCGCCCAGCCGGCGGCGGTTTTCGGATCGGAGTAACTGAGCTGGCTGACCAGTGCGCTCACGGCCTTCTCGCGCGTTGTGCCGGCAGGGAAACCTTGCAGCCACGCGCTCACACCGTTGGCGTCCACTTGCGCCCACGATTGCACGACACTGTTGACTGCGTCGTCGCGCAGGGAGCCGTCCGGGAAACTGGACACCCACGTCGCCGCCGCCTGCGGATCGGAACGCGCCCAGGTGGAGACGACAGAATTCGCGGCCAGCTTCTGCGCGTCGCCGCCCGCCATGCTCGCCACGTAAGTGGCGGCGGCCTGCGGGTCGTTATTCGCCCAGCCGCCGATGACGTTCCCGAGCACGCTGCTCTTCTGTTTGCCATCCTGCATTTTATTCGCCCAGTCGAGCGCACCGGCGGGATCGTTCGCGGCCCACTGGCTCGCGATGTTGCTGATGAAATTATTTTTCTGGCTGCCAGAAGGCAGTCCCTCGGCGAAGGCCACCGCGCCCTGCGGATCGGTCTGCGCCCATTGGTAGCTGAGGTTCTGCATCGCGTTGTTCTTGCCGCCGCCGTCAGGAAGTTTTTTCGCCCATTCAATGGCGCCCGGCAAATCCACGCTGGCCCATTGCGAAGCGACGCTGCTCATCATTTCGTTCTGCGTCTGGCCGGCGGGAAGCGACGAGACGAAATCCGCCGCCGCCTGCGGGTTCACGCGCGCGACCTGGTACATCATATTGCGCGCGGCGTCGCGCTGGGCGGGACCGGTGGGCAAAGCCGCCACCCACTTCATCGCGGCCTCGGGGTCTTGATTGGCCCACTGGCTGGCTAGGCTGCTGATGGCGTTGTTCTGCTGTGAGCCGGGCGGCATGGTCAGGACGAATTCCGATGCGGCCTTCGGATCGCTCTGGCTCCACGAAGAGACGAGCTGCCGCATCGCATCGTTCTTGCTCCCGCTGGCGGGCAGACCTTCCACCCATTTGAGCGCCGCTGTTGGATCATTCACACCCCACTGGCTGACCACGGAACTGAACAGGTTGTTGCGCCCGGAGCCGGGCGGAAGATTCTGCACATACGCAGCGGCCTCGACCGGTGAGGTCGCCGCCCACGAAGAAATAACTCCGGCCATCGCGTTCTGACGCGCGGTCCCGGCGGGGAGCGTCTCGACCCATTTCAAGGCCGCGCCCGAATCACTCGCAGCCCAACTGTTGGCCAGCGTGCTGATGAGCGCGTTGCGCTGCGAGCTGTTCGGCATCTTGTCAATGTAGTCGCGCATCCCTTGCGGATCATTCTGCGCCCACTGGTAGCCCATGTTCTGGTAGGCATTTTGTTTGGCCTGACCGTCGGGCAATTGCTTCACCCACTCGATGGCTCCAGCGAGATCGGTGTTGGCCATCGCCTGGGCGATGCTCGCCAACGCCTGATTGCGCACGTCCCCGGCGGGCAGGGTCAGCGCGAAATCTCCGGCGAGTTTCGGGTTCGAGTACGCCAGGCTGTACATCATGCTCTGAACAGCGAGCCGCTTTTTTGCGTCGGGCAAAGTCTTCACCCACGCGATGGCGGCCTCTGGATCTTTCTGCGCCCATTGCGAGGCGATGTTAGCAAAGACATGCGCGTTGTTCGGTCCGGTGAGCATCGTCGCCGCAGACTTGGCGGCAGCGGCGGGATCGGTCTGCGCCCATTGTAAGAACACGGAGGAGTAAAGCTGCTGCTTGTTCGCGGCCCCGAGAGTCTCGATCAGCGCGAAGGCGTCCTGGGGATTGTGGCGCGCCAGTCCGCCGACGAGTGCCGTCAGCATCTGCGTGCGTTGCGCGCCGGCGGGCAGGCTCTTCACGTATTCTGTCGCGCCCGCCGCGTCGCGCTCGGCCCAGACGGTGATGACCGCCTGCATGGACTGGTTGCGCTGGTTCGACGGCGGCTGGGCCTGCGCGTAGGCGAGCGCGCTCTTGGGGTCCATTTCCGCCCAGCGCGCGATCAGCCGCTGCGTGATGCCGTAGCGCACTTCTTGCGAGGAATGTTTGGACAGCAACTCCAGCGCGCGCGGGAGGTCCGCAGGATCAATGCGGTTGGCGAGTTCGTAGAAGGCGTGATAGCGGTCCATCGGCGAACCGCGCAGCACGCGCTCGATGGCGGCGGGCAACTCCTCGATGGTCAGGCGGCCGGAGGAAGGCGCGTCGCTGAGGGCGTTCGTTCGCGCGCGCAAGGTTTGAAACGACGACGGCGGGAGGATGGCCGGGCGGTTGGTCGCGACGGCGGCGGGCGGTGCGGCGGATGGGCTGGATGATTGCCGTCCCACCAACACCCCCGCCAGCGTCCCGACGACGAGGCCCAACACTCCGAAGACAACAGCGCGTGGATTCATAGATTGGCGATTCGACGGAAAAGTAGCCGCAATGCTTCGCGGCGAGCAAGCGTGGCTCTGACCGCAGAGCCGGGAGGAGCTGATTTTACAACTCGCGCTCGTAGCTTCGATTCACCGCGGCGCTTTTGCCCAACGCTGCCCGCAACGGGTCGGCCTGTTCTTTGCCGAAGCCAAGATGTGAGTGACGCCGCCAGCCTTCAGCGTGTGGGAAGCGGCGCGACATTTTGCCGATGGCGCGCGAGGTGTCTGCCATCGTGCGGAGGTAGGAGTTCATGCCCTGGCTCACGTCGAGCCAGTCCTGCTGCGTGCGATGCGCGGCGAGGGCGGCAAGTTTCGTGGCGTGAACGGAGGTCGTGTTCACGAACAGTTCGGCGGAAATTTTCCGGCGCAATCCGTCACGCAGGCCGTGGGGCAGGGCGTGATAGACCGTCACGTCGCCCTTGATGGCTGCGCGCCTGGGCGTGGTGAGGAAGTTCGGCATTCCGCGCGCGAAGGCGGCCGTGACGGCGAGGCGCGAGGTGTTCATGTGGTCCTCCATGTAGTCCTCGGGCGAGTGCGTGAGGACAATGGACGGACGCACCGCGCGCACCACGGCGGCCACGCGGCGCAGCAGCTTGAGGTCGTAGAAAATTTCCAGATCGTCCGCGATGGGCGGATGGAAATGCGCGCCGAGAATTTTCGCCGCGCGCTTCGCCTCCGCGAGTCGCAACCGCCGCGTCGTGGCCGCGTTGTGGCGGAGGCTGCCGCAATTGCCGGTGGAGAGATTGAAATAATGAATCTCCCAGCCGCGCTCCTTCAGCCACAGGAGCGTGCCAGCCATCATGAACTCAATGTCGTCCGGATGCGCGGCGATGGCGATGGCGATGTTCATGAATCACTAATGAACGCTACAAAATTGCACGCCTGGGGCGGGGGGAAGGAGTTCGAAGGCATCCAACGCGTGCTTCGTGCAAATTGTGATTCAGTTCTGCCATGATTTTCCTATTTCTTTCCCCCAAACATGCTCACACCAACAACGACGCAACCTACGGCAATCCATGCAATCATTGCGTTAACTATCTCGCGAGCCGATGTCCCTTCTATCAGTCTGGCAAGCCCCCAATCTTTGATCCAGTTGCTATGAGAGTTTGGGTTCATGGTTGTTTGGTTTCCGCGCTGGCGTGCGCAGGGAGGGGCGGAGC
>JAYVQC010000140.1:0-6489 GCA_043757045.1 Akkermansia sp. | reverse complement strand
GTCCTCCTCCGTTCCGCGCGGCTGGTCGCCGCGCGGCACAGGCAGGTTGCCTGTGCTACCCCGGCGGCTACGCCGCCCCGACTTCGGAGTTCGGGTTTAGCAGAGTAGATTCCATCCAGCCGCGCGGCCGGGCCACGACTCCGCGCTTGTCGCTCGCCGAACACGGAGTATCTTCCGCCACTCTCAAAGCGCGTGAAAAACTTTCTACGATCCTTCGTGGGCCTGTGCGGCGTCGCCGCCCTGCCCTGCTCGGCCGCCATCGTCATCAACGAGATCCATTACAACCCGGACGTGAAGACGGAGCCGGCGGAGTTCATTGAACTGTATAACACCGGCCCCAACGCGGTGAATCTCGCTGGATGGTTTTTTTCCGATGGGATCAATTACATCTTTCCGGCGACCAACGTCGCGCCCGGCGGCTTTGTGGTGGTGGCGCAGAACCCGGCGTTTCTCCAGACCAAGTTTGGCGTGTCGGGCGCGCTCGGACCGTTCAACACCAACGGCAGTTCCGGCCTGTCCAGCCGGGGTGAGAAGCTGACCCTCCGCAACGCCGCGAACCAGATTCAAGACGAGGTGGAGTTCGGCCTGGGCTTTCCGTGGCCGACGGTCGGTGATGCGTTCACGGTGGGCGCAGGCAAGTCCATCGAGTTGATCAACCCATCGCTCGACAACGATCTCGCCGGCAGTTGGCGCGGGGCGGGCGGTGGCACGGGCGGTACGCCGGCGCAGAACACGACGCTGCTCCCCGCTGCCTCGTCGTGGAAATACGTGAAGGGCACCAACGCGCCCTCGACACCCATCGCGAACTGGCGGCAGCCCGCATTCGATGATTCGACGTGGCTCTCCGGCCCGCTGCCCATCGGCTACGGCGAGGCGTTCATCGCCACGCCGCTCCCGGACATGAGAAGCAATTACCCATCTGTGTTCTTGCGCAAACAGTTCAACGTCACCAACCCGGCGCAGTACGCGCTGCTTATTCTGGAGGGGCAATACGACGACGGCTTCAAGTGCTGGATCAACGGCACGCTCGTCGTGGACGGCGCGGCAAACATGTCGGCGGGCGAGGTGCTCTTCAGCGGCACGGCGATCAGCGCGCTGGAGAATCTGAATTTCGTGACCCTCAATCTCGCGGGCAGTCCCGGCGCGTTGCTCGTCAATGGCCTAAACACCATCGCCATCCAGGCGCACAATTCTTCGCTCAACGACAGCAGCGACTTCTTTCTCGACGCGCGGCTCATCGGGCAGACCGGCGGCAGTGGCGGCGTCACCCCCACGCCGGGCGCGATCAATTCTGTCTTTGCCAACAACGCGCCGCCGCAAATCCGCCAAGTGGCGCACACGCCCGAGCAGCCCACGAGCGGCGTTCCGGTGAAGATCACCGCGAAGGTCACGGACCCCGACGGCGTGAGCGCGGTGACGCTGGAATATCAAATCGTGAATCCCGGCAACTACATCGAGCTGACGGATGCTGCTTACACCAATCTGGCGAACTGGATTTCTCTCCCGATGAGTGACGCGGGCACGAACGGTGATTTGCTCATCGGCGACGACACATTCACCGCAGAAATCCCCGCGTCGGTCCAACAGCACCGGCGGCTGATTCGCTATCGCATCACTGTTGCCGACACCGGCGCACGCTCAGTGCGTGTGCCCTATCCCGATGACCCGCAGCCGAACTTCGCCTACCTCTGCTACAACGGCGTGCCGGCTTGGACGGGCGCGGTGCAACCCGGAACCGGTGGCGCCAACGGCACGCCCTTCACCGTGCCGATGTCCGAGATGAGTCGTCTGCCGGTCTATCATCTTCTCACCAAGAGCAACGAGTTCGCCGAGGCCGTCGGCTGGGCGCCCGGTCTGCCGAACAACAAATACGGCGGCGACAATTATCTCTGGACCGGCACGATGGTCGTGGACGGCAAAGTCTATGATCACATCGGGTTCCGTTGTCGCGGCGGCGTGTGGCGCTACTCGATGGGCAAGAACGCGATGAAGTTCAGCTTCACGCGCGGCCACGATCTCGAGGTGAAGGACAACTGGGGCCGCAAGTTGAACGCGCCGTGGCGCCGCCTGAGCTTGCGCGCCAACATCCAGCAGGGCGACTTCCTGCATCGCGGCGAGCAGGGCCTGTTCGAGTCGGTCGGCTACCGGCTTTACGACCTGACCGGCGCGAACGGCCTGCGCACGGTGCAAATGCAATTCCGAGTCATTGACGACGCGAACGAAACGGTGGGCGGCAACCAATATCAGGGCGACTTCTACGGCCTCTGGCTGGCGGTGGAGGAGGAGGACGGACGCTTCCTCGAAGAACGCGATTTGCCGGACGGAAATGTGTACGACATGGAAGGCGGCACCGGCACGCTCAACCATCTCGGCGCTCTCGGACCGAGTGACAAGAGCGACTTGAACTCCCTCCTGACTTATGGCGCAGCGAGTCCGACGGAAACCTGGTGGCGGACGAATCTCGATCTGCGTTCCTACTATTCTTACCAGGCCATCTCGCAAGGCATTCATCAGTACGACATCGCCGACGGTAAAAACTATTTCTACTACAAGAATCCGGTGACGAGACTGTGGACGGTGCTGCCGTGGGATTTGGACCTGACCTGGGCCGACAACATGTATCGCTCGGGCCAGCAAGGCGGCGATGAGCCGTTCAAGAGCCGGGTGCTCAATAATTTTGCGAGTCCCGGAACCTTCCCAGCCATCAGCACTGAGTTCCGCAATCGTGTGCGCGAAATCCGCGACCTGCTCTTTAACACCGACGAAGCCTTCCGGCTCATTGATGAGTATTGGTGGATGACACGCGGCACGAACACCTCGTCCATCGTGGATGCCGATCGCGCGTTCTGGGATTACAACCCGGTGATGAACGACGCGGCCATCGTCAACCTGAGCAAGGCGGGCAACTACCATTTCTACCAGTGGCAGAACGAGCCGGGCACGAGCAACACCTTCGGCGGCGCGGCGCAGATGATGAAGAACTACGTCCGCTACCGCTCGACGAATGCGACCTTCTCGCTCGACACAATGGCCGCCGATGCGTTGAAACCGAACCGTCCCACGATCACTTACACCGGCACTCCCGGCTTTCCGATCAATCGGCTGAACTTCAGTTCGTCGGCTTACAGCGGCAGCGGCGCGTTCCAGTCGTTGCGCTGGCGCGTGGCGGAAGTCACTGGCACCAACACGCCCATCTACAGCGCGACTGAGCCGCAGAAGTACGAAGTCGAAGCCGTCTGGGAGAGCGGCCCGATTCCGGCGTTCAACGCCAATGTCACGCTGCCCGCCAACTTGCTCCGCGTCGGCAGCCGCTATCGCGCGCGGGTGTTGCACACCGATGTCACGGGCCGCAACAGCCAGTGGTCGTTGCCGCAGGAGTTCATCGTCGCGCCGTCGGACAACGCCGCGGACTTGCAGAATTTTCTCCGCATCACGGAGGTGATGTTCAATCCCGCGCCGGGCGGTTACGAGTACGTGGAACTGCAAAACACCAGCGGCAACGTCACGCTCGATCTCGCGGGCGTGAAGTTCACCCAGGGCATTGATTTCACCTTCCCCTCCGGCGCGACGCTTGCGCCCGGCGCGTATCTCGTCGTGGTGGGTCTCGTGGATACGAACGCCTTTCGCACCTACTACAACGTGCCGCCCGGCGTGGAAGTGCATGGCTATTTCCTCGGTTCGTTGAACAACGCGGGCGAACAAGTCGTGCTGCGGACTTCGGCGGGCGGCAGCGACATCGTGAACTTTTCTTACGCCGACGGTCGCGGCTGGCCGGTCACAGCGGATGGCGGCGGTCATTCACTCGTCTTCCTCGACAGCGCACTCGCTGCGCAAGGCTCGGGCGCGGGCGATTATGCGGGCAGTTGGCGCGCGAGCACGTTCCTGCGCGGCTCGCCCGGCACGGCGGATCCCGTTTCCGGGCCGACGGTTTTGCTGAACGAAATTGTCGCGCACACGGACTTCACGCAGGAGTTTGATTCCAACGACTGGATCGAACTGCACAACGCCACCGACTCGCCCATCACGCTCGGCTGCTGCTGGTATTTAAGCGACGACGGCTCGGCTTACACGAACCTGATGAAGTGGCTCATCCCCACGAACACCACGATCCCCGCGTACGGCTGGGTGAGCTTCGATGAAGTGACGGGCTTTCATTTCCCGACCAACACCGGCTTCGGGTTGAGCAAGGACGGCGAGCAAGTCTTCCTTTCGTACCTGCCCGGCAACGCGCAGGACCGTGTGGTGGACGCCGTGAGTTTCAAGGGCCAGTTGAACGACTGGTCGTGGGGCCGTTACCCGGACGGCGGCCCGTTCTGGCACGCGCTCTCGCCGCGCACGCGCAACGCCGCGAACGCCGCGCCGCCCGCGCGCGTGGCGATCAGCGAAATTTATTATCACCCGCCGGACTTCGTGAACGGCACGAACATCACGGACAATTCGCTGGATGAATTCGTGGAGATTTTTAACGGCGCGACCAGCCCGGTGACGCTGCACAACTCAAACGGAACCTGGCGTGTGAACGGCGGCGTGAACTTCACATTCCCGACGAATCTCACCCTCGCGGCGGGCGAGTTCGCGCTGCTCGTGAATTTCAACCCCGCGACGAATGCCGCGCAGTCAAACGCCTTCCGCACGCTCTTCAACATCACCAACAGTTCGCTCCGCATCCTTGGCCCCTACACCGGCAAGCTCGCGAACAACAGCGACCGTCTCGCACTCGAACTGCCGCAGCATCCCGACGGCACGAACGCCCTGGTCAGTTGGGTGATCGTGGATGAAGTGCTCTACGCCGACCAGCCCCCCTGGCCCTGCGGCAGCGATGGCTCCGGCAATTCCCTCCAGCGCGTGAACCTGACCTTGAGCGGAAATGATCCGGCGCAATGGGCCGCGGAACCGCCGACCGCCGGACGCGCGCGTGCCAATCTGCCCGCCGGACTCCCGACCATCACGTCGCATCCGCAGAGTCGCATCGCGCCCACGAACGGCACCGCGGCCTTCAGCGTGAGCCTGTGCGGCACGCCGCCCTTCACGTATCAATGGCAGTTCAACAGCGGCAACCTCGGCGGCGCGACGAATGCGACGTTGAATCTCTCCGCGCTCACCGTGGCCCACGCCGGCGACTACCGCGTCATCGTGGCGAACGCCGCCGGCTCCGTGACCAGCCTCGTGGCCACGCTCATCGTGCAGTCGCCGCCCTTCATCACCGCGCATCCGCAGCCCGTGACCGTGGTGAGCAACCAGTCGGCAAATTTCAGCGTGACCGCCGGCGGCACGCCGCCGCTCACGTATCAATGGCAGTTCAATGGCGGGGGCCTTCCGAATGCCACGAACTCGACTCTAGTGCTCACCAACGTGACGCCGGCCCAGGCGGGAAATTATCGCGCGCAAGTTTTGAACACCGCCGGCTCCATCTTCAGCTCCAACGCGCTGCTCACCGTGCAGGTGCCCGCGTATTTCACCGTTCACCCCACGAACCAGAACGTGCAGCCCGGCACGAACGTGACCCTCGTTTCCGCCGCGCTCGGCGCCGGCCCGGTGCGCTACCAGTGGCGTTTCAACGGCACGAACATTCTCAACGCCACGAACGCCAGTTACAGTTTCACCGGCGCAAACCTCACGAGCCACCACGGCAATTTCTCCGTCGTGGTGCAGGACGATATCAGTAGCGTGACCAGTTCGAACGCCTTCATCTACGTGCTCGTGAAGCCGGGCATCGTGCAGCATCTCGTGTCACAGACGACGTTGCAGGGCGGCACCGCCGTCTTCAGCGTGGTGGCCACCGGCGCTCCGCCGATGTGGTACCGCTGGATTCGGAATTCTTCGGCCTACCTCACCACGTCCGTGCCGGTGCTGGTCCTCACCAACACGCAGGTCACCGCGACCTTCCGCGTGTCCGTGACGAACATGGCCAGTCCCGGCGGCGTGCTCAGTCCCACGTTCGGCACCGTGACGAATCTTGTCCTCGCGGACTTCGACGGCGACGGTCTCGGCGATGCGTGGGAAGTGACCTACTTCGGCACTAACGCTACCAACAACGCCGGCAACGCGCTGCTCGATCCAGACGGCGATGGCATGAGCAACCGCGATGAATTTCTCTCCGGGACCAACCCGACGAACGCCGCCAGCGTGTTGAAAATTCTGCTCAGCACCACGAACAGCGCGCCGTGGAGTTTCATCGCGCAGCCGAATCTTTCCTACAGTGTGCAGTGGCGTTCGAACCTGACCACGATGGCCTGGACCAACCTCACGAGCATCTTCGCGCAGCCGCTGCTCCGCACCGTGGACGTGAACACCGCGACCGCGCCGCCGGGCGCGGAACGTTACCTGCGCATCGTCACGCCGCAGGCGCCTTAGCGCGGCCGCGTGGACGGGCCCAACTGGCCCGTCCCGCTGGCCGGTACATCCGAACACTGTTCTTAAAACACGGGCGTGGTAGGGCGCGTCGCTCCGCGCGCGCCGGGCCTGGCAGCGGAGAAGCCTTGCGGAACT
>JAYVQC010000139.1:0-24645 GCA_043757045.1 Akkermansia sp. | reverse complement strand
AACGGGGTGGTGACGACGGTGGCGGGCGGAGCGACGAGAGGATTCGCCAACGGGCCGGGGGCGGAAGCTCGTTTCGACGGGGCGACGGGACTGGCGCTCGACGCGCAAGGCAATGTGCTCGTCGTGGAATTCAGCGGACGCATCCGCCAGATCGATCCCGCCGGGGTCGTGACCACACTGGCCGGCACGGGCAAGGCGGGCGGCAAGGATGGGCCGCTTCTCGACGCGACGTTCGCTGAACCCACCGGCATCGCAATCGGCCCGACCGGCGATATCTTTGTCCTCGAAACAGGCGCTCACCGAATCCGCAAAATCTCCGGCGGGCGTGTCACCACCCTTCACCAGGGACTTCCACCAACGCCCTGAATGCGGCTTGAAAAGATTGAAAAAGCCCGCGCCTTATCCACACTCGCGCCATTCCAAGACGAAATACGTGTCCACCGACAATGGTTAAATCGGCACAACTCAATCGGAAAACCATGAAGACAATCATCGCACTCGCACTCCTCGAATGCCTCGCCTGCTCCCACCTGCTCGCGGCTGAACCGGGGTCGGCCTCCACCAACAATCTCTTCCCGATCATTCGCGCCGGAGATCGTGCCTCGGTGAAGGCGCTGTTGAAGTATGGCGCGGACGTTCACGCGCGCGACGAATTCGGCAACACGCCCCTGATGGCCGCCGCGTGGATGGGCGATGCCGCCCTACTCGAACTCCTGCTCAAAGCGGGCGCCGACGTGAACGCCACCAACCAAGCTGGTGTCACCGCGCTGATGCGCGCCGCCACGTTCGAGGACAAGGTTCGGTTGCTCATTGCCAATGGAGCGGATGTCAAAGCCCATTCCCGCATGGGCAACACCCCGCTCATGCTGGCCGCGCGGAAGCCGGGGAACAGTCGTGCCGTGAAATTGCTGCTCGACCAGGGGGCGGACCCCAACCCACCGAATGCGTTCAGTGCGACCGTGCTGATGTCCGCGGTGGCGGCTGGAGACATGGATACCGTCCGCCTGCTGCTCGACCGGGGAGCCAACGTGAACGGCATACCGAAGCCCGGCGCGGATCAATTTTTCTGGGGCGGCTGGCGGACGCCGCTGATGTGGGCTGCGTTCCAGGGGGACGAAGCCATGCTCAAGCTCCTGTTGAAGCGGGGAGCGAAGGTCAATGACTTCGTCGAGACCGGCGGCGCGCTCGGGCAGGCGGCGTGGGGTGGACACGTCGGAGTTGCCCGATTGCTGCTGGACGCCGGCGCGCAGGTGGATCAGCGCGATCTCATCGCCAACTTCACGCCGTTGCACTGGGCCGCCGACTCGGAGCGATCGTCGTCGGCCGTCGTGGAGTTGCTGCTCGCTCGCGGTGCGGATGTGAATGCCGAAGGCGGACAGCCGGTGGATAATTTCCTCGGCGTGGCGCAAACGCCGCTCATGCTGGCCCGTAAACGCGGCGACACACCCATTGTGCAAGCACTGCTCAAGGCGGGGGCCAAAGACGCGCCCGCCCCGGCTCGAAGTGGAAAAGCCCTAGTGCAAACTTCCGATGCCAAATCCGTGGCCGAGGCCATCCAACGGGCGGTGCCGACGCTGACGAGGACGGCCGAGGATTCCGTCGCCACGTTCCTCCGGCATGCGAGCAAGCAGGATTGCGTCTCCTGTCATCAGCAACAGCTCCCGCTGCCGGCGCTCAGCCTGGCGCATTCCCGACACTTCACGACGGACCGCGTGGCGACACGCCACCAAGTCGAACTCATGAAGAGGTCGTTTTTCACCGGCCACATCACCCAAGGTGACGAGCACCACACGCTGCTCGAGGTCGGTTTGCAAACCACCTTTCATCCCGAGCCAGCCATCCTGGCGGGCTACACCGCCATGGGCCTTCGACTGGAACACGAGCCACCTTCGCTGGTGACTGACTCCATGATTCACCAACTCGCCACGATCCAATTCGCCGATGGCCACTGGAGTTGGAATCTTCCGCGCGTACCCATCCAGGCGAGCGACATCACCGCCACGGCGCTCGCGATTGAAACGATCCAGTCTTACAGCATCCCGGCACGCCGACAGGAACTGGATTCGCGCGTGAATCGCGCGCGGGCCTGGCTGTCGAAAGCTCGCGCAGAAACCAACGAAGAACGCACGCATCAACTGCTCGGTCTCGCTTGGGCCGGCGAGAAATCCGGCGCGCTGAAGAAGCTCGCGGCGGAATTAATCCGGCAGCAACGCGCCGACGGCGGGTGGGGCCAGTTGGCGGGCTTGGACAGCGATGCTTATGGCACGGGGCAATCGCTCTTCGCCTTGATGGAGGGCGGAAAAATTCCGGCGAACGATCCGGCAGTGCGTCGCGGCCTTGATTTCCTGATGCGCACCCAGCTCGCCGATGGCACCTGGCATGTGCGCACCCGCGCGCATCCCTTCCAGCCGCCCATGGACAGCGGCTTCCCTCACGGCAAGGACGGCTGGATTTCGGCCGCCGGGACAAGTTGGGCCGTGATGGCGCTGACCACGTCGATGGATTCGTCGCAGACACCTTCAACCATACCGACGCTCGCAAAGATCGCGACCACAGCCCCGACAGTGGCCGCGACGGCTGCTGCCGGCAAGACAACACTCATCGAGTTCACCCGCGACATCCAGCCGTTGCTCGAACGCTCCTGCGTGGCGTGCCACAGCGGCGAGCGGGCCAAAGGCGGATTCCACGTGACCGAGCGCGCATCGCTACTCCGAGGCGGCAAACGGGGCGAGCCGGCAGTCGTGCCTGGCAAACCCGAGGCCAGCCCGCTGATCCGCTTCGTTCGGGACCAGGTGGAAGATCTCGAAATGCCGCCGCTCGGCAAACGCGAGAAATTCCCCGCGCTGACCAAGGACGAAACCGCCCGCTTCCGGGCCTGGATCGATCAAGGCGCGCGATGGCCAGAGGGCACCAGCCTCCGCCTGCCGGGAAAATGAAACGCTCCACTTGCGATGATAGCCCAACAGGGCCACGGCCTGATCGAGCAGTTGACGTTTGTACGGCAGACCAGCCCGGACGTATTGCCGGCGCAGTTTGACCAACACTTCTTGTTTGGTTTGGTGACTCATGTCGTTGTTCATGTCGGGTAACACCGACTTTTGGTGCAACGACCCGTTCACACGAACCGGTCAACCCGCTCCGGGTAACAAAACTTTTGGCGCAGATCGCGCGTCATTTTCGCTCCATTTTGGTATTAAAAAAGGCCCGCGTCGCCGCCAGTCTTCCACCCGGAAACCCTCAACCCTCTCGTGGAACCGCTTCACGATGGTGAGCGCCTGCGGGATCGCTGAGGTTCACCAGGAAGCCAACTACATGACCGCACGCGCCCGCAGTTATTACCAGATCCTCGTCACCCACGCCCAAGTGCCCGACATGAACACCGTGGACGACGCGGCTCTGTGGGCCGGCCGGCTGGCCACCGGCGAGACCGCGCGCCTGACCGACGGCGGTGCCCCGCTGGCCTGGCCCGCCATCGGCGAAGTGAACACCGCGTCCGCCGCGTGCGCCGCCGCCGCCGCGCAAAGCAGCGCCAAGAGCGGCTTCGACATCGCGCAGGAAGACGTGGGCGACCAGCGCCTCACCGTGGACCCGGTGATCAAAGACCTGTGGGACACGATCGAATATAATCTGCGGGCGGACGCGCCCCCGAGCCTGCGCCGCATAGCCCGCGAATGGGGCGTGGTCTATGACGGCGAAGAAGAAGCCCCCGCGCCCCCCCCCGTGCCGCCGACGCCGTGAACTGATGAAACTATGAAGATTCCAATCCTAACGAAGCTTATGAATACTCGAATCCACCTCCTCGCCCTGCTCGCCGCGCTATTGACCGCCGGTCTTGCGCTCACCCACGCCGCGCCGCCCAGCCTGCAACCGCTCCTTCCCGGTAAGTGGCCGGTATCAGCAGGCAATTCTCGTGATTTCAAGGTGGCGGGCAACTACGCCTACGTGGCGGATGCCCGCTTGGGCTTGCAGGTGATTGACGTGCGCAACCCAACCAATTGCGTGCGCGTGGGCGGCTATGACACCAGCGGGGTTGCCTCGGGCGTGGCGGTGGTCGCCGGCCGAATCTACGTGGCCGATGGGGAAGCGGGCCTGCTGGTGCTGCCCACGCTGCGAGATTTCCAGTTCACCGTGCGGGTGGACGCCACGCCCGGCGTGCCCTTCACCCTCGAGGCCGCCACGAACCTGAACACCCCCATTCCTTGGACTCCCCTCTTCAACACCAACGTCCCTGCCATGCCCTTCGACTACGTGGACTTCGACGTGAAGCTCACCAACAAGCCTCAGAAGTATTACCGCGTCCGCCAGCCGTGAAAAGGCGCACCTTGACGCACGCGCCGTGATGAAACTCCCCCCATGCCGACTGATGGCCATGCATATTCACTTAGAGAGCAGTCGGCGCCGTCACGCGCAAGAACTCTCCCATGAGCGACGTCACGCGCCTCCTCGACGCCATCCAGCACGGCGATCCCAAGGCCGCGGAGGACTTGCTGCCGCTCGTCTATGAGGAGTTGCGCCAACTCGCCGCGCGCGTGACATGAGTGATTGAAGAGGCGGCGCGTCGTGGTAGCATCCGTCCATGACTTTGACTTTGCCCGACCTGCCGTCCGTTTCCGCTGACGAGGTGCGGCTGGAACTCGCTTGCGCGCTGTATGCGCGGCGCAAAGTGGCGCGCGGTCTGGCGGCGCGTCTCGCCGGCCTGGAGGCGGATGCTTTCGAGAAGGAACTGCAAAGCCGGGGCATCACCAACGGTTACGGAACCAACGATCTGGAGAATGACCTGGCGGCGCTCACGAAACTGCTCGCCCAGTGATCGTTGTCGCCGACACTTCCGTCCTGCTCAATCTCGCTTTCCTCAACCTCGACGGATTGCTGCGCGATTTGTTTGGCGAGGTTCTCGTTCCAGACGCGGTGGCGAGGGAATTTGCCCGCATGGCCGCCAGCGGCGGACGCTTCGGTGGTCTGACCATGCCTCCCGGTTGCAAAGTTTGCCCTGCGCCGCGTCTGCCCCCGGCGATCAGCCTGGATGCCAGTCTTGATGAGGGAGAGGCCGAAGCCCTCGCTCTGGCCGCCGAATGGCACGCCGACGCGGTGCTGCTGGATGAAATCAATGCGCGCAGCGCGGCGGTGCGCCTTGGATTGACCGCAATCGGCACCGTTGGCCTGCTGATCATTGCCAAGCAGAGAGGCATTGTTGTCAAAATCGCTCCGCTGCTGCGCCGGCTGATCGTCGAGGGCAGTTTTCGGTTGTCCGCCGAACTCGTTCGCGAGGCCTTGCGAAAAGCTGGCGAGATGGCCTGACCCGCCCAAGAGCGACGTCGCGCGCCTCCTCGAAGCCTCCAGCACGGCGATCCAAAGGCCGCGGAGGATTTGCTGCCGCTCGTCTATGCGGAGTTGCGCAAACTCGCCGCGCACAAGATGTCCCACGAAGCCGCCGGTCACACCCTCCAGCCCACCGCGCTCGTTCACGAGGCGTGGCTGCGGCTCGGCGGCGGCGCAGGCGCGCAGTTCGAGAACCGCGCGCACTTCTTCGGCGCGGCGGCGGAGGCGATGCGGCGCATCTTGATCGACCGCGCCCGACGCAAACAGGCGCGTCGTCACGGTGGTGGACAGGAGCACATTGATGTTCAGGAAATGGAAATCGCCGCACCGCAGCCGGACGACGAGATGCTGGCCGTGAATGACGCGCTGGAAAAATTCGCCCGCGAGGAACCGCTCAAAGCCGAGCTGGTGAAGCTGCGTTATTTCGCCGGCCTGACGATTGAAGAAACGGCCCAGGTGCTCGGTCTCTCGCCTGCGACGGCCAAGCGCCACTGGGTTTTCGCCCGCGCCTGGCTCTACGCCGAAGCGCACCGGGAGCGCGACGGAGGGGGCGCGGGATTGTTGGCTCCGGAGAATCCGCCGACCTGACGGGCGGAGCGCGGGCTTTCCAGCCCGCAGCAACGTGCCACGACCGCGCGCGCTCATCTCGAAAGAAGCCCTCATGCCATTGTCCATGGCGAAAGCCCGCGCTCCGTGACATAAGCCGGTGCCATTTTCCACCCCTTTGATTCACTTTGCCACGGCCCGCGCCGTGCCGTAAAAGACCGCTCCCGTTGCACGGGAGTGAATGAAACCAAAAGTCGAAATCTATGACACGACCCTGCGCGATGGCTCGCAGGGTGAAGGCATCAACTTTTCCGTCGCGGACAAAATCCGCATTGCGGAACGGATTGACGCCTTCGGCATTCACTACATCGAGGGCGGCTGGCCGGGGAGCAATCCCAAGGACATCGAGTTCTTCGCGCAGGCCAAGCGGAAGAAATTCAAGAACGCCAGGCTCGCCGCCTTCGGCTCCACGCGCCGCAAAGGCGTGCCCGTGGAACAGGACGATCAAGTGCGCTTGTTGCTCGAAGCCGAGACGCCGGTGGTGACGATCTTTGGCAAGACTTCCATGCTGCATGTGAAGGAAGTCCTGCGCTGCACGCCGGACGAAAATCTCGGCATGATCGGCGACACCGTGAAGTTCCTGAAGGACCACGGGAAGTTCGTGATCTACGACGCGGAGCATTGTTTCGACGGCTACAAGCTGGACGAGGATTACGCCATCGCGACCTGGCAGGCGGCCGAGCAGGCGGGCGCAAACATGGTCGTGTTGTGCGATACGAACGGCGGTTGTCTGCCGGGTGAAGTCGCCAGCATCACGCGCGCGGCGCTCTCGAAACTGGTTTGCAAAATCGGCATGCACACACATGACGACATCGGCCTGGGCGTGGCGAACGCGCTCGCGGGCATCGAAATGGGCGCGACGCATGTGCAGGGCACGATCAACGGCTACGGCGAGCGCACGGGGAACTGCAATCTCACAACTTTGATCCCGTGTCTGGAATTGAAGATGGGCCTGCGCTGCCTGCCGCCCAAGTCGCTGCCGAAGCTCAAGGAGCTTTCGCAGTTCGTGGACGAGATCGCGAACATCCGTCACAGCCCGCGCCAGCCGTGGGTTGGCTCGGCGGCCTTCGCGCACAAGGGCGGGATGCATGTGAACGCGGTGCAGAAGCTCGCGCACAGTTACGAGCACATCAATCCCGAGGCCGTGGGCAACGCGCGCAGCGTGCTCATCAGCGATCTCGCGGGCCGCAGCAACATCGTGATGAAGGCGCAGGAACTCGGCTTCAAGGTGGACAACGACACGCCGGAGCTGAAGACCATTCTCCCGCGCATCAAGGAACTGGAGCACGCGGGCTACGAGTTCGAGGCGGCGGCAGGCTCGCTCGCGCTGCTCATCCATCGTCGGTTGAAGAACAGCGCAGCGCCGTTCACCGTCGAAAGTTTCCATGTTTCCATGCGGCGCGACGTGCCGATGAAGCGCGGCGAGGAAGGTAAATCCATTTCCGAAGCCACGATCAAAGTGCGCGTCGGCAAGGAAGTCGCGCACAAGGTCGCCGAGGGCGACGGCCCGGTGAACGCGCTCGACTCCGCGCTGCGCCTCGCGCTCGGGAAATTTTTTCCGAAGCTCAAGCAGGTGACGCTCACCGACTACAAGGTGCGCATCATCGAGTCCAAGACCGGCACGGCGGCGAAGACGCGCGTGCTCATCGAGTCCACCAACGGTGTGTCCGAGTGGGGCACCGTGGGCGTGAGCGACAACATCATCGAGGCCAGCCTCCAGGCGCTGGTGGATTCGATGGAGTTCGCGCTGATGCGGAAGTAATGCCTTCCCGCTGCGGCTGGGTGGGCGGGGACGGGCTGCCAATTCGTCAAAGCCACGGCGGTGGCCTTTTACGAATGCGAAGGGGTTCTCTCATCGCTAGCCGCGCCCACAAAAGTTTGCCCGTGGGGTAAGCCGAGTATGTTTTGGCGAAACAAATCAGCAGGGTGCGCGGCGAAGTTGATGGACGGGAACTCCACCATTTTACTGTTGGAGATTCAGGAAAATGATGTGTTCTGTTTCCGTCGCGCGTTGGCCCACGGCCAATGCGATGTCCATATTCGCATCGTGAAATCCACCCTCGCACCCGCGCCTATTTCGCCGACGAGGGCGAGTATGCCGACTGCGATTACTTTCCTCTGCATGACGTGATCGTGACCGATTTCAAGAAGATCGGGCAGGCCTGCGTGAGAATTTTGCAGTGGATTCGCGAGCAGAAAAGCAACAGGGAAATCCCATCCTCATGTCCCCCCGCCTCATGGAATCCCCGAGGCACAGATGCGGATGATTACGGGTTTTTGCTAATTGACGGGGGGGGGGGGCTCAGGAATTGTCCAGTATCAGTCAGACGGCTGTGCGCCGATGCACGACCGAAAAAAACATAACAATCAGAAGCAAGCTATTCATGAAAACATTCAACGCTAGGTTAGGTCTGGCAGCCAGTCTCTTGGCGGCCAGTCTCGCAGGCGTGTCCGCAGCCTCACAATTGCGGCTCTCCGACGGAACACCCGGAGGCACGATCACCATTGTCGATCAGGGTCCCGGCGACTCGAACTCGATAGTGGGAGCCATCTTTTACACAGGCGATGTGGGTCCGAACTGGTTCGTAGGCGCTGCCGCCGGTGTTAGCAAACCCCTCCTAGGTGGAGCAGCCTTGCCCTACATGGACTTGAATACGTTTTATGTTTCGCATGACGCTGGCTCGCTAAGAATCGAGTATACGGACACCGACTTCACAGAAGGCGGAACTGTAATCGCGTCCATCGGCGGCAATACGCCGGGCACGGTGACTTACAATGCTTGGCTCGATCCCGCGAATGTTCCGTTTGCCAAAGCGATGTCGTTGTCGGCGATCGGACCGCTTTCCGGCGGCAGTTTTCAACAGACGAAGGAGAACGCCAGGATCAATCCGAGGGCCCCGTTTTCCCTCACATTGGAAACGTTCATTCAGCATTCAGGTCCGGGAGCAACGGGCTTCGATGCAGACCTCTTCATCCAACCGCCCCCCAAAGCCGCGATCGGCAACCGGGTCTGGCTGGACACAAATACCAATGGAATTCAGGACGTCGGCGAGCTTGGAGTGCCAGACGTAGTTGTGCTGCTCATGGACTGTGAAGACACCGTGCTGACCGTGACCAACACGGATGCCAACGGTTTGTATTTCTTCGGCGACCTGAAACCGGGCAATTACAACATCCGCGTGCTGGCGCCGACCGGCTATACGTTTACTTTGCGAGACCAGGGGGGCGATGACGCCGCCGACAGTGATTCCGACGCGAATGGACTGATGATTTGCACGCATTTGAACCCGGGTGAACCCGATCTGTCCTGGGATGCAGGATTGTTGCTGAACATTGCGCAGAACCCGTGCATGCAAGTATTAAAAGTGGCGGACTTTACTGTGTCCCCGTCCGGCGGCGAGATGGGTTACACCTACACCGTGACCAACTGTGGCAACACGACGTTAGAGAATGTTTATGTCCAAGATGACGCCGGAACGCCGAATTTCAGCGGTGATGATTTTCTTGTCGGCACGGTTCCAAGCCTTGCTCCCGGTGCAGCCGTCACATTCCGCGCGTTCACTATTCTGCCCGTAAACATGTGCACCAATGCCGGTGGCGTTACGATGCAACAAGGATTGTTGACCGCCGAGGTTCTCGATAACGGGGACATCAAGGCGACCTACCGCCAGTCCCGCAACGTCAATGAAAACGTTTACCAACCGGCCGGTAATCCGCCGGGATGGTCCCGAACCCACAAGTTTAGTGACTTGACCGGGAGCGATAAGGCGGAGTTCCGATGGACTGATGGCAATGGCAACGTGGTGCTGGATTTTTATCTGGATTACCTCAGCGCGTCGGCATCCTTTCCTTCTGGCTATGGTTCGCTCGGTGTTGCGGGCGGCGACGGTGGGATGATCGTCGGCAACAAAACGAACATTTTAAGTTGGACAACAACCATCAGCGACAACCTTAATCAGTCTCCAGCCTTCTATCGCTACACGACCAATTCACCCGTTGAGCCGAATCCACTCTGGGATTACGTGGATGGATTTACGGTTATCGTCAGTAAAAAAGCCTTTGGTACGGCAGGCTTTGGCGGGGTGACCATTCCTCTCGTCCACAACTCGCCCGCCAAGTCCGGCGCCAACGCTATCGTCCCAACGCCGTGCGCCACCTGCGTGACGAACATCGCCACTGGCGGGACGAATTACGGCGGCCAGGCCAGGGTCATGGCTACGGCGCATGCCGAGGTCTGTCCTGGGAGCAGTGGATGCGGCATGCTCGGAGATTGCACCCCGCCCTATCCGTTCGTGAGCAGCAACCCGCTCACAAGCATCCCGTTCAACGAGAGTGAAGTACTGCGAACGGGAATCGTTTCTGTAGTCATGGGCTGCATTCCCAACCAGATTCAGGTTTTTTACAATGACGAGCACGCCTTGCTGCTGGGAGTACGCGAAGTAATTGTTCGGTCTCCCGGAGTCGCAACGCGGGCGAAAGGAACGTCCAAGCCGACCAAGCCCGGCAAATCCCCTAAACCGGGTAAGAACCCGGGCCTTAGCGTTACGAATGCATACGCTGTGACGCCGCTCACCACAATACCCGGAAGTGCGATTGACCCACAGGTTGGTTCAACTGCTTCGAGTGGAGACCAAGCGGGGACCGATGTGTCTGGGCGTCCCCTGTTCCCCGCTCTCTTTGTGACGGACCTCACGCTTAATCCCCTCAACCCCTACGCGGGCGACTGGCAAAATGGCGGGACGGCCATTCCTCCCCATGCCGTGTTCGGAACGTGGAAGTCGGCGACAAGGACTGTGGACAAAACCAGATCTCCTGAGGTCGTCACGCTTTCCGTGGATCCGGATCCGGCAGAGAATGATTGGAATTTGGGACCTGGCAGCGATCCAGTGCCGCCAGGGTTAAAAAACGAAGGGTACGGTGCAGAGATTCGATGGGATATTTCCCGATTGGGCTTGGTGAGCGGCCACACCTACAGACTGTACTTCATGGTGCATGATGGTGACCAAAACAAATTCGGCGGTGATACCGGTCAGTCTTGTGGAATCATCACGATCCCCTAAGCGATACTAGCACCTTCGGTTCCGACTCAGGCAGCGCTTCGCATCACGTGGAGCGCTGCCTCTTTTAATGGGTCCGTTCCCCAGTCCCGCCGAAGCATCACTGTGTGGCAACAGTTGCTCCCGGAAACTTTCGCAACTTCACCGTGTCTTGCAACGGGAGAATCCAAGCGGCTGGGGGAGATCCCGCCAAATCCACTTCGGGATTGATCAATCGCTGGCTCGGACGACCGTTCAAAGTGGCAAAAGCGTTCACTCGTATTTCAATCCCCGTATTTCCATTCTTCCTTAAATCTAGCGCCAAACGCCTCGCCATAAGTCGAATGAGATACGGATCCTGAGCCATCATCATTTCCTGTCGTGGCGTTAGATATTCCATCACCGGCAGTCTCCACCGTTTTCCGGTCGCAGGCTCGAAAGCAAAGAACTCAGCATACCCGGTCTTCTCCACCAACATCACTTGCCAGGCACAATTGAAACCGGAACCGGTCCAACCCGAAGGCTGCGCGGTGAAGTAAGGTCGAAGGGGCAGGAGAATTTGCACCGCGGCATAAATACTCAATGGCACCAGGAGGATAAATGGTTTGGGACAGGACAACGCACGAATGGGAAAACGAAGGGTTAGCGCATCATTCGCTCGATCAGCCCATCGCCCCGATCGACCGCATCCCGTGAGGAAGCCGACCATGCGTTGCCCCCAATATCTTGGCCATCCTGAGGGAAAAAAGACCGTCGCTGACACAATCATGATCCAGGGAAACATTCCAATTTTGAATAAAATCCAAGTTGCCACATGAAAAAGAATCAAAAGCGCGTAGGCCGGCCGACGGGTCGGCCTCCAGATCAGAAACGCGACAATAGTCAAGTCGAACAGGGCTCCACACCAACTGGCGGCAAATGCGACCCATGTTTGCGTGAGCCAATGACCAAAGAATGGCAGATCGCTGCGGGCGGCCAGCCAGATGTGCAAGGGTTCAGCCCGACAAATCCAGTCCACGTTGATTTTGGCCAGACCAGCAAAAACGTAAACTGCGCCGATTTGGAAACGCAGGAGGCTCATACACCAAGCCGGGGCCATGTCCGAGCGGATCGCAGGTTTACGCCACGCGTCGATGGACCAAATACGATTCACGGGAAGAAAGATTAGGATGCCACTAATCAAGCTAATCAGATAGTAATGATTTAGATACACGGCTTGGTCGATGAGTTCGACGTAGGTGAACCCGATAAAAAAAAGCAGGCTACAGGTCCGATAGAAAAACCCAGCAGCCACCCCGAGAGCGAGAAAAATCAGAAGGAAGAAATGAACATGCATCAGGGCATCCGGCCACGGACGAATCCACTCGAAGCCCGGGTAGGAAAAATGAAACACGGGCCCGGTGTAGAGCTCGCGCACCCACCCTTTGGCAAGAAAGCGGGTAGTCGCCCCAGCCATGAGCAACCCGAAAAGCACGCGGAACGCTGCGAGCGAAGCGAGATCCGTCGGACGTTCGACAAGAGAGGCGAAAACCGCACGAAGGCGAAGAGCTTGAAGATTAATCGCCATCGGCTGAACTGAAGGTCAAAGTTACTCCCAGCGCACTCGCCAGATCCACTTTCAACAGAACCTCCAAGGCGTGCATTTCTTCGTAAGCCTTTTGCACGGAAGAACGATTGTGACCTACTGCTTGCTCCAGAGGTGCGGCGATGGAACGCACGGAAGCAATGGCGGCATCGAACTGTTCATCAAGCCGCTTTGCCAGTGAGGCATTGACCTGCCCGACCGCGTCGTCCAACCCCAATCCATCCGCGCCGCGATATAGTTTTCGGGCGCCCTCCAATTTTGCCAGAATCCCCGTGAGAGAACGTCCGCTTCGAGATCCTTCGATGCGATCCAACTGCATCGAGATCGGGCTTGGCAGGAGTAAGACAAAATTCAGCTGGCGCTCTCCGACGAGCTCCGTCAGTTGCGCTAATTGATTGACTAGCACGTTGACGCTCTCCTGCCCGTTATTCACAAACTTGGCTGTTGGGCTATCCTGGCCCGCAGATTTCCAATCGGTCGCCAATTCACCTGCTTTCATTTGAACATCCATTACGAGGGCTTGCACAAAGACCCTTCTCCGTTCTCCATCTTTTCCCGTTGCTTCCAAGGCGGCGGCATTTGGCATCGTCTCAAAGAGCAGAAACTCCAACGCAAAAATCCCTTTGGTCGTGGCTCCCATTTCATCGAAGAACGATTGGCTGATGAGCTGTTGTGATTGTATTACAGCTTCCAGTCGAAGCGGCAATACCTGCCAGTAATAAAACGTGGAAACGTAATCTCGATCAAGGATCGGGCCTTTTTGAAAGCATTGCATTCGTCCGGCGCATTGCGCCGCGGCCCCCCATGCCTGCTGCGCAGCTTCTCGTGTCGTGCGGCCAGGGGTTTCCACGAGCTTTCCGATGGCGTTGGTTAAATCCCGGCACTTCAAATCCAACTCCTCGTAGCCTGACGAGATAACCTTATGAGCGATATCACGAAGCATGGCATCCTTGGTGAACCTTGCTGGATTGGCGCCCAGCCCGGTTAAACCGAGGAGCGTATGAAAAACAAGAAACGTCAAAAGCGATGAAAATTTCATGATTCACAGACTTTGTAGAAAGGCAACTAGGGCGTCGCGGTCCCGTTTCGGCCAACTCCGAAACATTTTTTGCGCCTTTTCGGCTTCCCCGCCGTGCCAGAGAATCGCTTCGGTAAAGTTTCGTGCCCGACCGTCATGTAAAAAACACGTGTGACCGTTCACCTTGGCGCTGAGTCCGATACCCCACAGGGGAGCCGTACGCCAGTCGCGACCGCCGGCCTCACAAACGGGACGCCGGTCGGACAATCCTTCGCCCATATCGTGCAACAGCAAATCGGTGTAGGGTCGTATCGTTTGTTGGGCCAGTTCGCCGATGTCTGAGCAATCGCCCGTCTTTAATTTTGGAACGTGGCATATGGCACAGTTTGCTTGCGTGAACAGGGCCTTTCCTCTCAACACGCTGGAGTCATTCCACATTCGGCGCGCCGGGACCGCGAGCGTTCGTGTGTATGTGACCACGTCGGCAAGAATATTTTCACTGACATCAGGGTGTCCGCTGGGAGTTTGTTGCGCGCGACTTTTTTGCCGTGAGGTCTGATTTTCCTTAGGCATCAATGGCGAGGTGATTCCCATGTCTTCGACAAAAGCTGTGGCCACCTGCTGGAGCACAGTGGGCTGCTCGGCTTTCCAGCCGAAGCGGCCGGGCGACATTTTCCCCGCCGTTTTGTCCCACACTAGATTGATGCGTCCAGCGATCCCGTTGCTGCCCCGTTGCTGCCGCTCGGCCAGTTCAAACAAAGTTCTCTCAGGCACCGCTTCAAGAAGCCCCATGCCGATCATTGCCGAGGCCACGCGTGGCGAGAACATCACGTTTTGAGAAAGCGGCCCATAGCCGAGGTTGGTGATTGCATAAATCGGTTGGCGCAAGGAATAGGTTTCTCCATCCTCAAAGCGGCCGGACACCTCTTCATACCGAACAAAGGCGTCCGCTTCCGCTGGCACGCCAGGAACGGACTGGCTTTGAATTTGCCCGCCGTAAGTCGGGTCTGGCAGCGGCTGCCCGTGCGTTCCCACGCCCGGAACGCTGATCCGCAGCAACATCGTGATCATCGGCCGCGTCAATTTCGGCGGCTGGCTGCGCCCGTCTCGCAAATGGCAGGCGGAACAGGAACGGGTATTGAAAAGCGGACCCAATCCGTCGCGACCGCTCGTGGAAGCGGGAGCCACCACCCAGTTCTCATTAAAAAACGAGTGTCCGACGAAAAACGAGGTGCGCCGCTCTTCGCGCAAGTTTGCTGCGGGAAAACCATACGCTTTTGGGGATTCATCAAAAACGGTCGTGGCCCCGCCCGATAGCTCTTCGCCAGGCTCGGAAACCAAATGCAAATCCGCGATGGCACCGCGTAAAATCGGTGTTGCAGTCACCAGCACACCCGCCACATAGCAGGAGAATATTTGGCCTAGCTTCAAAATGTTCTGAAAGTGGGGCGTCATGGTGCGAACTGGTCCGACTGCAATTTTGCCGCCCGGGCCAACAGGTCGCTCTCGGACTGGAACGCGAGAATTGCGGCTTTGATGGCCATGCGGCCGGGCGAGGCATTTCCTCCCAAGATGGCTCTGTCGAACGGGTGCGGGATATTTCGCGCAGCTATCACCGTAGTTTCAACTTGCGCAGCCAGTTTGTTGGCGAGGCCGGGGTCGAATTGCCTTAGAAATTCATAGAGGCTTGCACCTGATATTTGCGAGCCCTGCGCCGGGCTATAGCACCCAAAGAATACATTCCGGACGCCGATCGCGTTGTTGACGATGTCGTCGCGAGTGTTATCGCTAAAACAAGATTGCTCCTCCTCCTGTTCCTTAGTCTCGTAAGGCACCGTCAGCCGCTCACCCGCAACTTCTGGCCCGCTCAGGGCCCCGATACCTTTTAACAATTTCGCAAAGCTCACCTTGGGGTCAGCCATGAATGCCGAACGATAATTGGTGGCGTTCCCTTGCGCCCACGCCGTGACCAGTCCTTCGACATGTTCCACCAGGAGTTTCGACGTCAGTTGCAGACACTGCCTGCGGCGTCCGGCGTTTTGGGTTTCGTCTGTGTAATCGCGCCAAGAGCGCTGGCCCGGACCATTCGAGCTTCGGTCCTGACCCCAAAGCAGGAATTCGATGGCATGAAATCCTGTGCTGATACATTTTTTGCCTTCTTGTTCGTTGAGGGAAAGCAGCACCTCCGTTGAAAGGACTGGATATTTCGCGAGCGCGTTGATCAGGCCGCCGTCTGGATTTTCTGCGACGTAGTCGATGTAATTTTCATCAATGGGCCATGCATTAACCATTCCGTCAATTTGATCAATTGGACCGTCGTAGAATCGAAATGCTTCCGACTGGCAGTAGGGCACGCGCGCCTCGCGCCACGCCCGCCGCGCCGCTTCCAGCGCCGGCTCCGACGGTTTGACGACGAAGAGAGCAACCGCGTTTTGCAGCGCCGTCACGGCGGCCAAGGAATCCTGGTAGTTGATCGAAACAAGGTGTGCATAATTGCTGACCACGGATTCCTGAGAAATTCTCCGCGTCGAACCTGCCACGGCCTCGGCCGATGACACTTTTTGGACAAAGAACTGTCCGCCGACCAGCAGGCCGAGGGTGGCTACGAGAAGGCCGCGCTGCGTGTAAGGTCGGTGCTTGGCGGCACGCCCGGCAAGCACCGGGGATTTCACAGTGTGAATCCCGTGGCGAGTGCGGCGCTGTGGTTGCATAATAGATTTGTTGCCATCGCTCCGGCGGAATCCTCCAACGGATGGAACGGTCCTACCTTTTTAATTCGTCACCTCCGCATCATTGCTTTAGGTGTTTTCGACCGCACAGTTTTCGGGAAGAGGCGATGAGCTGGATTCGGACAATCGGGTGTGTCCCGAATCTGGGACTCGTGCCTTATTCTGAAGCAGGACACATCGGCTCGACTATCACCTATTTCAGTCCGTGTTGATTATTTCTTTGGTAACCAATGGGTTTGATGCCTCTCGAGGTGTTTTTATGCGTTTGGCAATTGGTCTGCTAGTCAGCACCAAGTGGACGATCGGATAGAGCCGATTGTGTCCTTTCCTGGTCATGGATATGCGCACAAACAACAGACATACGCCCACAGCACAGCGGGGAAGTCCACAGCGCCAAAGAAACGCGTTTTCCCTGGTCGAAGTCCTGGTGGTCATGGTTTTGCTGACGATGTTAATCATCTCTGCCGGCGCGGGGATCATGGCCATGGACAAGTCGTCGCGCCGCTTGGCGGACTACACGGCGGCGATGGCGGTGGCCGAGGCCAAGATGCACTCCATTCGGGCCGCCAGCTACGTTCCCCCAACGGCACCTTTCGGAGCTTCGACCGTGCTCTTGACCAATACTTCGTCCATCGCACTGGCAATTGCCGGAACCAACTTTCTTGTCAGCGGCACCGTGATTTCGAGAATTCAACCGGTCTCAGCCGGTCATTTAGTCACCGTCACTGCGACGTTTCAGGAACCGGAGCGCAATATCTCGGTGACGGTCCAAAGCCTCGTCAACCGTTACAGCGGAGGGACGCAATGAAGCTAAGAAACCAGCGCACTTCCGGAACGCTGCAACCCTGGTCCGGCACGCGTGCCTTTACCATGGTGGAGATAATGCTCGCGAGTGGCATTGTCGTCATGATTCTTGCCGCCGCCATGTCCTTCATCAGCTTTGCCAGCACTACCATGTCTGGTATTACCGCGCAGAGCAACATTAACGAGCAGGCCGCCAACGCGATCTCTCTGTTGCAAAGCCGCGCCCGTATTGCGACTTCCGTTTCAAACGACGCTTCAGGAAACACGGTGACGCTGACTTTCGACGATGACTACAATGTTGATTCCAGCGGCGACAAGCTCGCTTATAATGACAAGGACCACATTGAGTCGTTTAAAATGGTTGGCTCCAGCACCAATCTTCAAGCATCGACCAATAGTTTCATTTACATCGGCACCAATGGCATGCAGCGGGTCTTGATTCCCACAGGAGTCTGTAAGTTGCCTGGCCGGAATCTGTTCACGGTGACCAACGGCGGTACGGTCCTCATCCGTTTTGGAATCGTGGATGGTTACTCAGAGGATCGTTTCCAGGCGATCGACATACAGACGGCGGCGGTGCTCCTTAACCGACGTTCTCTGACCAACTATATTTCAATTCTGCCATAGACGAATCGAAGTTATGAATACCGGAATACCGCAGCGCCAGCGACAAGAAGGTTCGGCGATGGTGGCTTGCTTAATCTTGATGTTGGTCGTCATCACCGCCGTGGGCAGCCTGGCGGCTTACGTGACGGGAACGACGCGGCTGGCCCAGCGGCGAACCGACGGCATCGCCGCGCTGAAATTCGCGGAGGGGGCCGCCGTGGTTGCCGCCTTCGACATGAACAAGGCGCTCACCAATACGCTCGGCTTCTTTCCGGCTCTGGCCAGTGGTTCCACTCCGTACACTCTTACCGAGCTCGGCGACGCCCAGCAGAAAGTTTATGAGCGCACCATCACGTCGCCCTTTAGCAACCAAGTGGTTGTGGCGCAACTCTGGTTCACCAACAACACCGCCCCGACCGAAGCCGCCGCCGTTTGCACAGCCACCGTGGGCGACGTCACGCAAACCGCCACCCTGCACGTGCAATTCAAATTTGGCTTTGGAGCCGCCATTATTTCAGACAGCCCGGGTTCGACCAGTACCGGGGTTTCCAAAGGCGACGCTCAAGATGGGAACGTCGTCGTGGGCGGCAACAGAAGTGGGCCGACGATTGTGGATGGCGGCGAGGGACTGGCGATTTGGTCGAATGGCAATGCCAACATTGACACTGTTTACGCAAATGTTCCCAGCACGGCGGTCCTTTCGGACACCTTCGGCACCGCCAACCAAATTCCGGACTACACTGCCGACGGCTCAGCCGATCAATTGTTCGACTTCAAGCGTTTCATCGCCGTGGCGGATGTATCGGGCACGCATTACACGAATTTATTGGGTTTTATGACCGCCATGAATGCCGCCACCCTGACTCCGGGCGGTGCCCTGGAAGGAGTGGTGGTGGTGGATATCAAAAAGAATGACGCCAACTTTGGTAACCTAGACCCAGCGCATTTTCCCCGAGGCATCAATGTGCGGGGCACCCTTCTCTTCAATTTTCACAATGCGTTCACCCCGACGGACAAAATCATCAACACGGCGGCGATGAACATCAACAAAGCCAACTTGTCGGGTCTGGTCGCGACCGATCCTTTGACGTACACCACGGGCTATCCCCCTGTTTATACTAATCCGGCGAAGGATCCGGTGAACGTGAACATTGCGTCACGAGGTTTCGCCAACTTTACCGCGGCGGAAGACCGTCCCGCCCTGATGTACAACATCGGCGTTTTGGACATCCACGGGAACGCCAACATTTGTGGAGTGGTCTATTCGCCCAGCTTCATGGAAATCGAAAACAAACAGGCCGGTCAAATCCAGTATTTCAAAGGCTCGCTGATCGGCGGCGGTGGCATCTATTTTGAGAATAATCAGGCCGCGACTTCGGTGTGCAGTTACGATCCCGCCACGCTGGACCTGTTGGCGACCTCTTCGAACAAAGGCAAGCTCGTTGTGGCGACTTACTGGGAATAGCGATGACTCGCCTCCAACATTTCCTCTTCCTCGGCTTCATCGGGGCTTTAGTCGTGTATGCACTCATCGCCCGGCGCGCTCCATCGGTTCCTCCCCCGGGGGCAGCGGACCCCGTCGCTGCGGTCACAGTATCAGCCGCAGCCTTGATTCAGCAGGCGGCCGTGGAGGAAGCAGCCACGCAAGAGCGGATTCGGGAACTGGGAAAACTGGAAAGTGCTGCCCGGAGCCGGACTCAAACAGAAGGGCAAACCTTCAAAGCCCGCACCCATTGGCGCGACCTCCGCCAAACAGCATGGAACTCGATCCTTTCCACCAATTGGGATGCCTTCCAGGCTCTGCGACGAAAGGCCGCCCAGTCGCCGCACCATGAAACGCCCTGTACTATTTGCGACGGCCACGGTTTCATGGACCCTTGCGTCCTCTGTCACGATCCGCAGGGCAAGTGCCAGACCTGCGCAGGGGCCGGCAAACGTTTTGGGGAAACCTGTGCAACGTGCCTGGGCAATGGAAAATGCTTTCTCTGCTACGGCGGCGGTAAGATGCCCTGCGTGTTCTGTGATGACGGGCAACTGAGCTCCACGGGACCCGTGCCACGAAAAGAAATGCCGGTGCATGCTCAGGAATTGGCGCAAACCAAGCCGAATTCCGATGACGCCGAAGCAGGTTCGCAAGCCTTAAGCACGGTTTCTGCATTCATTCAGAAAGACGACTCGATTCATCAGGCACTGTTGGAAGAACAAAAGCAGATGGAGGCCAATCTACCCAACTCATTCGGGCAGGAAAAGCGCGAGCATCTGCTGCTCGGCTTAACAATCGGTTTAGTCGCTCTACTGACGTTTTGGGTGCTCGCCCGCCACAAACGTGAAGCGGAAATTCGCGTGCTCACGGGAAAATACCTGGCCGATGGTCTCGAAGCGGCACACTTCCGAATGCCGTCGCTCTTTGACTCTCCTCTCCCTCCCGTCGAGAAGGATGTCTTTCTTGAGGATGAGATCGATGAGGGCGGGGATGATTCTGCAAGGAAATTGCTCAACGCCTTTTTCACGAGCGCTCCGGATCTCCTCACCGCGATGCGAAAGTCCCTTTCCGATCTAGCTAAAGCCATCGACGAAGCGTCACGAAGGGAAGAACTGGTGAAACTTCGTGAGTACGTGGTGACGCTGAAATCTGGGAGTAATTGCTGGGACTTGCGACCGGTCTGGCAAATGAGTTCGGCGCTGGATTTATTGATTATGCGCCTGTCCGACAAGTGCAAGGAAGTCACCCCTTCCACGATTCGGACGATGGCCAGTGCGGTGGATTTGCTGGGTGATTTGTGCGTGCCCGGCGTCCGCCCCGACCTGATTATCAATCCACCTATCTCGGTGCTGGCGGTGGATGATGATCCGTTGTGCCTTCGAGCCGTCGTTTTCGCCCTGCAAAAGGGCGAAATGTCGCCCGACACCGCCACCACCGGCGAAGAAGCCGTGGCTCGAGCCCGGGAGAAAGCCTACGACGTGGTGTTCATGGACATCCAGATGCCGGGAATTGATGGCATGGAAGCCTGCTCACAATTGCAAGAGACGGAAAAGAATGCGAACACACCGTGCATCTTCGTCACCGTTAAGTCGGACTTTCATACCCGCGCGCAAACCATTCTGAAGGGCGGGAGCGATTTGTTGGCGAAGCCGTTTCTCGTTTTGGAGGTTACCGTCAAAGCGATAACTTACGCCATGCGCAAGCGACTGCTGCTGTCGAGTTCGGACAAAAACGAGCGTTCCGCAGTGAGCGCATCAGCCGATGCAATTCAGGAAACTCGCCGCTCCGCTTTGAAGGAGACCCTTGAGGAGTCAAAACGTGATTCAGATGCGCTCCTCAGTCAGACATTGCTCCCTGCCGGTGATCTAAAAATTTCAGAAGACGCGTCCGTCGCGCAGGAAGGCGCTCGACAAGCGGCCTGAACGCTTGGTACTCCAAGCCAACCCTCTCGGTCGAGGTTCGCGCAGACGACCTTACTCCCCTTGGCCATCTCTTTGCCTGTCGGCGGTGGAATCCGGGCTCAACTTGGAATTTGCCGCCCAATAATCGCACCAGTAACGCTTTTCTGACCGGTTCTAACAACTCATGAACAGGCTGCGCTCGCCGGCACCTGATGGATTGCGGGTTGGCGTGAGCCTCTGTAAGTTCACCGGCTCAATGTCCGAAATTCCAAAAGCCTACGAACCGCAGTCGGTCGAATCGAAATGGTACCAGTTCTGGCTCGACCAGAATTGCTTCACCGCCGACCCGGCGCGCGTTAGCGAGACGCGGCCGGCGTATTCCATCGTCATTCCGCCGCCGAACGTCACGGGCGTGCTCACGCTGGGGCATGTGTTGAACAACACCATCCAGGACATCCTCGCCCGCAAGGCACGCATGGACGGCAAGGAAGTCCTCTGGCTGCCCGGCACCGACCACGCCGGCATCGCCACACAGAACGTCGTCGAGAAGACGTTGAAGAAAGCGGGCGAGATCAAGCATCGCAACGACCTCGGGCGCGAGGCGCTCGTGGCGCGCATCTGGGAGTGGAAGGAGAAATACGGCGGCATCATCTTGCAACAGTTGCGCGCGCTCGGCGCGTCGTGCGACTGGACGCGCACGCGGTTCACGATGGACCCGGAGTATTCGCGCTGCGTGGCGCGCGTCTTCGTGGACCTCTACAAGAAGGGCCACATCTATCGCGGCAAGCGCATGGTGAACTGGTGCCCGGCCTCGCTCACCGCGCTCTCCGACGAGGAAGTGACCATGAAGGAGCAGAAGGGCTTCATGTATCACTTCAAGGTGGAGGTGGTGGAAGTAGTGGGACAAACGCCCTCGTCTGTCACCGTCCAGCAGGCGCCCCCGCCTGCTGAACCGACTGCGGGCGGGGGCGCCCGCAAGACTATGACTGGCGAGGGCGCCAGTCCCAATACCGTCAAGTCCACGGGAATTTTCCTGACCATCGCCACGACGCGGCCGGAGACGATTCCTGGCGACACGGCGGTGGCGGTGAATCCCAAGGACCCGCGTTACGCGCATCTCATCGGCCAGCATGTGGTGCGACCGTTGCCGGCGGAATTGCCGCGCGAGCAGAAGCTGATTCCCATTATCGGCGACGATCATGTGGACTTCGAGTTCGGCACCGGCGTGCTCAAGGTGACGCCCGCGCACGACAAGGCGGACTTCGAGATCGGCCAGCGCCACAAGCTGCCCGTGGTGGAAGTGATTGAAGCCGACGGCAAGATGAACGCGCTCGCCGGTCAAGACTTGAATGGGCTGGATCGTTTTGCCGCGCGCAAGATCGCGGTCGAGAAGCTCAAGGAACTCGGCTCACTGGAGAAGGAAGATCCTTACACGAACAACGTCGGCTACAGCGAGCGCGCCGATGTGCCCATCGAGCCGCGCCTGAGCGAGCAATGGTTTCTGAAGTATCCGAGTGTGCCGCAGGCGCAAGCCTGCGTCGCCTTGGGTAGCACAGGCTACCAGCCTGTGCCGTCCGGCAACCTGCCGGACGGAACGGGTGAGGCTTCACGAAAACAGAGCGGCGCTGTTTCGAGTTCGAGCGCCACCGCCATTCTGGTCGGCGGGTCGCCGACCGGGACGGGCGGGTCGCCCGTGCCACCCACCGAGGCGATGCAGTTTTATCCCGAGCGCTGGGCGAAGGTGTATGACCACTGGATGACGGGCCTTCAGGACTGGTGCATCAGCCGCCAGCTTTGGTGGGGGCATCGGATTCCGGTGTGGAGCAAAACTTTCGACTGTTACAGCCTATGCTCCGCTTACACGGACGTGTCGGATGTTCTAACGCCGCCTCCTTCAATGGATCACCGCTTTGTTAGAACGGATTCTGCCGACGTCGCAATCGTGATCGAGGGCAAGCCTGTCACAGCAGATTCAAAAAAACTGCTTGAGCAGGGATTGGAGATTCACCAAAGCGACTCAGAGATTCGGCCTATCACGGCGCAAATCTGCACACTTGACGAAAAACTGATCCAACGATTGGAAGCCGAGGGATGGACACAAGACCCCGACGTGCTCGACACCTGGTTCAGCTCGTGGCTCTGGCCGTTCGCCACGATGGGCTGGCCGGAGAACACGGAGACTTTGAAGAAGTTTTATCCCACCACCGACCTCGTCACGGGTCCCGACATCATTTTCTTCTGGGTCGCGCGCATGATCATGGCGGGCTACGAGTGGATGGGCGAGATGCCGTTCCGCAACGTCTATTTCACCGGCATCATCCGCGACAAGCAGGGCCGCAAGATGTCGAAGTCGCTCGGCAATTCGCCGGACCCGCTCGACCTCATCAACCAATACGGCGCCGACGCGCTCCGCTTCGGCATCATGCGCAGCGCGCCGGCCGGCCAGGATTTGCTCTTCGACGAACAGTCCGTGGAACTGGGTCGCAACTTCTGCAACAAGCTCTGGAACGCCTGCCGCTTCCGGCAGATGCAGAGTCAGAATGCCGCCAGCGTCCCGCTGGCGGAGGGGCAGGAACGCCAGCAGGATGCTGGCGGCACATCGGCCTTCGAGTTCGAGGCGGAGATTCAGACCTCGCTGCTCACGAGCGACGACAAGTGGATTCTGCTCAAGCTGAACGCGGCGATTCGCGAAGTGACCGACGCGTTGAACGGCTACAGGTTCAACGAGGCGGCGAACGCGCTCTACCGTTTCTTCTGGAGCGAGTATTGCGACTGGTACGTGGAGGCGACAAAGGCGGTGCTGCAAGTGCCGGATGATCCGAGCAATCCGCGCGTCGCGGCCCGGAAGCAGAACACGCTGGCCGTCATGGACTTCGTGCTCTCGAACACGCTGCGGCTGTTTCATCCGTTTCTGCCGTTCATCACGGAGGAGTTGTGGCAGGGCATGGGCTTCAATGGCGATTTGCCGAGGGACCAGGGCGGCGACACCATCATGTTCGCGCGCTGGCCGAAGCCGTTTGATCCGGAGTTCCGCGACTTCTACGCGCTAGACGACTGCTACCTCGAACGCGTGGACAACAAATACGAACTCGTGCGCCAGGGCCGCAACCTGCGCAGCGAGGCGCGCATCGCTCCGAACGTGAAACTGCACTTCGTGCTGAAGCCGGTGAACGATCTGCCGCCGCACGATCTCGCGGTGCTGAAGATTCTGCTGAACGCGGAGCAGTTCGAGGTGAACGCCGAGTTCACGCCGCCAAAGGGCGCATTGCGCGCGGCGACGGCGCTGGGTGAACTGTTCCTGCCGCTCGAAGGCCTGATTGATTTCGCCGCCGAGCGCGTGCGACTGGAAAAGGAACTGGCGAAGATCACCGCCGAGATCGAGACGGTGACGCAGAAGCTCGCCAATCCGAACTTCACGCAGAAGGTTCCGCCGAAGGTGCTGGCCGAGCATCAGCAGCGTCTCGTGGACTGGCAGGCCAAGCTCGCGCAGGTGAAAGCGGCGCTGGATGGACTGGCAGCGTAGCTTTGTAGCGGCGTCTCGTAAGAGCGCCGGCATTC
>JAYVQC010000138.1:0-24682 GCA_043757045.1 Akkermansia sp. | reverse complement strand
GCGCGCGCCGTGCTGGAAGCGGAGAAGCGTTGCAGAACTTGCCAGAGCCTCACCCCGGCGCGCGCGGAGCGACGACGCCCCACCTTTCGTGCTGCTGACGCCTCTCATTCTTCCGAGAACGGTATTCGTTGCGCCCCTGATTCATCCGCGACTCGGCGCGGCGTGACGTTGGGACGCTCAGTAACCGCCCGTGCCCGGGTTCGGTCCGCGCTGGATGAGTTCGATCTCGTAGCCTTCCGGCGCATCAATGAAAGCGAAGCCGCCGCCATCCTCCTTGTAGGTGGGACCGTCGGAGTATTTCAGTCCGTGCGCGGCGAGGTGTTTGCCAAAATCTTCGAGGCTCGTGACTTGAAACGCGAGATGCGTCAGGTCGGGCTGCACCACCACCGGGCCGCTGGAGGGAAAGCTGCACAGTTCGATCAACTCCTCGCTGTCCGGCGTTTGCAGGAAGACGAGTTCCGAGCCGCGCGGCGATTTGTGGCGGCGCACTTCTTCGAGGCCGAGGACTTGCGTGTAGAATTTTACCGACCGTTCAAGGTCGTTCAGCCGGTAGCGCGTGTGCAGGAGTTTGCCAACTTTCATGGGCGTGAAATTAAAAGTAATCAGTCATCAGTGAAACGGTAAAATCAGTTGTCGCGTTCGGCGGCTAATGAATGACCTCCGGTGGTTATTGCCAGCGAAAGTCGTTCGGCAGCACGATCTTAGTACGAACCCGTCCGAACCGGAAACCAAGTACCGCGCTAACGGGAGGAGTTGACGGGGTTTTGTGTGTTGCGGTCAAAATAACGCTGAGAAGAAACGATTCATAGGCGACAGTTCCGCCGCTGGCCCGACGCGCGGAGCGGCCGAGGCTGCGAAATTTCTTCACTTGGAATCCACGCGCACGGTGCCTTCCCACGTTCCCTCTCCCACCACACTTTCACGCGCTTTGGCGATCTCTCCCAAGTAAAACTCGGCCGGCCCATCCTTGCCACCTCGCAGTTCTTTGACTTTGTGCATCATTCGAGCGGCTTCGTTGAGATCCCGTCGCACAAATGAGTTGAGTCCGTCGGCGTACACGGCGAGCCATTCCGGGTCGCGCGGGAACGATGATGAGAGGCCCAGAACTTCGCAAATGCCCACGGGAGTTTTTTTCCCCACTACGATAAAGCGTCCGAGGAAGCGGACTTTGATCCTATCGCTGAGTTGATTGCGCGTTGCTTCGGAAATCAGAATCTCCGTGCCGAGGTATTTGTTCAGTCCTTCGAGCCGCGAGGCAAAATTCGTCGTGTCGCCAATCAGCGTGTAGTCGAAGCGGAAGTCGGAACCGAGGTTCCCGGCGAGCACCAGGCCGCTGTTCACTCCGATGCGCGTTCGCAATCGGCGGCCCTCGATCTCTTTCTGGCCGGCCTGGTTCATGCCCCATGCGGCCAGCACCGCGCGCTCCGCGTGCTTTGGGTCCGGCACCGGCGCGCCCCACACGGCCATGACGGCGTCGCCGATGTATTTGATGATGGTGCCGTCCTGTTCGAGGATCGCTTGCGTCGTCTGGTTGAAATACGAGGTGAGGATTTTGGAAACTTCCGCTGGCGGCAGTGACTCCGACATTTGGGTGAAGCCCTCAAGGTCGGTGAACATCACGGTGGCCTCGACCTCCTTGCCGCCGAGCGCCAAGTCGAATTCGCTGTCGGCAATCTGGTCGGCCATGTAGGGCGAGAGGTAGGCGCCAAAGGCGCGCCGCAACTGTCGGCGACGGCGCGACTCCGTGGCGTACTGGTAGCCGACGGACCAGATGAAGGCGACCGGCGTTTGCACCACGGGAATCATCCAACTCCACCAGATTTGCAGCTTGAGCTGCATCCAGAGGGCGCTGGCGAAGATGAGCAAGAGTGCCCCCACCATGAGCAGCGCCGCCTGCCAAGGCTTGCGCCCGCTCAAGCTGAACGCGCACAAAAATCCCCACGCCGCAAAGAGCAACGCTTGCGTTCGCGGGTGGATTTTTTCCAGCCAATCGCCATGCAGGAGATTGAGAACGGTCTGCGCCTGGATTTCTCCGCCGTAGGAAACGCGGGTGCCAAACTGTGACCAGGGATTGGGAAATTCATCCGTGGCTGCGCCCGCCACTCCCACTTCGGAGCCGGAGCAGACCACCGCAATTTTGTCGCGGAAGAATCCAGCCGGCAGGCCATTGGTTTCCAGCGCGTGGTCGTAGTCCACGCCCTGGATGGTCCCGGGTGGCCCGTAGTAATTCAGCCAGCGCTCGCGCAGGCGGCTGTTCTCGTCGCGGGTCACCGCTGCTCCCAAGACCCTCGCGGCAACCCAGGCCACGCTCGGCGTCTCGTCGTAGCCCATGTGCATGCGCCGGACGATTTGTCCGCGCAACGCGTCCACCTCCGCCAGTCCCCATCCGGCGATGGCGTTGGTGAACTTCGGCAGAATGGGAAAGAGTTGATCCAACTGCGCGTTCATCTGAGTACTCTCCGCGTGGCGGGTGAGCAGCACCACGCGACCGTGCAGGTGCGCCGCGCGGGCGAACCCCTCATCCACGGCCGGGTCAGGGTGTGGCCGGATGAAGGCGGTAAAGTCGAAGAGGATGAGCCGGGCGCCGTCCGCGTGCAGCCTTTCGATCAAGCGCGTGTGGTAGCTGCGGTCGAGCGGTGGTGACTCCGCTTCGCCCAGGTCGCGCTTGGCGCGGGAGTTGATGAAAATCATTCTCACTTCGTCCGCCTGGCCGGACTGGAACAGGAACGGTAGATCGTAGCTCAAGCGTCCCAGCGCGTCCGCCCACGGCAGCATCAAGGCCAGCCCAAGTCCAGCCGTCAACAGGGCGCCGATGAGGTAGAACCCAAAACGCCGTTTCGATTTTTCCGGAGCGGGCATGGCGGCATCAGAAGTTAAGCTTGAGTCGCGCCACGAATGTCCGCTCGCGCGGCAACTCGGCGTAGATGTTGAGCGGGTTCAAACGGTAATCCGCGTCGTTCAAATTCAGCACGCCCAAGGTGAGTTCGGCACGCTGGCGCCGCAATCGCCAGCCGAGGAAAAAATTTTGCTGCACCAGATCGTCGCCGGGCAATCCCGGTTCATAGCCGAGATTGTTCTGATGGAAGAACTGCGTCTCGCTCCGGGCGAAGAAACCGGAGGGATGGTTGTAGAGAATGTTGAGACTTACCTGATGCAGGTCGGCCCGTTGGTGGCGGTTCACGCCTTGGAATTGGCGCGGAATTTCCGGCAGCGCCGTTTCCAGTTCCGATTGGGTGAATCGGTAGCCCGCCCCCAGCGACCATTCGTCAGAAACCAGTTGATGAATTGTAGCGGCCAGCGAGCGCTCGACGTAATCTAGGTGTTCTGGCGTGTGGCTGGGAATCCCTTTCACGCCATCGAAATCAAAGCCCGAGGACTGGCGGCGCACTTCCGATTCGAGCATCTGCGCTTCGAGTCCCAGATACGTTCGCGACTTCAGTTTCACGTCCACGGCGGCTCCGGCCACTTGAAATTCCGGCACGGACACCGAGCCGACCGTCGCCTCGGGCACGAGATTGCGGAAAGACTGGTTGAACCCTGCGAGTTGCACCGGTTCCAGGCGGTAACTTTCGTCAAAGCTGACGCCGCCCAGGGCGCGGCTGAAAATGCCGCGGAAGGTCACTTCAGGAATGGGGTTCCACACCAGCGCCGCCTTCGGGCTGACCTGATCGCGGGTGGTGGTGCCGGACGAAATCGGCACGGAGCGATAGTTTTCCGGGAAGGTGATCCGCGCGTAGGCGACGCCGACAGTGGCGAACAAACCTTCGAGCACTTTCAGCGTGTAATAGCCGTAGCCGGAGATTCGTTCGAACTCGTCGCGGGTCCGGCCCTGAGTGGGAGGTGAATTGAAGAACGGATCGAGGAAGCGGGCGCCGGGAGAAAGGGTAAGCGTGTCTCTCGTTTGGAAAGTTCCAGATTGGAAGCGGCTGCCCAACACCAGTCCATGACGCTCGGTCTGAACGATCTGGTTCAGCTCGATGGTGTAAATCTCGAACTCACTCCGATACCGCACGTCGAAGGGCGCGACGTCCGATCCCGTCACGTCGTTGGAAGTCGAGTCTCGCGTGAAAATTCGCTGCAACGTCTGGCGGTCGCTGAAACGCTGATCGTTCTCCAGCCGTCCGCCCAGGACCAGTGTATGCACGCCTGGCGACCATTCGTGGTGATACCCTCCGATGGCGTGCGGACGCTGGAGTTCGTCGAATTGAAAATGGGGACGATACGCGGTGACATTGGTGATTCCGAACGCGACGAGATTCGGGGTCCTCGTCTTCGACTGCGGGTCGTAGTACTGGAAGTTATCTCCCGAATGGTAGTCCTGATACTTCAACAACAGGAACAAGGAATCCCGCTCGGTCAGTTGGTGCTTGAGCGTGGTGTACCACTCCAAACGATCCAACTCGTTGTTGGGACGCACGCCTTCGTTCTGTTGGTAGTCGAGATCGAAGGCGTAGCTGGTTCGGCCCCACGTTCCAAATTGCGAGGTCAGCTCGCGATGCTGCCCGTCGCTGCGGTATTCGGAAAGTGAACTCAGGCCGAAGCGGTTGCCCTCGAAGAGCCGCGAGTATTCCTGTTGTGAAATGTTCTGAGAAAGATTGCCCGCGCCGACCGGTGCGAGCAGGTGGGCGAGCAACAGTTCGTTGAACCACGCCGTCTCGATGCGGAGGTTGAACCGCGTTGGATCACGCTGCGCAGCGAAGCTCTCCGCGAGGAAAAGATGCGCCGAGGGGTTGGCATAATCCGCAGCCACGGCGCGCGCCGCTTCGCGCGTGCTCACCTCGTTCAGGCCCACGCTTTGGTAAATGGTGGCGAGACTCGAACTGCGCACCGCGCGATCCTGATCCAGCAGCAGCCGCGAGCGATAGACGGCGCGGTTGTCGTTCAGCGCTACGGATTTTTCCAGATCCGTGACTGCCTCGTTGAAGCGCAACTGCTGGCGCAGCAGCAGCGCCGAGTAAAGCCACGGCGTGGGATCCTTCGCGTCCAGTTCCTTGGCCAGCGCCAGTTCCAGTCCGGCATTGGTACTGAGGCGATTTTGCTCGAAGGCTTTGCCTAGGTAGCTGCGCAGCACGGAACGGTTCGGCTCCAGCGCCGCCGCCGTCTCCAAATCATTTTGCCCCCCGACGCGATCGCCCCGCCGCAGGCGCACGAGTCCGCGGCCCAGCCACGCGTTGCCCAGTGCGGGATCGAGAGCGATGGCTTTTTGGAAGGCGTTCGTGGCGTCGGCGGAACGCTCCTGTGCCGCAGTGAGAAATCCTTCGAGCGCCCACGCCTGCGCGTTGCGGGGCGCGAGGACGAGGGACTTCGCCAGCGCGCGCCGGGCTGCGGGCGTACGGCCGAAGCTGAATTCCAGTTCCGCAATTCGTTCCCATGCAAAGCCAAAATTCGTGGAGCGCCGGGCCGCCTCGCGCGCGGAGGCCAGCGCACCATCCAGATCGAAGTGTCGCTGCTGATTGTATGACCGGGCCATCCACTCGGTGGCCAGTTGCGGCACGCTGTTGGTGTCGGTGAAGTCGCGCAGCGTCACGGCGGCGATCAGTTCGCGGAGCGCGCGGGTGAGCGCAGCCGGGCCGCTGGCTTGGGCCAGTTGTAATTCCGCCTTATCCACTTGTCCCGCCGCGAGCAGCAGCGCCGCGAAATAAATTCGCTCCGCATCCGACTGCGGCACACGCCCAGCCGGATAATTGGCGAGAGCCGCGAGCAGGTCGCCGCTGCGATAGCTGAGAAGTGAAGCCGCCAACGCTGCTTGTTCCGCCGCCGTGAGCGCCAGTTCATCCACGTCGAGCACGCCAGGGTAATAGAGCCACCATTGCACGAGATTCACGGCCTGGATGACGGCGGTCTTGATTGGAGCTTGGCCCGCCTGAACGGAGCCTTGTTCGCGGTTGGTGAGAATTAGCGTGCCGAGCGGGTTGGAAAGCTCGACACGCCCCTCAATGACGGTGAAGAGATTCCGTCCATCCGGCTCGATGGAGACGACGTATTCCGTGCCCTCGGAGGCCGCGATGGCGTGCGGAGTTTGGATGAGAAATTCGCGCGGCTTGTCGCGCGTGAAGAAATACATCGCGCCCGCTTTCAAATCGAGCACGGCCCGCCCGTTGTTGGCGCGCGGTGGCAGAATTTCGAGCGTGGTGAGCTCATTGACGCGCAGACGCCCCAACTCGGCCAGTTGCACCATCGCCCGACTCAAGGCCAGCGTGCGCAACCGATCCTCGATTAACAATTGCTGCCCTACGCTGGCCGGCACCCAATTCGTCCGGCTGCGGGTGAAATCGACCGAGCGTTCCGTGCCCAGAACTTTCCCTTGCGGCATTGCGGCCTGTAATCCAGATCCACACGGGTTCAGCATGCAGAGGGCGAGAAGAATCAGAATAATGCTCGCGGGGGGAATGTCCTTGGAAACGGCGGCACTTTCGGGCATAGATTCGCGCCGTCGTAAGCTGCCCAAACAAAAAACGCAAACTTCTTTGCGCTCAACACGGTACGGCGGGGGTTTTCAGGAACTATAGCCATGATTAAATTCTCAGTGTCCTTCGTTTTCGCCCGACGCTCGCGAACACGTTTCATCGCAGTGCTTTTGTTCCTCGGCTGCGGCCTTGCCAAGGCCCAAGTTGCGCCCCAGATCACCAGCCAACCCACACCGCAGGTAGCGATTGTCGGGGGACGCGCGATTTTTACGGTCATCGCCGACGGAACCGTGCCCCTGACTTACCAATGGCAGAAGAACGGAACCAATATCTTCAGCGCGACGAATGATGTTTTGATCCTCACCAACGTCCAGTTGACCAACGCCGGACAATACTCGGTGATCGTTTCCAACGCGGGAGGTATTACTCCAAGCACCAATGCAGTTTTGTCCGTTCGCAATCCGCAGGCCGGCGACGTGGACTTGTCGTTTAATACTGGTTTGGGAATCAATGGGACTGTCAGTTCCGTGACGATCCAATCCGATGGCAAGATATTGATCGCTGGGTCGTTTGTATCCGTGGAAGGAGTTCTCCGGGGTGGTGTGGCGCGATTGAAGCCAGACCTTTCAATCGACCACACGTTCAAGAATGCCGTAGATGCCGGCTTTTTCGACCAAGTGACGTGCATTGCCGTACAGGCGGATGGCAGGGTGCTGATTGCAGGTGACTTCACCATCGCTGGTACCAGTGACCGCCGGAAGGTTGCTCGTTTGCATCCCGATGGAACCCTCGACGCGACGTTCAACTTCAGCACAGGCCCCAACAACTCAGTTACATGTCTCGCGCTTATAGCAGACGGCAGGGCATTGATTGGAGGCTTGCGCAGTGGAAGTAATTATATTGCCCGCCTAAACGTAGATGGCTCCCTCGACCTAGGGTTTGATGCAAACCTAGGCGCAAATGGTTCCATTGTCGCGATCACGGTTCAGCCCGACAACAGGGTCTTGATCGGAGGTTTCTTTACCTCGGTGAACGGCACGAGTCGCAACTACGTTGCTCGGTTAAAGGCCGATGGCAGTCTGGACACCGCGTTCATCGATGGCACCGGACCTAATAACGGAGTTCAATCAATCGTGCTTCAACCTGGTGGCGAGGTGTTGATCGGTGGTTATTTCACTTCGTTCAATGGCACCAGTCGAAATCGCATAGCTCGTTTAAAAAGCGATGGTTTGCTGGATCCGGCCTTCAACCCCGGCGCTGGTGCCAACGGCAACATTGCGTCGGTTGCTCTTCAAATCGACGGCAAGGTGTTGGTGGGTGGGGGCTTCACACAAATGGATGGAGCCAATCGCAATAAGATTGCCCGACTGAACCCCAACGGCGCCCTCGACCTCTCTTTCAATCCCGGCACCGGGGTCAGCGGCACCGTTTCCTCTGTTGCCTATCAGTCGGATGGGAAGGTGTTGTTGGGTGGCTTTTTCATCTCGGTGAACGGAACCAACCGAAACCGCCTCGCGCGACTAAGCACTAACGGAGTTTTGGACTCGGCCTTTAGTCCAGGTACAGCAGGAGTGGACGGAATCGTGGCGGCCCTCGCGACCCAGCCCGATGGACGGATATTGATTGGCGGTTTCTTCAACTCCATTAATGGCACCAATCGGAACAATATTGCGCGCCTGCAAGTGAATGGCGCTCTTGATATTACTTTCAACCCAGGGACGGGGACCGGTCCTGATTTCGATTTTGACGACTATGAAGAGGTTACCGCTATGGCACGACAGGCGGATGGCAAAGTGCTAATCGCAGGCTTCTTCGATTCCGTCAATGGCACCAACCGGAATCGAATTGCGCGCCTAAACACGAACGGCTCCCTCGACCTAACGTTCGACGCTGGCGCGGGTCCCAATGTCAGTCCGCTGTTCACCCTCACGCGGCAGCAGGACGGAAAAATCTTAGTTGGTGGCACTTTCGACGAATTCAACGGTGTTTCTCGCGATGTATTCGCGCGGCTGAACGCAAATGGCACCTTGGATTTGGCGTACTCTCCGACGTTCGGTTCCCGTAGCGTGTTGTCGTCCGCGACACAATCCGACGGCAAAGCGTTGATTGGGGGCTATTTCACTTTAGTAAATGGGGTCAATCGCGCCGGTATTGCGCGCCTGAACGTCGACGGCACCCTTGACCCTGGTTTCAATACGGGTCTTAATGTATATGGAGGCGTTACTTCATTTGCGGTTCAACCGGACGGAAAGATTTTGATCGCCGGTCGTTTTACATCCGTCGACGGAATCAACCGCCCTAGCATAGCAAGGCTCAACGCAAATGGTACGCTAGACCTGAACTTTTACCCGGACACAGCCCTAAATTATGACGGCTCGTCAAAGGCGCTGGTCGCGCTTCAGTCGGATGGTAAGGTATTGGTCAAAATTTCGCTTCCCCCGATTGGCGGCCGCGAACGCTGCGGTCTCGCGCGGTTACATTTCAACGGCGTCCTTGATACGGAGTTTCACTCTGGCTCTGGCTTCAACAATGGAGTCTTCGAGGCCATTTCTTCCCTTGCCCTACCGTCCGATGGCAAAGTCGTAGTGGCTGGCGATTTCTCCAGCTACGACGGCATCCCTAGATCTTCGGTGGCGCGGCTCCTCTCCAGTCCCCCTTCGCAACCGCCCAGTAATGTCGGTATATTGCCCGGTAACAAGATCGTGGACGCGGGGCAGATCGCGACGTTCAATGTCACCGCCCAAGGAACGCTTCCTATGTCCTATCAATGGCGCAGAAATGGTGTGAACCTCTCCGGGGCGACGAACTACCTTTACACCGTCGCCAGTGCCCGGACGAACGACACCGGCAGTTACAGTTTGATCATCAGCAACACCTTTGGCTCGGTGACGACCACGAATGTCATGCTCGCCGTCATTCCCACGCAGTTCACCAACAGTGGCGCCATCCAAGTCCCCGTGGGGACAAACAAGGCGAACCCCTACCCCTCGCAAATCACGGTTTCCGGCTTCGCGCAACCGGTCGTAAAAGTCACGGCGACCTTGCAGAACCTGACGCACCGTTATCCCGCGGAATTGGATGTTCTCCTTGTCGGACCGGGCGGGCAGAAAGTCATTCTCATGTCCTACGCGGGTGGCGGCACGGCCAACGCGGTCACGAACGTCACGCTGACCTTTGATGACGACGCGCCGTCGGGTCTGGGCATCACCGCGCGCCTGACCAACGGCACGTTCCGTCCGTCCAACAACGCCGTCTTTAGCCAGACATTGCCCGCGCCCGCACCGCCGGGACCGTACGGCGCGAACCTTTCGGCCTTTCATGGCTCGGACCCGAACGGGGTTTGGTCACTCTATGTCGCCGACAATTACGCGCCCGAGAACGGCGGGTCGATGAGCGCGGGCTGGCGGCTGAACATCGAACACCCGGTCCCGCCTTCCATCACCAATCAACCGCAGTTTCTCACGAACACGACCTGTGGAACCATCAACTTCACCGTCGGGGTCGCCGGCACACCGCCGCTGAGTTACCAATGGTATTTCAATGACACGACCATCCCAGGAGCCACCGGCGCGAACTACACGCGAACCAACGCGACCATGGCGGACACCGGTTTGTTCTACGCGGTGATCACCAATTTCCAGGGCAGCGTCACGAGTTCCCTGGTCACGCTCACGGTAAATTTCGGCCCTGAAAACGACAACTTCGCCTGCCGCACACCGTTGTCCGGCACCAATGTTTTTTTCTCGGGCGGGAACCGCAGCGCCACGGCTGAACCGGGAGAACCCATCCCCTCCCTGGCGGCGGGTGCCGACGCGCTCCACTCGATCTGGTACCAGTGGACGGCCCCGTTCACGGGCGGCGCCGTCATCACCACGAGCCAGGACTTCACGAACCCTTGTGTCGCCGTTTACACCAACATGCCCGGTGTCATCGCCGTGACCAATCTCGGCAAAGTGGCGGAGAACAGCAGCCTCTTCGGACAATTGCGGTGCGCCTTCACCGCCGTCGCCGGGCAGGAATACGCCATCGTGTTCGATGGCGCTCCGCTGTTTGGCGGCGAAACCGGCACGGGATACTTCGACGCTGGGCTCACACTCACCCCGCCGCCAGCGAATGATCTTTTTGCGAACGCCACGGTCATCGCTGACACCTATTTCGCGGCTGCCGGCTCATTCCTCGGTGCGGGACGAGAGGCAGGTGAACCAAGTCATGGCGCATCGCCTTCTCCCCAAACTCTGTGGTGGACCTGGACCGCTCCGACCAATACCGGCAACAGCACGATTCCTGTTCGCATCGTCGCTGATGCCGTGAGCTTTCCGCCCGGAATCGGAGTTTACGTGGGCAATACGGTCAACGCACTCTCTGCCGTGTCCGTCACGTCCCGAACGAATAATTTTACGAACGTTAATCCAGAATCATCGTTCAGCATGACTCGTGAAACGACGTTCGCGGCCACTCCTGGAGTCACTTACCGAATCGCTCTGGCGGGGCTTCAACATTCTGCAAATGTTATTTCGCCGCGATTTGGAAACTTCCGCTTCAGGCTCAACACTCGTGTATTAAGTCTGGAGGCCACGAACATGACGACTCAATCCACTTTTGATGGGTCTAAAAACTTTTTTGGTGAGGTCCGGGTAACTAACCTCGGCGCAACAAACAGCAATCCTTTGCGGCTCGTCATTTCGGTTGGGTCAGGCGTGAGCGTTCAAGGACAAGATTCCGGTTACACAAGCTCATCAACGATTGTTCAAGGTACCAATAACCTGGGGCGGTTAAGCAAAAATCAGACGCAATCCAGCGCGGTCAATGGCAACATTCCAGCCCCCTTCGAGAACGGGGACTTTTCACGAGGCATCGGCTGGGGTGCATTTGCCGAGCTTCAAGAGCAATTACCGTCCGGCCAATGGTTGACGGTAGATCAAACACTAATCGGCTTCGACGCTTGGCCGACTCTCAATGATAGTCCCGGCCCCGGAGGCGGCGTGATCCGGCTCGATCCGGGTTACGTGGGTTTGTCAGCTTTTAATCCCCTGCGCATGGTCAATGTTTTGGGTTCCTTACTCGTGCCGGAGGGCAGTTCGGTGAACTACTCCGGCAAAGCCGTTTATGCGGACAGCACCGCTTTTAATTTCACCAACACCGCTTGGACGGCCTCGCGCTTCAACATCACGACCAACGGAGTGTTCACCGCCGGTAGTGTCACCAGCAATACAGCGGTATTGCTGGACGCATCCTACTCGTCTGGAGGTTTGCTCTATCACGCAGTCACCAATGTCGTGGTCAGTAATCTCCCACCCCCAACTGTAGGTGGACTTCGGCGGCTGAACGGAACCAACCTGGCGTTTAGCGTCACGGGAGTGCCGGGCCGGAGCAACCGGGTCGAAGCGGCCACGAACCTGACGCCACCGACCGTGTGGGTGCCACTGTTGACCAATGCGCCCGCCAGCGGCGTGTTTCAATTCACCAATCAAATTCAAACCAATGTGCCACGCCGCTTTTTCCGAGCGTCGGAATTGTGAGCCAACACTTGGCAGAACCCCGGCAAGTAGTCGTGATTATGATCTACTGGTTACTGATTACTATTTTACCGAGCACTTTCCGACTGCGTAGCGCAGCGAAAGCTTCCGCGGTTTGCTCCAATGGCAAAACGGAATGGATCACTGGCTTCAATTTCCCTTGCGCGGCCCAGTCCAGCGTCGTGCGCATGTCGGCGCGGTTGCGACCGTAGCTGCCGATGAGGCGCTGCTGCTTCACGAAGAGCGGCCAGAGGTTCAACGTGACTTCGCGCCCCGCTGTCGCGCCGCAGGTCACGATGGTTCCATTGCGCGCGAGGCAATCGAAACATTTCAACAACACGTCGCCGCCGACGTGTTCCACGACAATGTCCACGCCGCGCTTGGCGGTGATGCGGCGCACTTCGGCGGGCCACTTCGCGCTGGTAGAATCGACGACAAACTCCGCGCCGAGGTCTTGCGACAACTTTGCTTTCTCCGCGCTCGACGCCGTGGCGATGACGCGCGCGCCGAACTCGCGCGCAATTTGAATCGCCGCCGAGCCGACGCCGCTCGCGCCCCCGATGGCGAGCACCCAGTCGCCGCGTTTGACCTGCGTGCGCGCGGCGAGCATGTGCATGGCGGTGCTGCCCGCGAGTGTGAGCGCGGCGGAAGTTTCAAACGAAACGGAGTCCGGCAGGCGCACGAGCGACGACATGGGCGCGATCATTTTTTCCGCGAAGCCCCCATCGCGTTCCACGCCGAGCAACTGGTTCTCGCGGCACTGCGATTCCTCGCCGAGCAGACAGAACTCGCACTTGCCGCAGAAGAAATTCGACTGCACCGCTACGCGGTCGCCGACGCGCCACCCCAGTGCCCCCGGCGTCCCGCCGAGTGGAACCGCGCCAGTGTCTTGTGCGCTTCGACTGGGAACACCTCCACCCGGCGGGGTGCCGGGGGCACATTCGCAAATCACCCCCGCCACTTCGCCACCGGGCGTGCGTGGCAATTTCACAGGAACGGGCAGACCCGCTTCTTCCAGCCAGAGATCGAGGTGGTTTAGACCGCAGGCGTGGACATCAATCAGCACCTCGCCGGGCTGGGGTTGCGGCGTGGGCAGGTCGCGGATTTCAAATGTGCCCGGCGAACCGTGGGCGATGAGTTGGGCGGCGCGCATGATGAATCAGTTTCTTGGAAAGGCGAGTTGGCGTGCGGGAACGGGAGGCTCGAAAGCCTCCTGACCTGCCGGCTGGAAAGCCGGCGCTACGTAACGCCGGCTGTCCAGCCGGCAGTGAACGAGACTTTCCAGTCTCGTGTCGGCGGCGCTCCATTCGTATCTCGTCGTGTCCATTCGTGGTTTCTCAGTGCATCTCCACGTCGCAGGTGCCGAGGCCGCCGCGATAAAAATTGAATTGCACATTCGGATGATCCGCGAGCAGCGACATCGGCACGGCGCTGTCGGCGAGATGCTTGGAAATCATCAGCGTCGTGAGGCGCTGGCCGAAGGGGTTGTCGTGCTGGCCGGCGTGCCAGATGGAAACTTTCTCCGCCTGCCACGTCTCGACCGGACCGACAGTGAGCGCCTGCGTGGGCACGAGCGTGATGTTCCCGCCGCCGCTGGTGCGCGCGTTTTGCGCGATGGTGATGGGATGCAACCGTACAGCGCGCGTCGTCAGCTTGCGATACTCGGCCGGTGAAGGCGGGGCGTTTTTGAATTTGCCCGTGCGCAGCGGCGGGTCGTTGAAGGCCCAGTGCTTGATGTCGCCCTGGCCGCCCTGCATCACGGCGCAACGCACGCCGGAGTTCCAGCTCTGGCGATAGGCGCGCGTGTCGGCTTTCGGGAAATGCAGATTCGTGTCGGGCATTTTCAACTCGCGGCGAACGCGGTCGAAGCACATCTCGCGATCCGCCTTCTCGAAGGACAACGGATGCGTGGGCGACATTTCTTTCCCGTTCACGAGCCACTCGTCCATGCCCCAGAAGTGCGAGTGCTTGAGCGACAGACCGAGTTCGTTCACGAGTCTCGCGACGAGCGGGAGCTGCTCGGTCGGACCGATGGGTCCGCAAATGCCCACGGGATTGTCCGCCGTGGATTGCCGCCACGCGCTGATGTATTCCAGCGCCTCGGCGAGATAAAATTCCTCGAGCGTGTCGTAGAACACGACGCGGAAGCCGGGCCGCGAGAGTTTCAACATCGCCTGCGGGGTGAGCCGCGCGGCCTCGGCGATGAGATCGTTTTCGAGCGTGGTGTAATCCCACCAGTCGGGCGCGATGGAACTGAGCTTGCGTGGCATGGGCGGAGGAAACAGTGGCGTGGCACCGAGTGCAAATTCAAAACCCTGGCGACAAACTCCAAATCCCAAAACCCAAACACCAAACGGGCGCGGGGCGCGGGCGTCCCGCCCGCCGTGACCTGCGATGACGGAAGCCGTAGATGGCAATGGCGGCTCTCTGAATGATCCGGCGGGCGACACGCCCGCGCTCCGCGCGGCTTTCCAGTTGGCAGGCGCGGGCGGGTTCCCGGATAGTCCGCGCGCATGATGATGCAGAAAAACGCGCGCATCTACGTGGCCGGGCATCGCGGTCTCGTGGGCAGCGCCATCTGGCGGGAACTGGAGCGGCAGGGTTTCACTAACCTGATCGGGCGCACGCACGCCGAGTTGGAACTGCTCGACGCGGCGGCGGTGCGAAAGTTTTACGCGGAGGTGAAACCGGAGTTCGTCTTCGTGGCGGCGGCGCGCGTGGGCGGCATTCTCGCGAACAACAACCACCCCGCGCAGTTCCTCCACGAGAATCTCCAGGTGCAAAATCACCTGATCCACGGCGCCTACGAGGCGCGCGTGACGAAGCTGCTTTTCCTCGGCAGCTCGTGCATTTACCCGAAGCACGCCCCGCAGCCGCTCAAGGAGGAATATCTGCTCAGCGGCCCGCTGGAGCCGACGAACGAGTGGTATGCCATCGCGAAAATCGCGGGCGTGAAAATGTGCCAGGCCTATCGCCGGCAGTATGGCTGCAATTTCATCAGCGCCATGCCTACGAACATGTACGGGCCGAACGACCATTACGATTTGCAGAACTCGCATGTGCTGCCCGCGCTGATCCGGAAATTTCACGAGGCGAAAATCAGCGGGGCGAAAGAGGTCGTCTGCTGGGGCAGCGGCCAGCCGAGCCGCGAGTTTCTGTACGCCGATGACCTGGGCCGCGCGTGCGTGTTCCTGATGGAGTGTTATGACGAGGAACAATTCATCAACGTCGGTTTCGGCAGCGACGTGACGATTCGTGAACTGGCCGAGACGGTGCAACGCATTGTGGGCTTCACCGGCGCCATCATCTGGGACCGCTCGAAGCCGGACGGCACGCCGCGCAAGTGGATGGACTCCTCGCGCCTGCTCGCGCTGGGCTGGAAGCCGGAGGTGAATTTGAAACAGGGCATCGCGCTGGCCTACGCGGATTATCAGAAACGGTTTTGACAGCGTGCCGCCAGCGTCTCGCTGGCGTCACGTTGTTCAGTAGTGCGCCACGACTTCGATCTCCACCGCCGCACCGCGCGGGAGGGCCGCGACTTGCACCGTCGAGCGCGCGGGAAAATCCGTCGTGAAGTAGCGCGCATAGACTTCATTCATCGCCGCGAAGTCGCCGAGATTCGTCATGAACACGGTCGCTTTCACCACGTTGGTGAAGGTGAGTTTTTGATCCGCGAGAATGGCCTGCACGTTCTCCAGCACGCGCTCGGTCTGCGCGCGAATGTCACCGGCGATCAACTGGCCGGTGGCCGGGTCGAGCGGAATCTGCCCCGAACAGAAGAGCAGGTCGCCCACGCGCACAGCGTGGTTGTACGGGCCGACGGCGGCGGGAGAGGCGGATGGTTTGATGATTTGTTTGGTGCTCATGCGGGGTGAATTTTCAATGACGAATGACGAATGACGAATGACGAATGACGAAATGATTCGTCCTTCGACATTCGGAATTCGTCATTTCTTTTCCTCGTACCAAGCCATCTGGATGTTTTCCAAAATCTTTTCGTTCGAGGCGTCCGGTTTGTCGCCGAACTCTTCCAACTCGCAGACCATTTTGTGGAGCTTGGGGAAACTGAGCTTGAGCGGGTCTTGATCGGGGAGCTTGTCCAGCAGCGCCCAGGCGATTTCCTCGTGGTCTTTCCAGGTCAGTTTCATGGGCGGTGGTTTAGCGGCGGTGGGAGCAGTGGGCAAGCTGAAGCTTGGACTCCAACAAAAAGAGCGGCGGTCTTGCGACCGCCGCCCGTGAGTTCAATTCCAAAAAACTTCAGCGCAGGATGATGCGGTAGAAGCGGTTGGTCAGGCCCGGGTTCGCATCGGTGAACGTGAGCGGGCCGCCGGTGCCGGGCAGATTCGTGAGCGTGGTCCACGGCGTGGGGTCGGGGCCTGGGCACGGCGACAAATCCGGGCAGGGCAGCGAGGTGAGCGCGTGACGGTATTGCACCTCGTAGCTGGTGCCGGAGACGGAGGCGAAGGAGGCGAAGAAGACGCCGTTGGTCTGCCCAGAGCCGTTGAGCACGGGGCTGACGGGCTGGACGATTTGGACGACGACGCTGGCGGCGTTGTTGGTCGGGTTGAGGTCAACGGTCACGGAGGTCACGCTGGCGCTGTTGGTCACGAAGCCAACGGCGTTGGCGGAGGCCGTGACGGTGGCGGTGGCGATGCTTCCAGAGGCGAGGTTGCCGGCGTTCCAAATGAAGGAATTGGTCCCGGCGGTGTGGCTGCCCTGGCTGGGGGTGACGGTGAGAAGAGTGCCGAGCGTGGTGAGTGTGTCGTTCACGATCACATTGGTCGCGGTGTCGGGGCCGGCATTGCTGAGGGTGATGAGGTAGCTGATTTGCTGGCCGGCGTTGACGAGGTTGGTCGAGGCAGTCTTGGTCAACGAGAGGTTGGCGTAAGCGGGCTGGGTGAGGGTGAGGCCGCTGAAGGTGCCGGTGGCGATGAGGCCGCCGTTAGTGTGGGCGGTGATGCCGAGGCCGACCTGCAAAGTGGTGGCGAAGACCCGGTTGGTGACGCCCAGCGGAATCCAGTCTGTGCCGTTCGTGCTGCGGTAGCCGGTGAAGATGGAGCCGCTGCGCGTGAGCCGCATCCAAGCGTTCGGGATGCCGGCGGGGACGAAACTCGCGCCGACGATGACGCTGTTCGACGCCGTGGTCGGGCGCAAGGTCATCTCGATCTGGTTGCGGCCGGGCGCGGGCGGATTGACGGAGACGTGCAGGCCCGCGCTGTCGGCGGCGGTGGATTCACGGGCGAAGAGCGCGGCCTTGGCGACGTTGTCGGGCCGCGTCAGCGAGTTGACGCGCACGCGCACGTCGAAGTCGCCGGTGATGGGTTTGGTGGCGATGTAGCCTTGATCCGCGGTGGTCCAGAAATCCGCGCCGCCGCCGTTCATCTCGATGAGCTGGTTGTCGAAGGTGACATGGGTGCCGGGCGCGACTGGCCCACCAATGTCTCCCGCCGCGAAGCCGAGCACGGTGGCGTTCGTGGTGGTGAGCGGAACGTACACGCCCGAGTAGTCGGTGAGATCGTAGGCAGTCACGGTGAACGCGCCGGTGACGGGCACGTCGAGAATGAGTTTCACGGTGCGTCCGTCCGGGCGCAGCGTGGCACTGATGGAGAGGGGACCAGAGCCGTCGTTGATGACGAAGTTGCCCGCCTCGTTGACGTAAGCGGGATTGATTTCCTCATTGAACTGCACGCCGACGATTTTGCCGTCCAGGCTGCCGATGGAAACAATGTAGGGCGGCGTGACATCCTGCGTGACGGTCAGCGTCACGACGGAACTGGTCGCGCTGCCGCCGTAGTTGGTCGCGACGAGGTAATAGTTTCCAGCCGCAGTGAGCGGCGTGTGAGCGTAGCTCAAGCTGGCGTTGGTCGCGTCGGCCACGGGCACGTCGTTTTGATACCATTGATAGATGAGGTTGGCGGAGCCTTGCGCCGTGGCGGTGAGCATGGACGGACGTGATTGCTCGACGGTCACGGGCGTGGGCTGCACGAGGAACGTGGGCAGGGTGGGGACGGCCGGGTAAATATCGATGAAGCAGAATTTGTGGTTGATGGCCAGCGGACCGCTCCTGATGGTCAGGCGGCCGTCGCTCACGCCGACGCCGGTGGTGAATTCATACCAACGATTGTTGCCCACGGGGACGGAGGTGGGGCTGATGACACCCTCGACGTTGAATTGAAAGGTGCTGTCCACGGCCGCGGCGTCGCCAGCCACGGCATGCACTTCGTAGAAACCGTTCGTCAGTTCAATTTCCCAGATGGCACCGAGGGCGGGGTTGTTGACGGGGTTGCGCATCATCTGATTGAGCGTGTCGTAGCGCACGTCGGGCGAGAGGGCACTTTCGCGGCGGCGGGCCTCGCGCGTGAGATTGGTGCCACCCACGGTGGTCCAGCCGTAGAAGAAACCGTTGGTGCGGTCGCCGAAGATTTCGCCTTCATCCGCGAAGTAACCGGGCGGGACGGGGGCCGGGTTGGTGTTCTGCGAACTGTTGCCACCGTTGGCGATGTTGATGTTGTAGCCGTAAGCGTGCGTGCGGTTGGACGCGATGTTCGAGTAGGGCGAAGAGCCGGAGCCGTTGGTGGATTGCACGCGGTAAAAGTAGCTGGTCGCTGGGGCGAGGCCGGAATTGGTGAAGCTCAGGACGTTCCCGGCCAGGCCACTCAGCGGGTTGAAGGTCACACCGTCGGCGGAAGTTTCGAGGAGGTAGCCGGAGGATTGCCCCCCCGCCGTCCAGCTCACGCGCAAGGTGGAAGCCGAGAACAACACGGTGTTGATGGTGCTGGCCGCCGGAGCCGTCGCGGCAGAGGCGGTGGCGGACTGGCCGCTGTCCCCGCCGCTCACCTGGGCCACGACCACGTAGTAATAGATTTGGCCGGCCGCCGCCGTGGTGTCCACATAACTGGTGCCGGTGAGACCGCTCGCGAGCGTGGTGAATGGGCCGGTCGCACTGCTGGAACGCTTCACCGTGTAACTCAACGCGCCGGCGAACGCATCCCAGCTCACGGTCACTTGGTTCGTGCCGCCCACGGCGACGATGTTCACGGGCGCGTCCTTGGGCGTGACGGTGACCTCGGAGGAATTCGGGCTTTGGCCCGCGCTGTTGAAAGCGGAAACGACGTAGTAATAGGGCGTGTCATTGACTACCGTGAGATCGGCGAAACTGGTGGCGAAGCCGTTGGTACCAATGGTGGTGTACGGTCCTCCGGGCACGAGCGCGCGCTTAATGTAGTAGCCCGAGGCAAACTGGGCGGACGACCAGTTCAACTGGACCTGAGCGCTCAATGCGAGGCCGGTCAGGTTCGTGGGCGCGGCGGGAGGGTTGGGGAGATTGCCGTTGTTGATGGCGATGGCGATCGCGCGGAGGAAAATGTTTTCGCCATCGGCGGTCAGATTTTCCCCGCCGGCCTGTGGCACCGTGCCGCCGACGGCTTCGCGAAGACCGGCGGAGAATTGCATCCGGTAGCCGCCCAACCGGTCGGCATTGGCGCGCACGAGCGTATTCGAGGGCCAGTCAGTAATGATCTGCCAAGCCGTCGGGGCGGAGGCGGCGATGCGCGTGCCTCCCGCGACGGGACCTTCGGTGATCTGACTGGTGTTCTGCCCGCCCGCCTCATCATAGACATTGACGGTGTTGGTCCCGCTCATGGCCACCCCGCCGAAAATGTAGGCGGTCTTCGGATCCGCGAGATTGTAGGCTGACAAGACCGTGGGCACGCCGTTCGGCAAGGTGCTCCCGGAATACCAGCCCGCGCGGACCGCGCGGGTAAGGTAGGTGTTGATGGACATGAGCGGTTTGAAGATGTTCGAGTTCCATCCGCCCACCTGCGGCGCTTGAAACGCGGCGCTGCCCACCGAGCGTCCGAGGATGATCAGGTCGTTGGTGTTCAACGCGGCCACATCCCCGGCCGGAAGCAAGGTGTTCTGGCTGTTCGGCGGGTTGTAACGGATGACGCTGTGGCCGGCGCTTTGCAGCAGCGTGTACCAGCCATCCTCGGCAAACGTGCCGACGGTGGCGGCGGAAAAGCCATCCGCCGGGCTGTTGTCCGTGACCCACACGATATTCGCGGCGCGAGTGAGCATGGCTCCGGCGAGCGCGGTGCCGAGCACCAGCACCGTGCGGGTGAGCAGCGGTTGAAACCAACGGAGGAAACCGTTCGGTGAGCAAAGACAGTTTTTCTTCATAGTATTTGGGTGCGCGTGATCGCGGTTTGGGTTTTGGGCTTGGAACGATAATAGGCAGAGGCCTTCACTCCGCAAAGAAGGGCGCCACGGTAGCAGTAACACGATAATCCTCCGACCCGGCTCGGACGATTTTTGAAGACGGTCACTTTTAGAACCGGTCTGAAAATGTGGCGGCAGGTCTCTGGCCTGGCAGTGAGGGGTGGCTTCCAGCCGCTTGGAAAACCCCTCGGCCCGAAAGAGGTGGTTTGGAAAATCAGTGATCTGGTCGGGACGCGCCTAAATTCCGCCGCGCTGGAAGCCAACGGCTCACCCTCCGCCAGGATGGCTGGCGTGACATTCGCAGACCGGCACTTAGGCGGTCATCAATGCGGGACGTGGGCCTTGCAGCAGGATCGGCTGCTCCAGCCGGTTCGCCAGTTGGCGCGGCGTGGGCTGCAGTTGCCGACGGAACATGCGGAACAGGCTGGAACGATCCTGGTAGCCGAGTTCCGACGCCACTTGCTTGGTGCTGAAGCCATGCCCCAGCAGGGTGACGACATCCGTCATCCGCCGTTGCTTCAGCCACGCGCGCGGGCCGCAGCCAAAGGCACCGTTAAAATGCCGCCCGAGCGTGCGGTAGGTCAGTCCGAGTTCACACGCTAGCCGCAAGGGCTGGTAATTGACCCGCTTCGCCACGTCCGCGACTTGCTCCACCGAAAGCCATTGCGGTGGATTGGTCCCGGTCAGCAAATAATTCTTCTTCACACCCACTGAAGGGGAATCTGCGGAGAAATCTGACACTGTTTTTGAAACTATTTTTTGGACGGCAATTTTTTCACGTCGCACCGGCCAACCCCCCCCTCGGTATGTCAAATTCTCCCCTCGTCCCGCTTTGCTTTTGACATTCCCCCCCGCGCTTCTGACCTTACGCCCCGTGTCTCGGCTGCCTTTTGAACTCGCGCTCGCGCTCCGCTACCTGCGGCCCAAGCGCACGTTCGTCTCCGTCATCACGCTCATCGCCATCATCGGCGTGATGCTGGGCGTGGCGGTGCTGATGATCGTCATCGCCGTGATGAGCGGCTTCGACCGCGAGTGGCGCGACAAGATTCTTTCCGCCAATGCGCACCTGAAAGTGGTCGGCCTCAGCGGCATCACGGCGGATTACCAGCGGCTCATCCCCATCATCGAGAAACATCCGCAGGTGAAAGGCGTCGCGCCCTTCATCCTCACGCAAGTCATGCTGCAAACGCAGCCGGCGGACACAAACGAGAATCCGCAGATCAGCGGGCCGGTCTTGCGCGGCATCGATCCCGAGCGCGAAGGCTCGGTGAGCGTGCTGCCGAAGAGCGTGTTTCAAGGCACGTTCGATGTGAGCGGGCGCGGGTTGCTCATCGGCAGTTCGCTCGCGCATGAGTTGCGCGTGGGCGTGGGCGACTTCGTGTCCATCCTCTCGGCCAAGGCACTCGACCAATATGTGAAGGCGCAGAAAAACGGCGGCGCGATGCCGACGCCCGGCGACTTCACCGTGCGCGGCATCTTCAACGTGGGCTTCGATGACTTCGACCGCATGATGATCGTCTCCTCGCTGGAGACCGCGCAGGATTTGCAAAAGCTCGACGGCCAGGCGCACGGCCTGCACGTCCAGCTCCGCGATCCGTTCCAGGTGGACGCCGTGATCCGCGACCTGCTGCGCGACCTCGGTCCCGGCTACAACTTCGTCTCGTGGACGGACGAAAACGCGACGATTTTCAACGCGCTCGCGACGGAAAAAACGATGATGTACATTATTCTGTTCGTGGTGATGATCGTGGCCGCCTTCGCCATCGTGAATTCCGAAATCACCTTCGCCGTGAACAAGATCAAGGAGATCGGTTTGCTGAAATCCCTCGGCGCGTCGAACCGGCAGGTCATGTGGATTTTTCTCAGCCACAGCATCGCCATCGGCGTCTTCGGCGTCGGCCTGGGCTTCGCGTTGGGCTGGGTGTTCCTCAAGAACCTGAACAACATTCTGAAAGCCGCCAGCACTTGGGCGAAGTTCGATTTGCTGCCACCGGAGATCTACAAAATTTCCCAGGTGCCCTACGAGTTGCTGCCCATGGACGTGACCATCATCTGCGGCGGCGGATTTCTCATCTGCATCCTGGCCGGACTGCTGCCCGCGTGGCAGGCCAGCCGGCTGCAACCCGTGGAGGCGTTGCGCCATGAGTGACATGGCTTCCGCTCCCGCGAGTTCCACACCGCTGCTCGAAGCCCGCGACGTGGTGAAAAGCTACCCGACGGGAAAGAGCGAACTCACCGTGCTGCGCGGCGTGAACTTCCGCGCAGGACGCGGAGAGTTCGTCGCCATGCGCGGCGCGTCCGGCGCGGGCAAGAGCACGTTGCTCCATCTGCTCGGCGGACTGGACCGGCCCAGTGGCGGAGAAATCTTTTTCGCGGGTGAAAATGTTTCGCGCCTCTCCAACCCCGCGCTCGCGCACTTGCGCAACATCAAGATGGGCTTCATCTTTCAGGCCTATCATCTGTTCCCCGAGTTGAACGCGCTGGAAAACGTCTGCCTCCCCGCGCGCATGGCGCGCGTGCCGGTGCGCGAAGCGTCCGAGCGCGGACGCGCCCTGCTTGCGCGCGTGGGCCTCGACCAGCGCATGGACCACCGTCCCACGGAACTTTCCGGCGGTGAACAGCAGCGCGTGGCCATCGCCCGCGCGCTCATCAACAATCCCGAAGTCATTCTCGCCGACGAACCGACCGGCAACCTCGACTCGCACACCGGCGACGAAATCATCGAACTGCTCCTCACCCTCCGCGCCGAACGCCAGACCACGCTCATCATCGCCACCCACTCCGCCGAACTCGCCGCCCGCGCCCCGCGCGTGATTCAGATGCTCGACGGTTTGGTGGTGTGAACGTAGTGGGGCAGCCGTCCCGGCTGCCACCAGTCGGGTGGGCGTCCCGCCTGCGGAAGCCTGACTCGTGCAGGGACTCAGCATCCGAGAGGACTGTTGGACATTCGACAGCCGGGGCGGCTGCCCCACTACGGAACCGTTGCGCCACGCCGTCGATCCTGGTCTCCCATTGCCGATTGTGAGGACTGACCCGAATGGCGCGTAGTTAAGGCAGGCGGCGCGTGAAAAAATCTGCGTTGGAATGCATTTAAGAGTGGTACGATTGCCATCGGTTCGATAGGATCGCGCATGGAACCAACCATGCCGCCTTTCTTCCGGGTCTTTCCCACCATCTTTGTGGCCGGCAGCGCCGTTCGCAGCTCGATCAAATGCGCGCGCACACGGCCCAGGTGCGCCAGGCCAGTCTGAGCCGCTTGCACGAGATTTTCGGCGCGTGGCTGCCCCTGGCCCTGTTGGCTCCCGCCGCCGCCGGAGTCAACAGCCGCCAACGCTTCTATCCCACGCACCTGACCTTTTGGGCCTTTCTGAGTCAGGTCTTGAGTCCGGGCAGTTCCTGCCGCGAGATCGTGCGCAAGGTGCAGGCCTGGTACGCGCCGCAGGAGCGGAACCAGCCCGACAGTCGCACCGGGGCCTATTGTCAGGCGCGCGCCCGCCTGCCGCTGGCCTCTTTGCAAGCATCGCACGAGCATCTGGCGCAAAAGATCACCGCGCAAAACACGCCGGCAGATCTTTGGCTGGGCCGGCGTGTGCAAGTGATCGATGGCACTGGATTGTCGATGCCCGACACCAAAGCCAATCAGAAAGTATGGCCGCAACCCACCACGCAAAAACCTGGCTGCGGTTTTCCCGTGGTGAAACTGGTGGCGTGTTTCTGCCTGGCCAGTGGCGCGCTGGTGCAGTGGGTGCAAGGCACGCTCAAAGAGCACGATTGCCGGCTCCTGCAAAAGCTCCTGGGTTGTTTCAAAAAAGGCGATGTCGTGCTGGCCGACCGCGGGTTTTCTTCGTTTGCCAATCTGGCGGTCTTACTGGCGCGCGGAGTGGATGCGGTGCTGCGTCTGCATCATTTTCGCAAGCTCGACTGGCGGAGCGGACGCCGGTTGGGAAAGCGGGACCGAGTGGTGCGCTGGAGCAAGGGGCCTTGCCAAGGCCAGCTCTGGACGCGCACGCAGTGGGACGAGTTGCCCGAAAGCCTCGAGGTGCGCGTGGTGGAAATCCGGGTGGAAGTGCCCGGCTTCCGCACGCAAAAGCTGGTGCTCGTCACGACGTTGTGGGACGCGACCCGGTTCAGTGCCGCCGAGCTGGGCCGGCTCTATTTCCGGCGCTGGGCGATCGAACTGTTTTTCCGCGACATCAAGCAAACGCTGGGGATGGACGTGCTGCGCTGCCAGACGCCCCAGATGGTGGAGAAAGAGATCGTGATGCACGCGCTGGCTTACAATCTCATCCGCGCCTTGATGCAGGACATCGCGCACCGCCAGGGAGTTTCGTCCAGTCGCCTTTCCTTCAAAGGCACCGTGGATGCGCTGCGGCAGTGGCAGGAATTATTTGAGAGCCGGGGATCGACGCCGCGCCGGGTCCGCCAGATGCGGCAAATGTTCTATGAGGCCGTGGCCGGCGACCCGCTGCTCGTGCGTCCGAATCGGAGCGAACCGCGCGCGGTCAAACGCCGGCCCAAGAACTTCCGGCTGCTGACCAAACC
>JAYVQC010000137.1:0-24750 GCA_043757045.1 Akkermansia sp. | reverse complement strand
GGCCCTCTCCCGCTGGGAGAGGGAGAACGGCATCCAGCGTCTTGCGCAAACCGAGCACGCCCGCTTGCTCAGAAAGCTGCGTGCGATTCTCCCTCTCCCCTGGGGAGAGGGCCGGGGTGAGGGGGGACGTCACTCGCGAAGACGGTTGAGCCAGTTCGCGCGGATGCCGTCCCGCTAGCGCCTTGGCAATCGCCGCGATGTGCTCGGGCGTGTTGCCGCAGCAACCACCGGCGATGTTGATCAATCCGCTCTGCGCGAACTCGCTCAGATAATTGCCCATGTCCTCCGGCTTCAGATCAAAGCCCGTCGGTGAAAGTGGATTCGGTAATCCCGCATTCGGATAACACGAAATCGCCGCGCTGGACTTGGCCGAAAGCTCCGCGAGAAATGGCCTCATCAAGTCCGGCCCGAGCGAGCAGTTCAGCCCGATGGACAAGGGCTTCACATGCTTCACCGCGTTCCAGTACGCCTCGATGGTCTGCGCGGAGATCATCGTCTCGCCGCCGCGTCCGACGGCGGCGGAGATGGAGATGGGCAGACGAACGTTGTCCGCCTCGAACACTTCCTGAATCGCCACCAGCGCGGCCTTGGCGTTGAGCGAATCGAAGATCGTTTCCACGAGCAGGAAGTCCGAGCCGCCCGCGATGAGCGCCCGCACCTGCTGGATGTAAGCCGCCTTCACCTGGTCGAACGTGCAGACACGGAAGCCCGCGTCGTCTGCGTCCGGCGAGTTCGACAGCGAGACGGTGAGCGGTCCAATGGCTCCGGCGACGAAGCGTTGCTTCCCGTCCTGGTTCGCCACGCGGTCGGCCCACTCGCGGCACTGGCGCGCGGACTGTTCGTTGATCTCCCAGGCGAGCTCGTTGAGGAATTTGTCCTCGATGATCTTCTGGTAGAACGCCGGGTCTTTTCGCCCGCCGTGCTCGCGCGGGTCGTCCACGAAAAATTCGCTCTGGCCGATGCTCGTGGCGGAAAACGTATTCGTCTCGATGATGTCCGCGCCCGCTTCGAGGAAGCGGCGGTGGATGTCGCAAATCATCGCCGGCTGCGTGAGCGAGAACAGGTCGCCGTTGTTGAGCAAATCCTTCTTCGCGTCGGCGAACCGCGGGCCGCGCATGTCCGCCTCCGTCATCCCGTAGGTGCGGATGGTCGTGCCCATCGCGCCATCAATGATGGCGATGCGTTGCCGAAGCAGTTGCTCCAGTGCGTGAAAACTCATAGTGACTTTATTCCCCGGCTTCTGTTGGTGGGGGCAGAGGCGATTCAGCTTCCGGCTTGAGGAGTTCCGAGGCTTGGGCCATGCGTTGGACCACGGCCTTGTCCACAAGTTTGCGGACCAACGGCTCCATGTTGACGTTGCGCACACGAGCCGCAAACCCAATCGGGCCTAGATCGACAAAAAGTTTGCCGAAGCACTCGTCGGCAAAACTGCTCGACACCACCGGCACACCTTGCCAGTCAATGACCAAAGGCTTTCCACGGTCGGCGTTAAGCAGATTCAGGCATTTGTTCCGAATCTGTTCGCCTGCCATCCGGCTGCCAAAGCCGGTAGTTTCTTGAGCCAGTTTTATCATAAAGCCTGAGCCGTCTTCTGTTTCGTATTGCGCCTCAATCACGTCAAATTGTCCGCCAATAGCATTTGTGAACCCAAGCGCCTCGTCCATGCGGAATTCTGCGCTGCGAAGTATTTGGGCGCTGACAATGGTACCGACCACTGCTTGTTGCAGACCGAAAGCCAAACGTTTTGAGTTAATCGTCTTGTCCTTGGATTGGTGAAATACATTCAAAACACCTCGGCCTGAACTAATGGCAAAACTTCCACCTGACTGAGTGGCAATTCTGAGCGTGCCTGCGAGACCATTACCCTGGCCCTTTTCTGGATTGCGTGTCACCCCGGCTTTGACGGCTTCGCCGATGGCGTCAGTATCAAGAGCCAATGCGGGATAGCCTTCCTGCAAAGAAGCCAGAATTCCCCGCCCGCAATCGGCCACCGTAAAGGCCACCCGGTCGCCCAGTGTGCTTGCCTGCACAAACCCACCGCCCGTCGCATCCGCATGATTCAAGACGTTGTCCATCACTTCATTCACCGACCACTCCAAACCCTGAAGCACATCGCGAGATAGTTGCGTGGTCTTCAGCGTCATGTTTATCAAGTCACGGACAATCGCGACTTGTTCAGTCAAAGATTGAAACTTTCGCAATGGAACGTGCCGGTCTGGCTGGAGGACAGATTCTGGAAATTTTGCCGGGTCAAGAAAGTGAGCGGCGTTTGAGTTGAGCAGCAAGCGTCGCACGTTGTTATCAACGGGGAGCACAACGGAAACTTCACATCCATCGTGTCGCAACCAGTCAGTGGCCGCGACCAACGGGACTAGCCCATCGGGGTATGCTTGAGTGCAAGCTGACAAATCAAAAGTGACTTCCTGAAACCCACTGGCTTGGACAGCTCGAACTGCCCCCATCAAATAATGATGACAGTCCGCGTTTAGCCTTCCGGCCATTGCGATGACCCCAAACTTTTGGTGAACCTCGAAGGTTTTTGCCATTTGTTCGAGCTTGCCACTGGATTTTAAGAAATCAAGGCATCTGGATACGAAGATATGTTCAAAGCAAAGTTGACGGCTCCGCTGGAAAACCGTCCCTTCGCGCGCATGGCAGCAAAAGACTGGCTGATCGAGAAGGCGGGTATGGCGCTGTTGAACCAAGCCGTGCTCAAACCCTACGGCACGCTCACGCGACTCAAACTCGACACTGCGGCGCGCACCATCGAGGCCGATGTGGAACTGAACGGCGAGACGCAGCCCGTGAATGTCCAAGTGCGCGAATACGAACTGCGCGAGTCCGAAGGTCGCGCGACGGTCGTGCTCAAGGACATCCAAACCTCGCGCGACTGGCTGACCACGCTGATGAAAAACTTCGTGGTGGACCGCGAGTTCAAGCTGCCGGACTCGGTGAAGAAATTTTTGCCGATGCTGCGGTGATCGCCCTACAGTGCCGCGAGCCATGAGTTCACCTGCACCGCAATTGAGTACGCAAGCGAAGGCCACGCTGCCTGCGCATGTCGCCGTCATCATGGATGGCAACGGACGTTGGGCGAAGCAGCGCGGACTGCCGCGTGTCGAGGGCCATCGCAACGGCGTCGAGTCCGTGCGCGTGACGGTGCGAGCGTGCGGCGAGGTCGGCATCAAGTATCTGACGCTCTACGCCTTCTCAGTCGAGAACTGGAACCGCCCCAAGGACGAAGTGGACACGCTGATGAAATATCTCGCGCGTTTTCTGAAGAACGAGATCGGCGAGTTGAACCGCAGCAACGTGCGGCTCGAAGTCATCGGACAGATTTACCGGCTGCCGGAGTTCGTGCAGGAGCAGTTGAAGAAAACGCAGGCCGCGCTGGCGAAGAACAACGGGCTGACGCTCATCCTCGCGCTCAGTTACGGCGGGCGGCAGGAGATCGTGGAAGGCGTGCGCGCCATCGCCTCGAAGGCCAAGGCCGGCAAGCTCGAGCCGGCGGAGATCAACGAGCAGATGATTTCGCAGCATCTCTACACGCATCACTATCCCGATCCGGATTTGCTCATCCGTACCAGCGGCGAACTGCGCGTGAGCAACTTTCTTCTGTGGCAGATTTCCTACGCCGAGTTTGTGGTCACGCCAACGTTGTGGCCGGATTTTCGGAGGGCTGAACTCTTCGCCGCGCTGGAGGAATACACCCGGCGGCACCGGCGCTTCGGCGGGCTTTAAGCCCCGCGCGCCGCCGCGATAAAAGCGCTGATTTTTTCGCGGTCTTTTTTCCCCGGCGCAGATTCCACACCGCTCGAAACGTCCACCCCGAAGGGACGCACGCGCCGCACGGCGTCGGCCACGGTTTCCACGCGCAGGCCACCGGCGAGGATGACGCGGTGATGCAGTTGCACGGCCTCGGCGGCCAGATTCCAATCGGCCGTGACGCCGGTGCCGCCGTGCGCGCCGTCCACAAAACTATCGAGCAGCCAGGCGTGCGCGGGGTATGATAGACATTCCTGGAGCGAGTCGCGGTCCCGGAGCCGGAACGCTTTCACTACGCGCAGTGGCTCGAATTGCGCGCAAAATTCCGGCGTCTCCTCGCCGTGCAGTTGCAGCGCATCAATCTCGGTCTCGTCCACGGCGCGGCGAATTTCCTCGGCCGGGGCGTTGACGAAAACGCCAACTTTGGAAACGAACGCCGGCAGTTCGCGGATGATCGCGGCGGCGTCGGCGAAGGAGATGTTGCGTTTGCTGCCCGCAAAAAACATGAAGCCCAGCGCGTCCGCACCCGCCTCGGCGGCGGCGACGGCGTCGGTGGCATTGGTAAGGCCGCAAATTTTGACTTGAACGATCACAGCGCGCGGAAGCTAAACAACACTGTGTCGGCACGCGAACTTTTCTCCGGCGGGCTGGGCATCATCGTGGGACCACTGTCCTGACTGCTGCTGTGTTGGATTGGTGCGACAGGCGGGACGCCCGTCGGACTAAAAGCCGCCGGGACGGCTGCCCCACGAACGCAAAACTACTCCGCGCGGACTTCAAAAAAGCGGTTGGTGCTGCGGCCCGTGTCCGTCGCGCGCAGCGGGCCGCCGGTGCCAGTAAAAATTTCGGGCAACGCAATCCACGGGAGGTTCAAGTCCGGCTTGAACAGGAAACGGTACGTCTTGCCCAGCACACTGTTCACGAAGAGCAGCGTGCGCCCGGTCTCGAGCTGCATCGTCACGCGCAGCACGCTCGTGGCGTTGTTGGGTTTTGTGCCCGCCAGATATTCCTCCTGGTTGCTCGCGCCATCGCCGTCCGCGTCGAGGTCGGCATCGGGGACGTTGGGATTCAAGCCATACGCGATTTCAAAATCATCCGGCATTCCGTCTCCATCGGTGTCGGGTGCGGGGGTGATGGGAATGGCGAGCGCAAATTCGGAAGTGTTGCCGCCCGCGTCCGTGGTCGTGGCGCTGAGAAATCCGCCGGTGGCAAACGCATTCGTGAGCGCGACGCTGAAGTTCGCCGCGCCGCCGGCACCGGTGGTGATGCTGGCCGCGCCAAGCCAGCGACGTCCCTCGCCATAGGGCGAGGCGTCGGGCGCGGTGTTGCCGTAAAAATCCAAGGTGTGAGCCGTGCTGTTCAATCCGTTGAGCATGCCGGTGATCATGGTGAGATGCTGACCGGCGGCGGAGAGCAGGGTGGGGAAGCGCGGTTCGCTCACCGTCGTCGGCCCGTCCGCGCTCCAGTCAATCGCGAGACCGTTCACGCTCGCGCCGCCGTTGTTGAACATCGAGTTGCCGCGAATCACGTTGCCCACGCAGCCGTCCCGCACGCGCACGCCGTCGTAGGCGGAACTGAGGGTGTTGGCGATGCGGTTGCCTTCGCCGGGCTTGGTGCCGCCGATGATGTTCCCGCTTGAGTTGGGCAGTAATTCAATCCCGTGCAGGAAGTTGGGCAGGGCGGTCGCGCCGTCTGCGCGGAGTCCGATGTTGTTGCCCCGGATGATGTTGCCATGTGAGTTGGTCACGTAGATGACGACATTTTCATTGCCCGACAGGAGGTTCCCGGCCCCCGACTCCGCACCGCCGATGAAATTGGTTCCGGCGATGGAGAGGTTGACCGCGCCCAGCACATTGGCAATGGCGAAACTTCCAGAGACATCCGTGCCAATGAAATTACCAAGCACCCTGTTGCCGGTCGCGCCGAGGCCGGTGAGGGACACGCCGGAGTTGGCGTTGCCGGAAATCAAATTGCCGCCGCCCGGTTCCGCCGTGCCAATGAAGTTCCTCGGCGCGTTGGTCAGGCTCACGCCATAAAAACTGTTCGACAGCGCACTGGCCCCCGCCACGCCTGTGCCGATGAAATTTCCCGCGACGACGTTGTTGCTCGCCGCCCTGCCGAAGATGAACACGCCGCTGTTGTTGTTGCCGGAAATCAAATTGCGCGCGCCCGCCGCTGCGCCGCCGATCAGGTTGTCCGCCGATTCCACGCGCACGCCGCTGTTGCCGTTGCCCCGCCGCAGCGTGCCGGTGAAGTCGGTGCCGATGCGGTTGCCTTGGACCGTGGTCGCCGCGCTGTTCGAGGAGATGGCCACGCCGCGCAGCGTGTTGCCGGAGATGACGTTGCCCGCGCCCTCCTCCGCACCGCCAATGACATTGCTCCGGCCGTGGACCACGGCCACGCCATCGAAGGAATTGGCCAGCGCGTTCGTGCCGGTGACATCGAGGCCGATGAAATTTCCCGCCACGACATTCGCGACCGAGTTTGAATCAATAACCACGCCGCTCTGCTTGTTGCCGGAGATGATGTTGCGCGCGAAGGCGTTGGTGCCTCCGATAAAATTCTGATGCGCGAGCGTCAGGCCGACGCCAGAGAAACGGTTGCCGAGACTGGTGCGCCCGGTCACGTCGGTGCCGATGAAATTTCCTTCGATGCGGTTCTCCAAAACATTGCTCGTGGTGGTGAAGAGATACACGCCGCGCTCGCCGTTGCCGGAGATCAAATTGCCCGCACCGGGCAGCGAGCCGCCGACGAGATTGTGCGTGGCGCGGTAAATCGTGACCCCGTCCACACTGTTGCTCAGGCCTGCGACGCCATTGCTGGTGGTGCCGATGAAATTGCCGGCGATCCAGTTGTTGCTCGCCCAGGCGTCGTTCAAATACACGCCGCTCTGGCCGTTGCCGGAAATCAGGTTGCGCGCGCCCGCGTCCGCGCCACCGACGGTGTTGCCGGGTGAGCCAATCAAAATGCCGTTGTTGCCATTGCCGAGGCTGATGGAGCCGGTGAGATCCGTGCCGATGAAATTTCCCTGGGCCACGTTCCCCGTCGCGCTCAGGCCGGCGATCCAGAGGCCGGTTTGGTTGCCGGAGAGGAGGTTGCGATCCGTGGGGTTGGTGCCGCCGACGCGGTTGTTGCGTCCGTTCAGAATCGCCACGCCCGCCACGGTGTTCACTTGCTTCGCCGTGCCGGCAAACGAGGTGCCGATGAAGCAGCCCGCAATCACGTTGTTCTGCCCGCCCTGGATTTGCAGGCCGTTGCCGTTGAAGCGGTTGATGAACAGCGCGCGCACCGTGGTGTTACTGGTGAGAAGGTCGAGGCCGTTTGCCGTGCCGATGCTGGTGCCGACAAGTCCGACGAGCGGCAACCCCGTGTAGCCTGGCTGCGTGGTCCCATTGATCGTCACGGGATCAGAAATGCTCGGCAGCGCCGTCAACGGCGTGATGGTGAAGGGCGGGGAACCGGGAAAGTTGAACGAGATGATGTCTTTGCCGGGCGAAGCGTTCGCATCAAGGATGGCCTGGCGCAACGTGCCCGCGCCGCTGTCCGCCGTGCTCAGGACAGAGAAGTCCGCCGCCTCTGCGCCGAACCGAAAGACGGCCGCGCCGAGGACGAGCAAGGCCGTTGGGATGAGGTTGCTGCTCAAAGTAAGTGCGCGACAGTAGCCGCCTCATGTGAGGACGGCAAGTTTCGCGCGGGGCGACGACGCCCCACCCTCCGTGTGGGGATGAATTCGTGACGGCGGAATTCCTTTTCGCCACGCTCGCGGCATGAATTGCATTCTCGTCCTCTATGATTCCAAGTCCGGCAGCGTGGCGCAGATGGCGCAGCTCGTGGCCGAGGGCGCGCGCATCATCGCGGACACGGAAGTGCGCGTGCGTTCCGTGGACGAGGCGACGGCGGCGGACGTGTTGTGGTGCGATGGTCTCGCCGTGGGCAGCCCGACGAACATGGGTCTCCTCTCGTGGAAGATGAAACGCTTTTGGGATGAGACGATGAACGAGCATTGGATGAGTATTGATGGAAAAATCGCCTGTGCGTTCAGCAGCGCGGGCGGCTGGGGCGGCGGGATGGAACTGGCCTGCCAGTCCCTGCTCACGGTGCTCATGAATTTTGGCTTCCTCGTCTTCGGGGTCACGGATTACGCGGCGAAGAAGATGACGCTGCATTACGGCGCGGTCTGCGCCAAGGAACCGCGCGAGGAGGAAACGCAAGCCGCGTGTCGGCTGCTCGGCCAGCGGCTCGCGGAATGGACAGCGGTGTGCGTGCATGGGCGCAAGGAGGAGCATCCGGCGAAGAAGATGGGGCAGCGCCTGCCGCCGGGTTGAGCGTAGTGGGGGCGGGTGTCCCGCCTGCCTTTAGTCCCTTGGCCGTCCCGGCTGAAGGACACGAGCCGAGACGGCCCGTGGACTGGTGGCAGCCGGGACGGCTGCCCCACTACTTACCGCTGCGCGCGCAACGCTTTCTTGCGCCGTGTTTGTGCTTGCTGCAACTCTTGGCGTTCCAAATGAGCGAGAAGAAAAAGAAGCCCGACGCGGAAGATAAACCGCAGCCCACGCCAACGCCTGAAAACAGCAACGGCCATGCCCATGTCGAAGTTGAGAGTGTGCCGGAGGAAATAATCCATCGTCCCTTCGTGCCGGGGAACATCGAGCAGGCGTTGCACCGGCGCGTGGACCGCGGCTTTCTCGACTACGCCAGCTACGTCATTCGCGACCGCGCCATTCCGAATCTCGCGGACGGCTTGAAGCCGGTGCAGCGGCGCATCCTCTGGGCCTTGCACGACACGGATGACGGGCGCTTCATGAAGGTGGCCAACATCGTCGGCGAGACGATGAAGTATCATCCGCACGGCGACGCCTCCATCGGCGACGCGCTGGTGGTGCTGGCGAACAAGCGTTACCTCATCGAGCGGCAAGGGAACTACGGCAACATCTACACGGGCGATCCGGCGGCCGCGCCGCGCTACATCGAGTGCCGGCTCACGGAACTGGCGCGCAAAGAAATCTTCAACGACGAGCTGACGGAATTCGTGCCCAGCTACGACGGGCGCAAGCGCGAGCCGGTCGCGCTGCCGTGCAAGCTGCCGTTGCTGCTCATGCTCGGCACGGAGGGCATCGCGGTCGGCATGTCGGCGCGCATTCTGTCGCATAATTTCATCGAGCTGCTCCAGGCGCAGATTGCGATTTTGAAGAAGGAGAGCTTCAAGTGCCTGCCCGATTTCCAGACCGGCGGACTGATGGACGCGCGCGACTACGCGGACGGCAAAGGCTCGATCAAAGTCCGCGCCAAGATCAAAGAGAAGGACGAGAACACCGTCGTCATCAAAGAGATTCCGCCCACGACGACGACGGAATCGCTGATGGCCTCCATCGAGGACGCCTCGCGCAATGGCAAGATCAAGGTCAAGTCGGTCAACGACTTCACGTCTGAGAACGTGGAGATCGAGGTGAAGGCTCCGGCGGGCGTGAGTGCGCAGCAGTTGATTGATGCGCTCTACGCGTTCACCGATTGCGAGGTGTCCATCACCAGCCGCATCACGGTCATCCGCAACAATCGTCCGGTGGAACTGACCGTGACCGAAGTGCTGCGCGCGAACATGGATCAGCTTGTGGACTTGATGAAGCGCGCACTGGAGTTGAAGGAGAAGCAGCTCCTCGAAGAACTTCACGCGCGCACGTTGGAACGCATCTTCATCGAGGAGCGCATCTACAAAAAGATTGAGCTGTGCAAGACGAACGAGACGGTGATGGCGGCGGTGCATGAGGGACTGAAGCCTTTCCGCAAGGAACTGTTGCGCGACGTGAGCGACGCCGACGTGGAGCGATTGCTGCAAGTCCGCATCCGGCGCATCTCGCTCTTCGACATCAACAAACACCGCGAGGAGACGGAGCAGATCAAGGCTGACCTCGGCGAGACGCGGAAGCATCTCAAAGGCTTGACCAAGTATGTGATTAATCACCTGGAGGCGTTGATCGCGAAGTACGCCGAAGAATATCCGCGCCTGACCAAGAGCAGCCGCTACGACGAAGTGGACGTGAAGGAAGCCGCGTTCAAATCGTTCAAGGTCGCCTACGACCGCGAGAGCGGCTACGTGGGCTACAAGGTGTCCGGTGAGGAGTTCCGCTTGGAATGCACGAAGTTCGACAAGCTGCTCATAGTCTTCAAGGACGGTCACTACAAGGTCGTGGAGTTGCAGGAGAAGATGTTCGTGGGACCGGACCTCTACTTCTGCGGCCTGCCGGAGCGCGACCGCGTGTTCACCTGCGTGTACACGAACCGCGAGGCGACCTACATCAAGCGCTTTGCCTTCGGCGGCACGATTTTGAATCGCGACTACAACTGCATTCCCGAGAAGTCGCGCATCCTTTACTTCGAGCCGGACACGCCGAAGGAAATTTTCATCCGCTACAAGGCCGCGCCGCACCAGAAGATCAGCCAGCAGACGTGCAACCCGAGCGAGGTGGACGTGAAGAGTCCGAAGACGTTGGGGCGTCAGCTCTCCATCAAGGAAGTCGCCGCCGTGAACAGCAAGCCGCCGCGCGGCTGGGACGCGGACGCGCCGACGACGAAGCTGCAGTTCATGTAATCCTTCGCGGCGCGACTCAGCCGCGCATTGGACGTTGGACTTTGAAACTTGGGCTGATAGCGTCGTGGCGGTCGGGCGATTGGCGCAGTGGTAGCGCAGCTGCTTTACACGCAGTGGGTCGGAGGTTCGAATCCTTCATCGCCTACCATTTCCTCAAAAGCTGAATTGCGAAAGCTGAAACGCTGAACAAGAACGGGGCAGGGATTCATCAACTTGTGGAACTGAGCAGGAACGACATTGCTCATCCCGCCAGCGCCGCCTGCAAGGAACGCAATTCCTCCGCGACCTGCGCCGGGTCGTCGAGCGTTTGGGCGATCTCGTCGCGCAGCAGTTCGCGGTAGCGTTTCCGCAGGCGATGCACGGCCACGCGCACCGCGCCCTCGTCCATGCTGAGTTTCTGCGCGGCTTCGCTGTAGGGAATCGCCTGCTCGCCGACCATCAAATAGCCCTTGGCTTGATCGAACAGTTTCTCTTTGCCATCCGCCGCGCACTCCTCACGCAGGCGCACGATGACGCGCTCCAGCAAGGCCAGCGCCCATTCGCGGTCGAAGGTCTTGTCCGGGGTGGAGGGATCGGGAGGGTCAAGATGGAAGCGCGCATCAGCGCTCTGCCAGTCGAGCGAGAGAGGCGTGACGCCACCACCACGTTTCTGGCGCCGGGACTTGTCCCATTCGTTGGCGAGGAAATGTTTCAGCGCCGCGAGCAGGAAGGCGCGAAACTTCCCGCGCTCGGCGCTGAGTCCTTCGAGATAATTCTTCTCCAGGAACTTCTCGAAGAACGCCTGCACCAAATCCTCGGCGTCCTCCTTCGTCTTCCCCTTGCGCCGGACATAGGCATAGAGCGGATACCAGTAGGTCTGGCAAAGCTCGCCCAGCGCGCGGTCGGATTGCGGTGAGGACTTGCGCCCCGCGTGCAACACGACCGTCCAGCGCGTGGTGACGAAGATGTCGCCGCGCGGTGCCGGCAAAGGCGTTGAAGATTCCGAGGTCAATGCAACGGTGGTGTTTTCAAAACGACGTTCGTCCATTCCATGGTTCGTACCGCCCGTGAGCCGATGCGGAAACGGGTGATCTCCGAAAGGGGCGTGTTGAAGTAAAATCTTTCAGCGCGATAGGTGCCATCCACCGGCCCCATGGTGCTGTGGCCGTTCGCTGAAAGTTCACGTCGGTCATGCGTCACCGCGGTGATGCCGGGGTGCCGCGTCATTTGCTTTCGCGTATCAGCCGCCAAGGCCACAAACGTTCTGCCGTCGGCGTCCTGGCCGATGCCGTTGAGTTGGCCATTTTCCAAGGACATGCCGCCATTAAAATTCACCGCGACGTCCTGCGGATTTTCCAACGGTCCCACCACATAGCGGAGACGCACCGTGACGCGTGCCGGAACTTGATTTCCCTCACCCGGACTGAGCGCGCAGAGCAGCCAGTTCAGATTGTCCTTTGGTGGGCGGCCAGAATGGGGAGCAGAGGACGTGGCCCCTTCGCCCGCCAGCCGAATGGGCAAGCCGCTGTCGTCGAGCAAGGTCACCTCGTTCAAACCCTGCAAGTGGAACAACGGGTGTGAAAGCCATAGATGAAGGAACCGCGGATCACGCTTGCCCGCTTCCGTCGCGCTGACATCCATGCTAGCGATGGGAAGTTGACGGAGTAGATCCAGTTCCGCTTGTTCCGTGACGAGCGAACCATCCGCGCGCCAGGCGACGTGTGGTTGATTGGTTTTCCATTCGTCCTGCCACGCCAGGAAGCGGAGTTGTGGCGCTTCCTCCAGTTGCGCGGGTGTGCCCGAGAAAACCAGTTTTGCTTCCGGGTCCTTCGCTGCGTAGGGATCCTTTCGTGGGGAAATTTTTGGCGCGATCGTAGATGGAGTGAACGCCAACTTGGCCGGCATCGGTGCCGACGGTTTGCGCGGCTTCAGCGCCACGCCACGAAATTCAACCCAATGCACCGGACGCACCTGCACGCGGAACTCCCGCACCCGCGCCAGCGGCAGCTGCAGAAAGTCATACGTCAGCACCGCGTTCTTATCCGCCGGCGTGGCCGTGCCGAGATGGTCGGCGTGCTCCACGCCGTTGGTGTCCACGGCGATGACGCGGGTTTTCCAATCGCGGCTCTCCTGCGCCAGCGACAGGGTCACAAACGCCTGGCCGTTGTTCTCGCCCACGCGATGCACCTGCGCGTGGAGATTCGGCACGCCGGGCGGCGTCTTCGGGAAGTTGCCGTTGCCGTTGCGGTCGTGGGTGCAAACGGTCTGCCACGTGGCGAAGTCGAACCCAACGCGCATCGTGGCCTCGGTGGCCGTGGGCGGAAACGCCGTGCGGACCGGCCAGGTTCCCCAAAACTTTTTTCCGTCGCGCCACGATTTGCCGCCGCTGCTGGAGGCGCCGGACGGATCGAACTCGACGTAGGGTCCATCCGCGCCGGACGGCAGATCACGCCAGCGCAACACGAAGTCCTTGTTGGTCCAGTTGTTGAAATTCACGTTTCCGATTTGGGCAAACTCGTAAAGCGTGTCGGGAATGGGCGTGCCGTTGGGCAACCACCATTCGTTGGGCGCGGCTCCGGCGTCGGACACGGCGAGCAGTTCCACGGTGCCGCGCTCCGGCAGCTTCGCGAGGAACGTGCCGGTCTGCGCGTCGGGCGCTGTGATGCGCTGCTGGACGGCAACCCGGGGCGAGGATTTCTCGAGCCGCCAGATGTTGGCCGCGATGAGGCCGACGCAGGCCAACCCAATCACCACCACGCCCGGCCTGCGGCTCCACCACCAGTCGCCGCCCGCGCGCGGAGCGCTGCCGTCGAGACGCACCGCACGCCAGACGCGGCGGATGATGAACAGATTGACCAGCACGCAGATGGCCGCCGCGCCGATCTTGGTCAGCACGGAAACTTCCCCGGCGTGGAACGCATCAAACACTTCTCGCCGATGCAGCATTTCCACAACGTTCATCCAGGCCCAGATCAAGACTCCGTCCAGCGCCAGCAATGGAAAGAACAGCCCGTCGAATACCGCGAGCGGCAGACCGCTGATGCGCCCGCGTGCGCGGCGGACATCCGCCACCGCCAACCAGCCGAGAAGGGTCGTGCCGAATGGCGCGGAAAAGCCAAGCGGCAGCGTGAGCACGGCCAGCAGGATTTGCCACCAATGCGGGCCATGATGAGTTGTGCCCGACTGGACGGAATGCACCAGATACGATCCGAAGAAAGCAAAGAATGCGAACGGAACCCAGCAGACGCCGAGGAGTGCTTTTCGGGAAAATCGTTCCGGGGTAGATATGACCGTGCCTGGCGGTGTTTGCGGCGGCGTGTCCTGCGCGGGCTTCGGCCGCAACGCGCGCCGTGCGCCGAATGCCACGACGACTGCAACGAAGACGAGACGTGCCACCACGCTTTTCCAGCGCACGATTCCCAGCCAGTCGTTCGATCCACCTGCGATGAGCGACACGATTCCGCAACCGATGGTGATGACACCGAACAGGATGGCCACCGCCTGAAGCTCTCCTTTCCAATTCTCTTTGCGCACGCCATTACGCTCGACCACGACGGGAAAGCCCATCCAGCGAATGAATTTTTGTTCAGGCGCGGAAGGACCCGAAGACGCCGCCGGAGCCGGTGTGCCCGCAATGTTCTCCACCTGCGTCTTCACTTCGCTCGCGTGCTGGTAACGGCGGGCGGGATCATTCTCCAAGGCGCGCAGCACCACGTCGTCGAGGCGCACGTCCAACTGGAACTTGCGCGACGGCGGGGAGAATTTTCCGAGCGGCAGATCGCCCGTGAGCATTTCGTAGAACACGACGCCCAGCGAATAGATGTCGGCGCGATGATCCACGGTGAGTGGTTTCTCCACCTGCTCCGGGGCCATGTAGTGCGGCGTGCCCATCACCTGCCCCTCGGCGGTAAGCCGTGCGGCGTCGGGATCGTGGCCGAGAATTTTCGCCAGCCCGAAGTCGGCGATCTTCACGCGGCCCTTGCGGTCCACGAGCACGTTCTCCGGCTTGATGTCGCGGTGGACCACGCCCTCATCGTGGGCGTATTGCAGCGCGTCGCAAATCTGCGGGATGATTTGCAGCGCCTCGCGCGGGGCGAGACGCCCGGCTTGTTCGAGTTGCCGCAAGTTCGCGCCATCGACGAACTCCATGATGAAGAAGTGGAGGCTCGGTAGGGGATGGGTGAGGGCGTGCGGGGTCTGGGGCGGAGTGCGTCCGAACTCGAAGACCGCGACAATGTTCGGATGATTCAGCCGCGCCAAGGCGCGTGCCTCGCGATTGAACCGCTCCTCGAAGTTTGCGCCCTCCGCGCCCGAGGCCGGCAGAATTTTCAGCGCCACGATGCGGTCGAGCGCCGGTTGCCGCGCCTTGTACACCGCGCCCATGCCACCCGCGCCGAGCAGGCCGAGGATTTCCAACTGCGGAAAAAGTTTCGCCACCTCTTCCAGCGGCGGCGGCACGAAACGCCCGCGGTGTCCGCCCTCGCCGCCGTCTGTTTCTGCGCCCTGCGCGAGCAGGCAGGCGGGGCAAAACCCGGCCAGCGCGCCCGCCGGCATCAGCTTCCCGCAACTCGGACATGTGGCCGCTTCAATCACGATGGTTTTCATAACTTCTATTCTTTCTTCACCCTTCTCAGAAGCGTTTTTCGGCAGGTGTTACTGGAAATTATTTGGAGCCGCGCTCCCATCCCGTTCGTTGAGCGCACCTGTTTGGGAAATGGCGCTTCAGACGGTTTTCATGAATCTCGCGATCACGTCCGCGTCAGGGAGAGGCCTGAATGGGTGGATGGTGTCACCGCCAATCTGAAAACCAATCTGGTCGAGCCGCCCGCCCGGGAGGCGCTTCGCAAGCAAGTCGGCCGCAGTTGGTTCTATTTGAGCCGTACCTTCTCGCAGCAGATGGGGAAAACCATTTCGTATCACCTCATCCAGTTGCGCACGCCAACTGAATGTCAGGCAGGTGGCGATGGAGGTGGGTTGTTGCAGTGCCAGCCATTTCAGCGTGGCTTTGCACGACGCGGTTGGCTGTGGCCTCGGTTTGTGTCCGCTTGCCACGCCCACGCAGCGGGCTGGGCGCGTTCGCTGAGCGGTTGGGCGGATCGCAAGCCGCCGCCAAAGATTCGCAAGCTGCCGAATGCGCGGGAATAAACCCCTCCGTAACGTCTCGTTTATGAAAACGAACGACATCACGTCGGTAGCGAAATGGAAACTAATGAAAAACTTTGGATGCGTAGCGGTCCTCGCGCTCTTGGGGGCCAGTGCCTCAGCCAACGACCGGCTCTTCACCTATTCCTATGAACCAGAAACGTTGCCGCAAGGCGCGTTTGAAATCGAACAGTGGTTCACCCTCCGGGCGGGCCGCAACTCGACGGTGGGACAGAAAGATTACCAGCGCTGGCAATTCCGCACCGAGGCGGAATACGGGGTCACGGACAACTACACCGTGGGCCTCTACGTCAACGAATCGCACACCAGCTACCAGGACCCGGTGTCAGGCCACAAAACCCGCGACCTGTACTGGGACGGTATTTCCATTGAAAATCGCTACATGCTTTTGAACCCGGCGACCCAGAAGGTCGGCCTGACGCTCTACATCGAACCGACCTACGACGGAGAGAATGCAGAGTTGGAGCAAAAGATCATTCTCGGCCAGCGCCACGGCGATTGGAAGTGGGCGCTAAATCTGACCCACGCCACGGAGTGGGCCGATCATTTCCGGGAAACCGAAGGCGAGGTGGAGATCAGTGCCGGACTCACACGGTTGATCGGCAAACACTGGGCCGTGGGATTGGAAGCGCGCGACCACAATGAACTGCCGGAATACAAAATCTGGGAGAACACTGCGCTCTATTGCGGACCGGTGGTGAACTATCATCGCGCAAACTGGTGGGCCACGCTCACCGTCATGCCGCAGATCTGGGGTCACACCTTTCACAACGAAAATCCGGATGGCAACACCCGTCTCGAACTCGAAGGTCACGAGCGATGGAACGCGCGGTTGATCGTCGGCTTCTCATTTTAATGCGCGGTCTTTTCGCTCAAAAGCTGGTTGCGGCTGCGTTCACCGCCGCGCTCGTGGGTTGTCAAAGCTCCGCAACCAGCGGCCGCGCCGGTTCCGACTCCATGCCCGTGCTGACTGCGGACGGGGCGGCTGCGGCAGGGTTTTCTGCCCAGGAGGTTAACGACGCTAGCTCACTTTACGCGGCCAAATGCGCGAAGTGTCACCAGTTCTACCAGCCTGCGGACTACTCGCAAAAGGATTGGGATGACTGGATGAGGAAAATGGCCCGCAAGTCGAAGCTCAAGCCCGTGCAGGAAGAATTGCTCACGCGCTACCTCGGCGCCTTTCGCGCCCCCCGAACAGATAATCCAGGGGGACTAAATCCTCGCAAGGAGACGGACGCATTGCAGACTATGCAAAAATGAATCTTACGTTAACCTCCGGGCATGTCACCCGACCGGATGCAACGCCAGAGGTTCGAGCAGAAATACATGCTCAGTGAAGACCAGGCCATCGCCGTGCGCGCCGAAGTCGCCTCGCACCTCGATCTCGACGAGAATGGCGTGGGCCAGCCCAATTTCAGCTACCCCGTCCACAGCCTCTATCTCGACTCCGCCGACCTCTACACTTTCTGGACCACGATCAACGGCGACAAGAACCGCTTCAAACTGCGCCTGCGTTTCTACGACGAACGCCCGAACACGCCGGTGTTTTTTGAAATCAAGCGCCGCATGAACAACTGCATTCTCAAGCAGCGCGGCGGGGTGAAGAAGGATGCGGTGGCGCGGCTGCTCAACGGGCAGTTCCCCGCGCTGGAGGATTTGATTTCCAAAGACCCGCGCGCGCTCACGGCGGTGCAGAATTTCGTGCAGCTCACGAACCAGATTCAGGCCGTGCCGCAGGCGCACGTCTGCTACCAGCGCGAAGCCTACATAGATCCTGTGTCGGACAACACGCGTGTGACTTTCGACCGCGAAGTCTTCACCGAGCCGCGCCACACGTTGACGTTTGCCACCGCGATGGACGCGCCGAGCCGGCCTTTTGGCAACCGCGTGATTCTTGAACTCAAGTTCACTGACCGCTTCCCGGATTGGCTCCGCTCGCTCGTCGAGCGGTTCGGCCTGATGCAGTGTGGCGCGGCGAAATATGCCGAGGGTCTGGCGGGCCTGCCGGAGTTCGGCGTGAGTCACGCGGGTGATTTCCGCGAAGCCCCGCGCGCCACCGGCCGGCTCGACCCGGACAAGCATCTCGTTGCGCAACGCCTCGCGTGAATCCGTATCGGAAGGTGCGGCCAACTTGGCTCGCCTTTACAAATTATTTCTCAGCGTCGCACCAGAGAATTCATCAGTACGAATACAATCATCAAGTGGAGCAAGGCGAAGGCAAACGAATAGCCGAACCCCTGGCGGATAAAATCTGTCGTATCCTCATTCATAAGGCGCGCGAGGAGAAATCCCGAAACCGTCGCGCCCGCCACCATGCTGCTGAGGCACACGAGCATCTCAAGCGCCGCCGGAAGCAGGAAACCGGAAAAGTGCCGGAGGAGGGGCGGCCCGGCTACGACCAGAACCGGCGAGGTCAGAAGAATAAACCAGAACAGCAGCCAGAGAAGTTTCCGGCGCCGGGGCCGACCCAGTGGCTCGGGCGGTGTGAAGTTCACGTTCTGATTATGGCCATGGATTTCGCAGCGTCGAGCCTCGCCGTGGCGCGGTGGCGTGGCATTCTTGCCGCGCGCCATCAGGCCGCCTCCCACTTTTGCTTTGACACTCCGGCGCGTCGCGAGTGCTATTCGCGGCACACCAAATTATGAACGCAAAATTCTTTTCCCTGCTCGCCCTCGCGGCGGCGGCTTTCATCGGCAGCGCGCGCGCCGAGGCCATTCCCGACGAATTCAAACAGAACGGCTTCGCCATCGGCCTGCAGGCCTACAGCTTCAACCGTTACACCGTCTTCGAAGCCATCGAGAAGACGGCGCAATGCGGCGGCAAGGTCATCGAATTCTATCCCGGTCAGAAGCTCACCAAGGACGACGCCACGTCGTGGAACCACAGCGCCTCGGACGAAGTCATCGCCAAGGTGCAGGCCAAGTTGAAGGAGCACGGCATCAAGGCCGTGAACTACGGCGTGGTCAGCGGCAAGGACGCGGCGGAGTGGCGCAAGATTTTTGAGTTCGGCAAGAAGATCGGCCTCTACGGCATCACCACCGAGGATGCCACGAAGCTCGACATCATCGAGCCGCTCGTGAAGGAGTTCGACATCAAGGTCGGCATTCACGATCACCCGCGCCAGCCGAACAACCCGAACTACAAGGTCTGGGATCCCTACTACATTCTTGAAGTCACCAAGGGTCGCGACGCCCGCATCGGCGCGTGCGCGGACACCGGCCACTGGCAGACCAGCGGGCTGAACCCCGTGCAATGTCTCCGCATTCTCAAAGGCCGCATCATCAGCAGCCACATGAAGGACAAGGTGGACTACGGCCCCAGCCATGACGTGCCGTATGGCACCGGCGTCGGCGAAATTGGTCGTTGCCTCGACGAGCTGAAGAAGCAGGGCTTCGAGGGCAACATCTCCATCGAGTACGAATACAACTGGACGACCAGCGTGCCCGAGATCACGAAGTGCGTGGACTTCGTGAAGGCGCACAAAGGCGCGGAGAAGAAGTAATTTCAGGTTCGACCCACATCCAAGGCCGCCCGCGAGGGCGGCCTTTTTTGCTGGCCCGGGTTGTCTGTTGCAGACTGACGACAGCGGATGTCCGCGCGCCCGTGTGCACGGATGTTATCGCGTCGTGTTTTTCTGTCACGCTGGCCCGATGGGAAACGTCTGAATGCCCGGCACGCAGGCGCGTCTGAGTGCCACTGGATAAAATGATATTGCGTGATAAATCGAAGAAGTGGCGGCCGCTCGCGGCCTTGGTGGGTGTCTTTTCCTGCGTGGTCGTGTTGGGCGGGGACGCGCGGCACTTTAAGGCCCAAGTCGAGCCGTTGCTGAAAACGTATTGCTACGACTGCCACGGCGACGGCGCGGAGAAGGGCGGCGTGTCCTTGGATGGCTTCACAAATTTCACCGCGCAACTCGCCGCCCGCAAACTGTGGCTGGGCGTCTGGCAGAACCTCGAAACGCAGATGATGCCGCCCGCGAAGAAGCCGCAGCCCACCGAGGCCGAGCGCAAAATCATCGCCAAATGGATTGAGGCGGAAGTCTTCAAGCTCGACCCGGCGAATCCCGACCCGGGCCGCGTGACCATCCGCCGGTTGAACCGCGAGGAGTATCGCAACACCATCCTCGATCTGTTCGGCGTGGACTTCGATGTGACCGAGGCGTTTCCCACGGACGATAGCGGCTACGGCTTCGACAACATCGGCGACGTGCTGACCATCTCGCCCATCCTGCTAGAGAAGTATCTGGATGCCGCGCGCGACATTGCCGACAAGGTGGTGAGCAGCGGCGAGGGACGCATTCCGACGATTTCCGTGGCTGGCGATGATTTCAAAGACAAGGCCAACCCCAAGGTGTCGCCGAACAACCTGCCGTTCAGCGAAGCGAACACCGTGTCCGTCACGCGCGAGATCAAATATCCCGGGCCCTACAAAATCTCGCTCGACCTCGCGGTGGCGGGATCGAAGGACGCGACCGTTCACGCGGCCACGGCGGTGTTGAAGCTGGACGGCAAGGAAATCGAGCGGCGTGACCTCGGCTGGGACGCGGCGAAGACGGTGACAATTTCCGATCAAGCCACGCTCACGAAAGGAAATCACACCATCGCGATTGAATTGATTCCCAAGCGCGCGCCGGCGGAGGGTGAGAACAAGCTGCACGCAAATCTCGACACTTTGAAGCTGAACGGTCCGCTGGACCGCAGCTTCCTCGAACGTCCGAGGGAATACTTCAAAGTGTTCATGGACGGTCAGCCGCCGATTGCCGCCGCGGCGCGTGCGGAGTATCGGAAGAAAATTTTGCGCTACTTCACGATGCGCGCATTCCGTCGTCCGGTGGACGAGGCGACCTTGGACAAGCTGGTGAACATCGCCGCCGGAGTGGAGAAGCAGCCGGGCGGCAGCTTCGAGCAGGGCATCGGTCAGGCGCTGACGGCGATGCTGGCGTCGCCGCGCTTTCTTTTCCGTGCAGAAATTCAGCCAGAACCGAACAACCCCGCGCAGGTCGTGCGCGTGGATGAGTACGCGCTGGCCTCGCGCCTCTCGTACTTCCTGTGGAGTTCCTTGCCTGATGATGAACTGCTCGCGCTGGCGCGCGACGGGAAACTGCGCGCGAGTTTGCGCACGCAAGTGGACCGCATGTTGAAGGACGACAAGGGCCGTCGCTTCGTGCGCAACTTCGCCGGGCAATGGCTCCAGACGCGCGACGTGGAGACAGTGAGCATTGACGCGCAGCGCATTCTCCGCATCCGCCGCAACGAGGACGCGGACAAAGTTTTCAACGGTCGTGTCCGCCGCGCCATGCGGCAGGAGACGGAAATGTTGTTCGCCCATCTCGTGCGCGAGAATCGTCCGCTCACGGAACTGCTTTCCTCCGACTACACGTTTCTGAACGAGACGCTGGCGAACTTTTACGACATCCCCGGCGTGAAAGGTCAGGAGATGCGGAAAGTGACGCTCGCGAAGGACTCGCATCGCGGCAGTGTGCTCACGCACGGGAGCCTGCTGCTCGTGACCTCGAATCCCACGCGCACGTCGCCGGTGAAGCGCGGTCTGTTCGTGTTGGAGAATTTGCTTGGCACGCCCGCGCCGCCCGCGCCGCCGAACGTCCCGACGCTGGAAAGCACGAAGCAGAATTCCGCCGACTTCCTGACCATGCGTCAGGCGATGGAACTGCACCGCGCGAAACCGTTGTGCGCCTCGTGCCATGCGCGCATGGACCCGATTGGGCTGGCGCTGGAAAATTTCAACGCGATCGGGAAGTTCCGCGACCAGGAGGGCGGAAAGAACATTGATACGGCGGGCCAGTTGATCACCGGCGAGAAGTTCACGAACACGGTCGAGCTGGCAAAAATTCTCGTCACCTCGCGGCGGAAGGATTTCTACCGCTGTGCCACGGAGAAATTGCTGACTTACGCCACGGGCCGCGGCGTGGAATACTACGACGCTCCGACCATCGAGAAGATCGTCGAGCAGATGGAGCGCGACGGCGCGAAGACGCGCAGTCTGATTTACGGCGTGGTGGAAAGCGCGCCCTTCCAGATGCGGCGCGGGGATGGCGACCGTTTGATGACGGACGCGAAGCTGTGAGGCTCAAAGATAGTGGGACAGGCGCCCACGCCTGTCGCTAGTCCACCGGGCGCCCACGCCCGGTGTTCTGCAAGCGGGGGCGCTTGCCAGACTAAAGACAGCCGGGGGCGGCTGTCCCACTACGCAGGTGGCAAACGAAATTAAATTTGCCACCGCGCCGTGCCGTCAGACGTTGAGCCGAAAGAATTTTATGAACAACCAGGCCATGACAGTGAACCGTCGCAACTTCCTGCGCGGACTCGGCGTCTGCGTCGCGCTGCCGGCGTTTGAATCCATCCTGCCCGTGCGTGCGCTCGCCGCGGCCACGGCCACGGCCGCGCCGCTCGCCACCACCGCCTCGGGCGCTCCTTTGCGCATGGCGTTCCTCTACGTGCCGAATGGCGTGAATCTCAAGAAGTGGCGGCCCACTGGCACCGGCTCGGATTACCAGCTCAACTCCTCGCTCGAACCGCTCGCCGCGCTCCGCAGCGAATTCCAAGTCATCAGCAAACTCGATCAGAAAAACGGCACAGCGGGTGCCGATGGCGCGGGCGATCACGCGCGCGCGAACGCTTCGATCCTCACCGGTGCGCGTCCCAAGAAAACGGCCGGCGCGGACATTCGCGTGGGTGTCTCCGTGGATCAAGTCGCGGCCAAGGCTCTCGCCGACACTACGCGCTTCGCCTCGCTCGAACTTTCCTGCGACGGCGTGCGCAAGTCCGGCTCGTGCGACTCGGGTTACTCGTGCGCCTATCAGTTCAACCTGTCGTGGCGTTCGGAGAATACGCCCGTCGCGCCCGAGTCCAATCCGCGCCTCGTCTTCGAGCGACTCTTCGGCACCGGCAAGGCGGGCGAGCGTCAGCGCAATTTCGATCAGCGCATGACACAGCAGCGATCCATCCTCGACTTCGTGATGGATGACGCGAAGTCCATGCAGCGCCAGTTGGGCCGCAACGATCAGTCGAAGCTCGACGAGTATCTGACCGGCGTGCGCGAGATCGAAACGCGCATCCAGCGGGCCGAGCGGTTCAGCAAGCTGCCCGATCCGAAGTCCGACACGCCCTCGGGCATCCCGACGAATTACCAAGACCACATCCGACTCATGGGCGACATGCTGGTGCTGGCCTTCCAGACCGACTCGACGCGCGTCGGCACGTTCTTGCTCGCGCATGACGGCAGCAACCGCAGCTTCAAGGACGTGGGCGTCGCGGATGGGCACCACAATCTCTCGCATCATCAGAATAACGAGGAGACGCTGGCGAAGATCGCGAAGATCGACACGTTCTACACGACGCAGCTTGCCTACTTTCTTCAACGGATGCGCGAGACGAAGGACCGCGACGGCAAGTCGCTGCTCGACAACTCGATGGTGGTTTATTGCAGCGGCCTCGGTGACGGCAACGCGCACAGCCACACGAACCTGCCGGTGATTCTCGCGGGCCGCGGGGGCGGCGCCTTTAACCCCGGACGCCACTTCGATCCCAGCAGCAGCACGCCTATGAACAACCTCTACGTCTCCATGCTCCGCAACATGGGCATGAAGGTGGATTCGTTCGGCGACTCGACCGGCGCGCTGCAAGGCGTGTAGCGCGGGCTTCCAGCCGCGAGGCTGCCCTCGGTCATGAGGTGGAAGGGCGATGCGTATTTCATCTCGTCTCTTCTTGGTTCCTCGTCTTCGCCGGTGCCAGCGACCATGAATCGTCCCCGAGGTTTGTTCGCGGGCGGCAAGTCAGCTTTGATCTCCGGTGGGTTTGTCACGACCTGCGCGCGCGCCGTTCAGAAATATCCCGCTTTTTTCCGGTCTTCCATCGCCGCTTCGCTGGCCTTGTCATCCGCGCGCGAGCCGCGTTCGGTCACGCGGGCGGCGGCGATTTCATCGATGATGGCATCAACGCTATACACCTTCGACTCGATCATGCCGGTGCTGATCATGTCGGCGATGGTGCGGACGCGGACAACAAGTTTCATGATGACTTCGCTGGACTTGGGCCGCGCGCCCGCAAAAGGATCAGGCTTGGTCGTATCCGTGTGGGGCGGCGGAACTGCGTACCATTGATTACCTTTGCGGAAGCACTCGCGCTCGTGGCTGAAGTAAATCGTCGGGACTTCGAGTTGCTCCTTCTTGATGTATTCCCACACGTCCATTTCGGTCCAGTTCGAGAGCGGGAAGACGCGCATGTTTTCGCCTTGGTTGAGCCGCGCGTTGTAGATGTTCCAAATCTCGGGACGCTGGCTTTTCGGATCCCACTGGCCAAAGGAATCGCGAAAGCTGAAGAAGCGTTCCTTGGCTCGCGCCTTCTCCTCGTCGCGCCGCGCGCCGCCGATGCAGCAGTCGAATTGAAACTCCTCGATGGCCGCGAGCAGGGCAGGGGTCTGCAACTGGTTGCGGCTCGCGATGCCGGGCTTTGGTGTGGCGAGTCCGCGCGCGATGACGTCGTCAACCGTGCGGACGAGGAGCTTCGCGCCGAGTTGCTTCGCGCGGCGGTCGCGGAAATCAATCAGCTCGGGAAACTCGTGGCCGGTCTCGATGTTGAGGAACGGCATCGGAATTTCCGCCGGGCGAAACGCCTTTTCGGCGAGGCGCAGCAGGCAGATGGAATCCTTGCCGCCAGAAAAAAGCAGCGCGGGCCGCTCAAACTCCGCCGCGACCTCGCGCATGACGTGAATGGCTTCCGTCTCCAAATACTGAAGGTGATCTAAGTGATAAGAACTCATTTTGTTTAACCGCAGATAACGCAGATGGACGCAGATAAAACAGCTGTGAATCTGCGTTTATCCGCGTCCATCTGCGGTTCAAAACTCAAGCCTTCCCGACCGCCTTTCCACCCCACGCCGCGTGGAGGCCGCACTCGCGTTTGTCGTCCGCCTTCGCGGGGTCGAAGTAGTCCCATTCGTTCGGCAGATTGTGCTGCTTCAAGTAGGACTCCATCTCCGCGTCGCTCCAGTAAAAGACCGGGTTGACTTTCAGGGAACCAAAATTTCCATCGTGCGACACGATGTCCAGTTCGGCGCGGTTTGGGTTCTGCACCTTGCGCAGCGCGGTGAGCCAGACCGTGGGCGCGAGTTCCTTCATGCCGCGCTGGAACGGCTCCAGTTTCATCACTGCGCTGAATTTCTTCAGGCCCTCCTCGTCCTCGGTCGTCGGGATGGGGCCGTGCATCGCGTCGCGGTGCGCGGGCGTCATGCGCGGCAGA
>JAYVQC010000136.1:0-24751 GCA_043757045.1 Akkermansia sp. | reverse complement strand
TCGAACCCGAACAGGGAACGGTTCTCTACACATTTCCGTCTGGGACTACTGTCAGTCCAAAGTCATTCATTGCCGCGATTCCGCTGAGTTTTCAGTTGCTCAACGAACAACGGCTTCAACTGCGAAACGCCCGTGGAGCGGTGCTGCTGGAACTGCGCTACGATAACAAAACGCCTTGGCCCAAAGCTGCCGATGGGTCCGGGCATACGTTGGTGCTGACTCGACCGGCATATGGCGAGGCCGACGCCCGAAGCTGGTCTCCGAGCTTTGGCAATTTCTCCACCTACCTCGCAGGCGAAGCAACACAGACCAATTTGTTGAGTGCGGTGAGAATCAACGAAATTCTCGCGAACCCGACCAACGGACAAAACCAGTTTGTCGAACTGTTCAATGCCGGCGGCGGTTCCGTGAACATCTCCGGCCTGAGTTTGAGCACGAGCAAGACCGTGCTCAACCAGTTCGTCATCCCGACGAACACCGTCATCCCGGCGCGTGGATTCCTGTGCTTCACTCAAGGAGTGAACACCTCTTTGGGTCTGATGAAGACCAACGGAGACACGGTCTATTTCAGTTCTTTTTCGCCGATGACCCGGGTGCTGGAGGCGGTCAGTTTCGACGGGCAGGCACCTGGGATTTCTTACGGGCGTTTTCCTGACGGTGCGGACGGATTTCAAGAATTGAGTTTGCGGACGCACAAGGCAACAAACGCACCAGCTTTCGGCCGCGACATCGTGATTTCGGAAATCATGTTCAATCCCGGTCGAGGAGCTCTAACAAACGACTTCATTGAGATTTACAATCGAGGGGCAAATCCTCAGTCACTGGATAGATGGGGATTGGCCGGCACTGCTTTTCGTTTTACGAATTTCACATTGGGATCATCGAACTACGTGGTCATCGCAGGTCGTGCCAACAATTTGCTAAACTTCTACACGAACCTGTCTTTGAACGTGAATCTGTTCGGTAACTATACGCCAACGGGATTAAAGGACTCAGGCCAAAGAATCGCGCTCACCAACGCCCAAGGCGTCGTCATGGATGAAGTCACCTACTCTGATGGCGGACGTTGGGGCCGGTGGACGGATGGCGGCGGGGCGAGCTTGGAGTTGGTGGATTTGCGGAGCGACAACAGCCGGGCGGCTAGCTGGGCGGACAGCGCGCCACCCTTGAGCGCTCCATGGACCACGCTCTCGGTCACGGGTTTGGTCGTGAACGGTGACGCGGTGGGCAACATCAACCGGCTCGAAATGATGATGCTCAACGCCGGCGAGTGTCTGGTGGACGACATCGAGGTCAGGGAGGCGACGGGGGCGAATTTGCTCGGGAACGGTGGATTTGACGGTGGTGGCAGCTTGGCTGCCCAAGGCTGGACGGTGGAGGGCAACCACGACTTGAGCGTCGCGACCAACGGTCTCGGCACCTCGGGCAGCGCGTGCCTGCTCGTGCGCGCCACCGGACGGGGAGATTATCTGGCCAACCGTATCCGCCACGGCCTGAGCTCCAGTTTCGCCATCGGTTCCACCTGCGTCATCACGGCTAAAGTTAAATGGCAGCGTGGGCATCCTGAACTGTTGTTCCGCCTGAGCGGCAATTATCTGGAGGGCGTGGCGCGAATGATTGTGCCGGGGGACTTGGGTACGCCGGGACGGGCCAATTCGGTCACGATGACCAATGCCGGGCCGGCGCTTTTCGATGTGCAACACCACCCGGCGGTTCCGCGCTCGAATGAACTGGTGACCATCACCGTGCGCGCCGCCGACCCGGACGGTCTGCAAAACTTGCGTGTCAAATTTCGCTCTGACCCCGCGACGAATTACTCGGTGCTGCCCATGCTGGATGACGGCAACACCGGCGGCATGAGCGGCGACGCGGTGGCCTTGGACAGCGTGTTCACCGCCGTCTTGCCGCGGCTCGGCGTTGGCAACACGGCCTTCTTGATTGAGGCCACGGACACCTTGGGCGCGCTGACGCGCTTTCCCGCCGAGGAAGTTCAATATCCCGGCGACCGTTGGAAGCGGGAGTGCGTGGTTCGCATCGGCGAGGCCACCAACGGCAGCACATTTGGCAGTTACCGGCTGTGGATGACGGCCTCGAACTACACGCGCTGGTCCACGCGCGGTCAGGCGCACAACGGCCCGGTGGACATTACTTTCGTGAACGGCGACCGTTGCATTTACAATGCGGGCGCACGCTACGCCGGATCCTTCGCCCACAGTACGTTCGTCTCGCCGCTGGACGAGTGCGGCTACAGCCTTTCGTTTCCCGGAGACGAACCGTTCCTCGGTGATTCAGGCTTGAACCTGGACTACGACGCTTCTGATTCCGGGCATGACAACGCTCTTACTTTCCAAAGCGAGCAACTGGCGATGGCCATCGCCGACCGGCTGGAGCTGCCCAACCACCATCGTCGTTTTGTGGAACTGTATGTCCACGGAACCCTGCTGACCGGTGGTTTACGCGCTTACGAGGACACGCAAGGCCCGAACACCGATTACCTCCAGCAGTGGTTTCCTTATCTCGTGCCCGATCCGGTGACGAGCGGAGAGCTTTTTGGCATCAACTACTGGCTCACCAACCGGCGGGATTTCGTCGCCGGGCAACTGACGTCTTTTCTCCCAGGTACGTTGATCCGGTCCAACCGTGCCGAGCCGGGAACGACCAACACGAGCCTCGACATCCCGCGCTACCGGATCATGTGGGAGCCTCACGCGTTGCAGGGGCGCAGTGAAAATTTCAGCGCGCTGTCGAATCTGATCGCGGCGGTGGAGAATCCTGCCTCGCCGGGCTATGCTTCCAATGTGCAGGCGCAGGTGGACATCGAGCAATGGATGCGCGTCTCGGCCTTCGAGCGCGCGCTGGGAAATTTCGACAGCTACGGCTGGGACAACGGCCAGAACATGTTCGGCTTTCATAAAACCAACGCGCTGCCCGTCCGGGACTTGGGCGATTACATCCTGCGTATTTCCATCACCACCACCAATTGAGGAGCGGCTATGAAGACATTTTACGTATTCATCAAAACAATGGCGATGCTACTCCTCACACGTGGAGCTTTTGCGGCTAGCAACGCGGACATCATTTGGTCAACGAACGCACACTACGCCCTCCAAGGGGTGTCATTATCCGGCGACTCCAAGTTGGTGGCTTCGTGCGGCTTCGATGGAGTAAAGGTTTGGCAGGCAACGAACGTCAGCCTGATTCAATCTTTTCTCGTCGCCAGCACGGAGCCGACCTGCGTCTCACTTTCCAGCAACGGTCAGCACGTCTTTGCAGGCATGGGCAACGGCCAAGTACGAATGTGGAGAGTATCAGACGGGGTGCTGCTGTGGTTCAATCAGCCTGGAGGGCAGTTCATCTTCGACGTGGACGTCGCTTCCAGCGGTTTCTTCTGCGCCAACTCAACCGGCGACTACATCAACCGGCGCAACCCGGCCACGGGTTCCGGCTACATTTTCTCCGGCCATGAAGGTTCCGTGACGAGTGTTGCCTTTTCTCCTGACAGCACCCTGCTGGCCTCTGGCGGTAGCGACGCCACCGCGCGCATCTGGCGGGTCAGCGATGGCACAACCCTGCAAACCCTGACCGGCCACGGCGGCGGACTCTACTCCGTGGATTTTTCCCCGGATGGCCGTTTGCTCGCCACGACCAGCGGCGACGGCACCGCCCGGCTCTGGAATGTGACCAACGGCATCTGCGAACGCATCATCGAAAGCGGCGGCGACTCCGCCCAGTTCTCCGCAAACGGTCGGCTGCTTCTCACCCTTACTGACGGACTATTTCAAATCTGGCGCGTCTCCGACGGGCAACGCGTCGGCACCATTATCAACACAGGAGCGGTTAAATTCGACATAGCGAAGAACGGTCAATACTTCGCCTACGGCACTGGCGTAGCTGTTGTTCTCGCTCGGCTACCCATTACCCTTGATTCTATCATCCGCACCGGAAACGAAACGGTTCTTAATTGGCAAGGCGGCAGCGGCCTCTACCAACTCCAGTCCAACCCCAACGTCACCACCACCGGCTGGCAGAACCTCGGTCCTGCCACCACCAACACCATCGCCACGAACGTCAGCACCGCCACCCTCTTCTTCCGCGTGCAGAGTTTGCCCAATCCATAACGGAGCGCGGGGCTCCAAAATCACGGGTGTGCTTGCACCGCGTGGTTCGGCGCCAAGGAGGCCGGAATTTCTGCGGCGACGCGGCGTGGTCTCGTCTGCGGTCGCTGATTTGGCCCGGGCGTGACAAAATCTTCTCGCGGTTGTCACCTAAGCAGTCTAGGTTCTGCGCCGAACCCAGAACCAAACGTCTATGTTTACCAGGATCCTTTTTGTCGTGTTGGCACTCGCAGCTTCGATCACGTCGCTGCGGGCCGCTGACGACCTTCTCATCACGGAATTTTCCGCCGCGAACACCGGCCCACTCCTCGACGAGGACGGCAGCGCGGAGGACTGGATTGAGATTCATAATCCGAACACCAACGCGGTCAGCCTCGCGGGCTGGTATCTCACGGACTTCGGGCCGAACGTCATCAAGTGGCCCTTCCCGGCGACGAACATCGCGCCAAACGCCTACATGATCATCTTCGCGTCGAACAAGGACCGGCGCGTGGCGGGCCGGCCGCTGCACACCAACTTCAAACTCGAGGCCGGCGGCGAATACCTCGGACTCATCCGTCCAGACTTCACCGTGGCGAGCGAGTTCGCGCCCGTCTTCCCGCTCCAGGTGCCGAACGTGAGCTACGGTCTTCCGATCTTGCAGACCACGACGGTGCTGGTCGCGACGGGCGCGGCAACGCGAGTCTATATTCCCACGAACGACGTGTTGGCGTCCTCGTGGATCGCGCCAGCGTTTGATGATTCGTCGTGGCTCGCGGCGGTCACGGGCGTGGGTTACGAGACGGACAGCGGGCTTCCGTTCACGCCGCAGGTCATTGCGAACTCGGTCTCGGAATTCAGCGGCAAGCAGGGATCGAACAATTGGTATTACGGCTACTGGAACCGCGGCGCGGACGGCAACGGCTCGTATCAGGATTACGACATGACGTTCTTCCCGAACGTGGACGGCCCTTTTGGCGAGACGAATTTCTGGACCGGCTCGGAGTGGACGTGGTTCGCGGGCCAGCCGCCGTTCACGCAAATCACCGCCGGCGGCGCGACGCCGAACGCGAGCAACGCGGTGCCGGGCCGTGCCGACCACGTCGCCATTCGCCGCTACCTCAGCGAGCACAGCGGGCTGCTGAAAATCACCGGACAAATCACGCACACCGGCGACTGGGCGTATGTGACGGCGACGGGCGTGGCGGCGAACAGCGCGCTCTACGTGTATCTCACGGCGCCCGGCGACGGCTTCATTGACGACATGAAACTCGTGGCGGGCAGCGTGCCGGAGAGCGGCCTGAATCTGTTGCCGAACGGCGATTTTGAAAGCGCACTGAGCGGCCCGTGGACGGTCTCGCCGAACCACTCGCCCTCGCTCATCGTCACGAACGTGAAGCGCAGCGGCAGCGCCAGCCTCTACATCGCGGCCACGAACGGCGGCACCACGCAGGCCTCGTCCATTTTCCAGAACATCACGCCCGCGCTCGTGGTGAACGACACCTACACTCTCAGCTATTGGTACAAACCCACCTCGAACAACACGCCGCTCGTGGTGCGTTTCTCCGGCAATTGGATCAACACCTCCCCCGCCGCGTGCGGCGACGGCGTGACCGGGCGCATCTTCGTGGACGGCAACCAGGTCTTCGCCCAGAACGCGCTGCTCAACAGCCCGACCTACTCCATCACGGTGCCGGTCAACATCGGTTCGCGCGTGGACTTCGCGCTCGACCCGAGGACGAATGATTTCTGTGACGGGGCCGGGTTCACTGCGGTGGTGGAAACGTCGAACCCGGGCGACATCGTGGTCGCCAACTCCGTGACCGACTGGTCCACGACCGGCACGCAGGGCGAGAACAACTGGACCTATGGCTATTACAACCGCACCGCCGACGCGGGCGGCGTTTATGCGACGGGCGATTTCATCCCCTTCCCGCGCAGCAATGTCGCCTTCGGCACCGGCAACTACTGGACCGGGACCATCTGGGATTTCCCGGCGGGCAATCCGCCGTGGGGCGAAATTGGCCAGACCGGTATGCACCCGAACGGTGTTAACAACGGGGCCGAGCACTGGATGATCCGCCGCTGGGCCAGCGAAGTGAGCGGCGCGCTCACCGTGGACTGGACCGTGAACAAGGTGAACCTGAACGGCAACGGTGTGACCGGCCGCGTCTTCCACAACGGCAACCAGGTGGACATTTCGATCATCGCGGGCAACAACGGAACCGGCACGAGCCGTTCGGTGATTATCACGAACGTCTCCGTCGGCGACTTCATTGACATCGCGCTCGACCCGACCGGCCCGGGCGGCACGACCGACGACGGCTCGGACGGCTCGGCCATGACCGCATCCATTCGCGGCACGCCCACGCTCACGGCCTCCGTGGCGACGAGCATTCAAAGCGCGATGCAAGGCGTGAACTCAGTGGCCTACCTGCGGATTCCCTTTGAAGTGACGAACGCCACGGCCATCAATTTCCTCACGCTGCGGATGCGTTACGACGACGGCTTCGTAGCCTACTTGAACGGCGTGCAGGTGGCGTCGCGCAACGCCATTGATTTCCAGAATCCAGTCACTTGGAACTCCGTGGCCACGACGAACCGCGCGGACGCGGACGTGAACACCTGGCAGGACATTGACATCACCGCCTTCAAGGGACTGCTCCAGCCGGGCACGAACCTGCTGGCCTTCCACGGCCTGAACGTGCATCCGCTGGACTCGGACTTTTTAATCCTCCCGGAGTTGCGTGCGCTGACGGTTTCCTTTGGCACGAACGGCGCCTACTTCTCCATCCCCACGCCTGGCTCGGCGAACGGCAACGCCTCGACCAATCTTGGCCCGCTGGTTTTTGAAGCCTCCCACACGCCGAACGTGCCGCTGGACAGCGAGAACCTGGTCGTGAGCGCGCGCGTCGGGAAGTCCTTCCACAACGTGAGCAACGTCACGATGATTTACCGCGTCGGCTACGGGGCGGAAGCTTCCCTGCCCATGCTCGACAACGGTTTGAACGGCGACGTGGCGGCGGGCGATGGTCTTTACAGTGCGGTCATCCCGGCCAGCGCCTCCACCATCGGCCAGATGGTGCGCTACGCGATCAGCGCGCAGGACATCCGCACGAACACCACGCGCTACCCGCCTTACACGAACCCGCTGAGCATGCCGCAGTATTTCGGCACGGTGGTGCTGGTGCCGCAGACGAACGCGCTGCCAATTTTCCACTGGTTCACGCAGAACACCGGTGGGGCGGAGACGGACGCGGGCGCGCGCGGCTCGGTGTTTTACAACGGGCAGTTCCGCGACAACATCGAGATCACCCTGCACGGCCAAAGCTCCTCCGGCTTCCCGCGCAAGAGCGAAAACTTCAACCTTAACCCCGGCTACAAGATGAAGCTCAAGCCCGGCGCGCCAGAGGTGAGCGATTTCGCGATCCTCTCCACTTGGGCTGACCGTGTGCATACGCGCAACAACGTGAACATCGAGATCTATGAAAAGGCCGGCGGCGCTCCGCCGCACTATTCCATTCCGATCCGCGTCCATCGCAACGAGGCCTTCCACATGGTCGGGAACATCATGGAACAGGGCGACGAGGAGTATCTCGAACGCATCGGCTACGATCCGAACGGCGCGCTCTACAAAATGTACAACACCTTCACCGGCGCGGCCGGCAATGAGAAGAAGACGCGCCGCTTCGACGTCACGCCGGACTTGCAGGACTTCTACAACGCCATCGCCGTGACCGGGGACGTCAACTCGCGCACCAGCTACCTCTGGGACAACGTGAACCTGCCCAACATGATTGATTTCCTCGCCGCCAAGGCCATCAGCAGCGACCACGACTGCTGCCATAAAAATTATTACTACTACCACGACAACGACCGCTCTGGTGAATGGTTCGCCCTGCCCTGGGACTTCGACCTGAGCCTGGGTCACGTCTGGATCAGCGGCCCGGCCTATTTCAGCGACACCATCACCACCAACCTCTTCGTCGGCACGGGCAACAACAACACGCAGTTCGCGCTGATGTGGGCGAACCCCGAGTTGAAAGCCATGTGGATGCGCCGCATCCGCACGCTCATGGACACGGTGCTCCAGCCGGTCGGCACGGCCACGAACGCGGACTGGCTCCGCAGCCGTTTCGACTACTGGGCCGGACAGGTGCGCGCGGATTCCGCCGTGGACAAGGCCAAGTGGGGCGGTGCCTCCTGGACCGCGCCCGCCTACGGCCCGGCCAACCCTACGGTGTCGGATGCGACGAATAATTTTGAAATCGAACTGAACCGCCTGAAGAACTTCTACGTGCCGGGCCGGCGCGATTATCTCTACCTGCCCGCCACGCTCAGCGCGAACGGCATTCCTGCCGCGCAACCGACGAACGTGGTCATCATGTTTGGCGGCCTCGACTACAACCCCGCCTCGACCAACCAGGCGCAGGAATATATCGAACTGATCAACACGAACGCTTTCCCCGTGGACCTCTCCGGCTGGAAGATCAAGGGCGCGGTGGACTTCACCTTCGCCTCCGGCACGGTCGTGTTCACCACCAACCGCGTCTATGTCACGCCGGACGTGAGAGCCTTCCGTGCCCGCACCACCGGCCCACGTGGCGGACAGCGCCGTCTCGCCGTCGGCCCGTACAAAGGCCAGCTCTCCGCGCGCGGCGAGACCCTCGTGCTCGTCACGCCCACCGGGGTGACAAACAGTTCCATCACCTACGTCGGCGCACCCAGCCTCGCCCAGCAATACCTCCGCATCACCGAGATCATGTATGCGCCGCCGCTGGTCGCGGGCGCACCCTTCTTGCGTGAGGAGTATGAGTATCTGGAGTTGAAAAACATCGGCCCCGTGCCGCTGAACCTCACGGGCGTTCACTTCACGAACGGTGTCGAGTTCACTTTCACCAGCGCCACACGCACCAATCTCGCGCCCGGCGAGGTGCTGATTCTCGCGAAGAACCTCGCGGCCTTTGCCCAGCGCTATCCAGCCGTTACCAATGCCACCGGCCCGTTCGTTGGCATTCTCGACAACGCTGGCGAAACCATCCAACTCGATGACGCCGTGGGGGAAAAGATTCTCGAATTCGCCTACAGCGAAAACTGGTACCCGGTCACGGACGGACTCGGTCTCTCGCTCGTCATCGTGAACGAGAACGCGCCCTTCAACACCTGGGGCGACAAGGCCTCGTGGCGTCCGAGCGGCGCTTACCTCGGCTCGCCCGGCGCGGGCGACGCGCCTGCCACAGTGTTTGCCGACATCCTCGTCAACGAAGTGCTCACGCACACCGACCTGCCCGCGGTGGACTACATCGAACTGTACAACCCCACGACCAACGCGGTGAACATCGGCGACTGGCGCATCAGCGATGACTACTACACGCCCGAGAAATTCCGCATTCCGAACCCGACGATCATCCCGGCGGGCGGCTACCTTGTCTTCACCGAATCGGACTTCACCAATGGACCCGCACCTTTCGCGTTCAGTTCGCACGGCGACGAGGCCTATCTCTTCTCCGGCGACGCCGCCGGCCATCCGAGCGGTTACTATCACGGCTACGATTTCAACGGCGCGCAAAACGGCGTGGCGTTTGGACGCTACACCAACAGCCAGGGCGCGGTTCACTTCGTCGCGCAGGCCACGAACTCGCCCGGCGCGGCCAACGGGCTGCCGCTTGTCGGCCCCGTGGTCATCAGCGAAATTATGTATCACCCGCCCGACTTCGTCGTCGGCACGAACGTCTATGACATCACCGATGACGAGTATGTCGAGTTGCACAACCTCACGACCAACGCCGTGCCGCTCTACGATCCGGCCTTCCTCACGAACCGCTGGCAGCTCGCGGGTGGTTTGGGTTTCAATTTCCCGACCAACGCCGTGCTTGCGCCGACCGGCTACGTTGTGGTCGTGAGCTTCAACCCCACGAACACCGCCCAGCTCAACGCTTTCCGCGCCCGCTACAACCTGGCGACCAACGTCTTCATCACCGGCCCGTATTCCGGCAAGCTGGATAACTCCTCCGACCGCGTCTCGCTCTTCCGCCCCGACGCACCTGACCTCGGCGGCACCGCCCGCATCCTCGTCGAGCGCGTGGACTACGCCGATCTGCCGCCGTGGAGTGAAATTGCCGACGGCTTCGGGGCGTCGCTCAACCGCCTCGTAACCACCGACTACGGCAACGACGCCACCAACTGGCTCGGGGCCGCCGCCTCGCCCGGCAGCGCGCCCGTCGGCGGCACGCCCCCGCTCATCACGCAGCAACCCGCGAATGCCTCCGTCTTCATCAACGGCACGACCAACTTCACGGCGAACGTCAGCGGCTCCGGAGTCGTCTATCAATGGCGCTTCAACGGCAGCATGATTTACGGCGCAACCGGACCCACCCTCACGCTCACCAACATACAGTACAGCCAGGCCGGCCAGTACAGCTACCTCGCCTTCAACGGTGCCGGCTACGTGACCAGTTCCAACGCCACCCTCGCCGTCGTCACGCCCGTGTATTTCTCCGTGCAGCCCACGAACCAGAACGTGATCCCCGGCACCAACGTCACGCTGGCCGTGGTGGCCGTGGGCAACGGACCCATCCGCTACCAGTGGCGGTTCAACGGCACAAACCTGCTGAACGCGACCAACACCAGCTACAGCTTCACCGGCGCGAATCTCACCAACCACCACGGTAACTTCTCCGTCGTGGTCGAGGACGACATCAGCACCACGACCAGTTCGAACGCCTTCATCTACGTGCTCGTCCGGCCTGGTTTTATCTTGGGTCTGAGCAACATGAGCGTGCTTCAGGGCAGCACCTTCACGCTCAATGTCGTCGTCACCGGAGCGCCGCCCATCTGGTATCGTTGGCTGCGCTCGGCGTCGGGCTTCGCGACCACCGCCGTCCCGTCCATCACGATCAGCAACTATCAGGTCACGAACTTCCTCTCGAGCCAGTTCAAAGTCATCGCCACCAACTCCGCCGCGCCCGGCGGCGTCTCCAGCCCCAACGTCGGCAGCACCACCATCACCATGATCCCCGACTTCGACGGCGACGGCATCGCCGATGCGTGGGAAGCCGCCTACTTCGGCAACGCCTCGACGAACAGCAACGCCAACGCCCTGCTCGACCCCGACGGCGACGGCATGACCAACCTCGACGAGTATCGCGCGGGAACCAACCCGACCAACGCGGCCAGCCTGTTGAAAATCGTCTTTGCCGCGACCAACGGGACTGCACTTAGTTTCGTCGCGCAGACGAACCTGAGCTACTCCATCCAGTGGCGCACCAACCTGATCGCGCCAACCTGGACAAACCTCACCGGCATCTTGGCCAGTCCGCAGGTGCGAACCGTCGTGGTGGACAGCGCCATCGCCCCGCCCGGCGTCGAGCGCTACTTCCGCGTCGTCACGCCGCTCGTGCCCTAGCGGGTCCGTCCCGAGGACTACTCGCAAAAAAACGCGCCGGTCTGAAGTTCAGACCGGCGCGTTGGTTTTGTGACGGCCTTGGAAATTTTCCGTGGATCTGCATCCAAACGGGGCTTTCCTTCGTTCCTTTGGATGTGACCTTGTCGCAGCGTTCCTATCAGTCTGTAGCCGGGCCGGAAGTTTCCGGCCTGCTGCTGCGTGGTTACGCACCCCCGAGGACGCCCTTCCGTTTGATCGTGAATGGTACCATCCAAGAAGCCAGCGATCTCGATCTGATGGCCCGCGTAGCGAGCCTGGATCGGGCTGCGTTCGGTCAAATCTACGACCGTTATGCCGGCCTTCTTTTCTCCGTGGCTCTCCGCATCCTGCGCCATGACAAGGACGCCGAGGACGTGGTGCAGGAAGTCTTCGTGCAAATCTGGAACAAGGCCGCGAGCTACGATTCCGCGCTCGGCCAGCCTTCGAGCTGGTTTGTGACGATGGTTCGGCATCGGGCCATTGACCGCCTGCGCTCGGTGCGTCGGCGTTACGAAGTGGTGCATGAAATTTCCGAGTCCGAAACCGAGATCATGGATTCCGCAGCGTGGCTGCCGGACGTGGAGGGCGGAGAACGTTCCCTCGCCGTGAAGTCCGCCCTGCAAAAGCTGCCGGCGGAACAGCGCGACTCCATTGAGTTCGCCTTCTTCGGCGGCCTCACCCACGAGGAAATCGCCGCGCGTCTGGGCCAGCCGCTCGGCACCATCAAGGCGCGCATCCGGCGCGGCATGTTGAAGCTGCGCGACAGCTTGGAGGAACGGTTATGACGAAAGAGCAGCGCCAGGAACAAGTCTGCCTCCACGCCGTCGGTGCTCTGCCAGCCGACGAAGCCGCAGGCTTGGAGGAAGTGCTGCGGCACGACCGCGCGTTGCGCGCCGAGTTTGAAGCGTGGCGGGACGTGAGTGATTCGCTGGCCCTGGGCATCCCGCAGGTCGCGCCGCCGCCAGGGTTGAAGCAGAAAATTTTCGCGCAATTGGACGCCGTGCCGCCGCTGACCATTCTGCCCGCGCCCGAACCCCTGCCCTTGCGCCGCGTGATCCCGCTCTGGATGCCGCTGGCCGCCGCCGCCGCCGTGGTGCTGCTCGGCACGATTCTCGTCGGCAACCGCGAGTCCGCGCGCGAAGAGTCGCGTCAACTGGCCGCCAAAGTTCAGGCCCTGGAAGACCACGCCGCGAAGCTCGCCGATCAAACCCACCTCGCGGATAAGCAATCCGGGCAGATTCAAATCCTTCAGCAGCAGCTCCAGGTCGCCGCCGACCGCGCTCTCAGCCTCAACACGCAGTCCCTCGCCCTGCAATCGCAACTGCGCCAGGCCGAGGCGCTCAAGCGCGACCTCGACGCGATGAACCAGCGCGCAAACAAATTAAGCGCGGACAGCGACCTCCTGCGCGCGCAACTCGCCGAACTGCAATCCGCGCAACGGGTCTCGCTCATGCAGATCACCATGCTCAAGTCGCTGCTCGAAGGCTCCCCCGACAGCGCGGGCGTCTCGGTGTGGGACAAGGAGCATCAGAAGGGAATTTTCGTGGCCGACAAGCTGCCCCCGCTGACCGACGACAAGACGTACCAGCTCTGGGTGCTGGATCCGAAATACACCACGCCGGTCTCGGCCGGAACTTTTTCCGTGGACGAAACCGGCCATGCCCGCGTGGAGTTCACGCCCTCGATGCCCGTGGACAGTTCCGACCGGCTCGCCGTGAGCATTGAGCGCAAAGGCGGCGTGCCGCAGCCGGAAGGCCGCATCGTGCTGCTGACGCAGTGAGGAGCAATCCGGGTGCGTTTGGACCCGGTTCTTCAATTCCGGCGGTCGGTTTTCCTCCCTTCAAGCTGGTCCTGACGAAAACGACCGGAAGGTTCTCGGGTTCAAAGAGCGGAAGTTTTTTTCTGAGCCATCTCTCCCCACCACGGAAGGAGCGGGGTCAAGGGAGCGTCCATCAAGAACAAGTTCCGGAGGGACCCGCGTGCTCCCCCGCTGAGAATTCATACGTGACAGCCGGAAAGTTCTGTGGAACATCTCCCGCCCATGAAACACTTTCTGCTCGTATGCGCGGCGGCCTTGACCCTCGGCTTCGTGGTCAGTTGCGAAGCCCAGGACAAAAAAGCCGACGCCAAGGACAACAAAGAAACCAAAAAGGAAACCCAACCTGTGACCCCAAAAGAAGTGAAGGAAGTCGCCGTCATCAAGACCAGTGCCGGTGAAATGGTCGTCGAATTCTGGCCCGAGGTGGCTCCGAAGACGGTCGAGAATTTCAAGAAGCTCGCCCGCACGAATTTTTACGACGGCACCGCGTTCCACCGCGTGATCAAGGGCTTCATGATTCAAGGTGGCGACCCGCTCACCAAGGACGCCTCGAAGGAAGCCGCGTGGGGCACGGGCGATCCCGGCTACAAGATCAAGGCCGAGTTCAACGAACGCTCGCACACGCGCGGCGTCCTCTCGATGGCCCGCTCGCAAAGCCCGGACTCCGCCGGCAGCCAGTTCTTCATCTGCCACGGCGACCCCACGTTCCTCGACCGCCAGTACACGACCTTCGGCAAAGTGATCAAAGGCGACGACGTGCTGGAGAAAATCGGCACGACTAAGACGCATCCGCCCGACCGGCCTGATGTCGTCCAGCGCGTGGAGAGCATCCGCATCGTCCCGGCGGATTCGATCAAGTAACACGAAACGCTTTGCGAACGCGGATGGGCTTTGGCTCATCCGCGTTTTCTTTTTATGGACTTGGAACAACTCGCCGCCGCGCTGGTGGCCATCGGCTGTCCGGCCGCGAAGTCCCGCGAGATGGCGGCGCAACTGGACAAGCGCGCCCACCAACTCGCGGCGCAAAAGAGCCGGACGTACGAGGAGGCGATGGGGCATCTGCTGAGACTGATGCGCGAGGGGATGGGGACGACTCCGCCGGGGAGTTAGCGGGTGCTGGAATCTGGGGCGTGAACACGAGGCTGAAAGCCTCGCAACCTGCCGGCTGGAAAGCCGGCGCTACGACGTAACGCCGACATTCGTGACGGCAGGTGGCGAGACTTTCCCGTCTCGCGTTCCTCGGACGACTGCCGTTTCGCTCTTTCAGTATTCACTCACTCGCCAAACGCGGTGCCAGTTGGTAATCACGCGACATGATGGTTCGTGCCTTGTTCATGTACGTCAGTTGCGCTCTCTCGCTCCACGCCGCCGACTTCGATCTGGTGTTGCGAAACGGCCGCGTCATTGACGGCACCGGCAATCCGGCGCGCTTCGCCGATGTCGCAGTGAAGGACGGACGCATCGTCGCCGTCGGTCGCGTCACCGGCAGCGCGACGAAGGAGGAGGACGCGCGCGGACTCGTGATTGCGCCCGGCTTCATTGATGTGCATACGCACGCGGAGGAGATTGATGATTTGCCGCGTGGGGAAAACTTTCTGCGCATGGGCGTGACCACGCTGGTGCTCGGCAATTGCGGCAGCTCGGCGCAAAACGTCGGCACTTTTTTCCGCCGCTGCGAAGCCACAAATATTTCGCCCAACATCGCCACGCTCATCGGCCACGGCACCGTGCGCGAGCACGCGATGGGGGGAGAGTTTGACCGTCCACCCACGCCGGAGGAACTCGCGAAGATGAAAGCGGCCGTCCAGCAAGGTATGAAAGACGGCGCGCTGGGTCTCTCCACGGGGTTGATTTACTTGCCCGGCACGTTTGCGAAGACGGACGAAATCATCGAACTCGCCAAGGTCGTGGGGCAATACGGAGGCATCTACGCCAGCCACATGCGCAACGAGGGCGCGGACATTTACAAATCGCTCGATGAGTTGTTCCGCATCTCGCGCGAGGGCGGACTGCGCGCGCACGTTTCTCATCTGAAACTTTCCGGCCAGGAAAACTGGGGGCAAACCGAGAAGGTGCTCGCCGCCATCGAGCACGCGCGCGCCGAGGGACTCGACATCACGCAGGACCAATATGCCTACCCCGCGTCGAGCACGAGCATCTCAACGTTGATTCCCAAGAAGTATCGCGAGGGCGGAAAGTTCGCCGAGCATTACTCCAATGAAGTCACGCGCGCGAAGATGGCCGATGAGATGCGCTCCGTGCGCGAGCGCGGCGGGGCGAAGGATTATTCTTATGCGGTCATCGCCTCGTATCGTCATGACCGTTCGTGCAACGGTCTGAACATTGCGGAGGCGGCGAAGAAGTTGCACGGATCGGACGCGCTCGAAGACCAGATTCAAACCATCCTGGAAATTCAGAAGAACGGCGGCGCGGGCGCGGTCTTTCACGGCCTGAGCGAGGACGACGTGCAGCAGTTCATGCGGCATCCGAACACGATGTTCGCCTCGGACAGCGGCGTGCGGCGCTTCAACGAAGGCGTGCCGCACCCGCGTGGTTACGGCAATAGCGCGCGCTTCCTCGCCCGCTACGTACGTGAGCTGAACGTGCTGAAACTGGAGGACGCCGTGCGCCGCATGACGTCGCTGCCCGCGACGACCTTCGCGCTGAAAAATCGCGGGCTGGTGCGCGAAGGCGGGTGGGCGGACTTGGTGGTATTTGATCCGGCGAAAGTTCAGGACCACGCCACGTTTGAGAAACCGCACCAGTACGCCACCGGCTTCACGCACATTTACGTGAACGGCGTGGAAGTGGTGAAGGACGACCGGCACACCGGCGCAAAACCCGGCAAGGCGTTGCGGCGCGATGCGGACTGACGCCGCGCGGGTTTGCCACCTGACACGACGTGAATATGGAGAGCGGTTCTCTCCAACTGATTCCTCGGCAAGTGAACCGTGTTGCGGGTGGAAAACCCGCGCCCCGTCACAGGAAGATCGTCTGATCACGCGCCGGGCCGACGGAGACGATGGCAAGCTTGGCGCTGGTCAGTTCCGCGAGAGCCTTGAGATACGCGCGGCAGTTCGCGGGGAGTTTCTTCCACTCGCGGACTTTATGCGTGGGCGTTTTCCAGCCGGGGAATTCCGCGTAAATCGGCGCGCACTGACGGAAGGCCTCGATGTCATTCGGCACGTAATCGTATTTCGTCGAGCCGACGCGGTAGCCGATGCAGACGCGAATCACGTCCAACGAGTCGAGACCATCCACGTTCGTCACCGCGAGATCATCAATGCCGTTGACCATCTGCGCGTGGCGCGTGGCCACGGAGTCGAACCAGCCGCAGCGGCGCGCGCGGCCCGTGGTCGAACCGAACTCGCGGCCCATCGCGTGGAGCATGTCGGCGATTTCCGCGTCCTCGGTCGGCAGCGGGCCTTCGCCCACGCGCGTGGTGTAGGCCTTCATCACGCCCACGACATTGTCCATCAGATGCGGGGCTACACCCGAGCCGGTGCAAGCGCCGCCCGCCGTGGTGTTCGACGAGGTGACGAACGGATACGTGCCATGATCAATGTCGAGGAATGTTCCCTGCGCGCCTTCAAACAAAATGTCCGCGTTGCGGCGGCAGGCCTGGTGGAGCATGACCACCGTGTTCGTGACAAAGGGCTTGAGATAATCGCCGGCCTCGCGATACGCGGTGTGAACTTTCTTGAAGGACAACGGCTTCGCGCCGAACGCTTTCAGGATTTCATTGTTCTCCGCGATCTTCAGTTTCAGTTTCTCCTCGAAGCGCTCGGGGTGAATGAGATCGATGACGCGCAATCCGGTGCGCGCCGCCTTGTCGCCGTAGGCCGGGCCGATGCCGCGCTTGGTCGTGCCGATTTTATTTTTGCCCTTCAGAATTTCGCGCTGCTCGTCGAGTTCGCGGTGGTAGGGCAGCACGAGATGCGCGGTCTCGCTGAGGAAGAGATTGCCGTCCACCTTGATGTTGAACTTCCGCAGGCCCTCGATCTCGACCACGAGGTTCACCGGGTCCACGACCACGCCGTTGCCGATGACGCACTTCTTGGTCTTGCGGAGGATGCCGGAGGGAATGAGGTGCAGGACGAATTTCTTCTCGCCAATGAAAACGGTGTGGCCGGCGTTGTTGCCGCCCTGGGTGCGGACCACGATGTCCGCGCTTTCGGTCAGCACGTCGATGATTTTGCCTTTGCCTTCGTCGCCCCATTGAGCGCCGACGAGAATAGTGTTCGCCATAGATTCGGGTGTTGCGTGGCAATAAAAATCCCCGAATGCAAATTCGGGGGCCACGCTCAGTTATTTGCCGCGAGAAAGTAGGAAACGCGAAAGGCGGGTGTCAATGATGCCGTTGGCGCGCGAACTTTCCAGTCCTCAGGGAGGCGTGAAGGTGCGGTGCGCTCACAGGTTTGAAATCCTCCCCGTCCACGGCTTACTGCGCAGAAGAATGTTCTCGCCCCGTTGCGTCCCCCACTTCGTCGCTTGCCCGGAAAATCTTTTGATGAAAGAGTCGCGGGCAACGTCCCAAACAACATGAATCAGGAAAACTCTTCTTCTTCACGGCGCGAATTTCTTCGCGCGTCCTCCACCGTCACCGCCGGCTTGATGGCTGCGCCGTTTGTGCTCACCGGGCGCAGCGCCCAGCTTTCACCGGGCGATGCCATCAAGGTCGGTCTCGTGGGCTGCGGTGGGCGCGGCTCGGGCGCGGCCAAACAGGCGTTGAACGCGGACTCGAATGTGCAACTCGTCGCGGTGGCGGACGCCTTCGAGGGCAACTTGCAGCGCGGCCTCGCGGCGTTGAAGGCGGACAACGAAGTGAAGGACAAGATCAAGGTCGATCCCGAGAAGTGCTTCGTGGGCCTGGATGCTTATCAGAAGTTGATTGATAGCGGCGTGGATTTGGTGGTGCTCGCGTCGCCGCCCGGTTTTCGCCCGATGCATTTGAAGGCGGCGGTCGAGGCGGGCAAACACGTCTTCTGCGAGAAACCGATGGCGACGGATGGACCCGGCGTGCGCTCGGTGCTCGAAAGCGTGGCCAAGGCCAAGGCGAAGAATCTGGCCATCGTGGCGGGCTATTGCTGGCGCTACAATCTCGCCGAGCGCGCCATCTTCCAGAAGATCATCGCGGGTGAAATCGGCGACGTGCGGAGCTTCTACGGCACTTACAACACCGGACTCGTGGGCCGCAACGTGCCGCGCACGGAAGGCATGGGCGATTTGGAATATCAGATTCGCAACTGGTTCTTCTACACCTGGCTCTCGGGCGACCATCTCGTCGAGCAGTGCATTCACACGGTGGACAAAATGGCGTGGGCTTTCAACGACGTGCCGCCGCTGAAGTGCATTGCCCACGGCGGTCGCCAGGTCCGCACCGCGCCGGAATACGGCAACATCTTCGACCACTTCGAGTGCGTGTACGAGTATCCGAACAACGCGCGCGGGTTCATCTTCTGCCGTCAGCAGGCGAACTGTGCGAACGACAACTCGGACTGGATTTACGGCAGCAAAGGCACGGGCCGCGTTCTCGGCTTCGGCGGCATGCCTTGGATCAAAAACGAGAAGGGCGAGAACGCGTGGCGTTACAGCGGCGAGCGGCCGGACATGTATCAGGTCGAGCACAACGAGCTGTTCAAGAGCATCCGCGACGGCAAGCCGATCAACGACGGCATCCGCATGGCGCACTCGACGCTCACGGGCATCATGGGCCGCATGGCCGCTTACACGGGGAAGGAAATCACCTGGGAGCAGGCGCTGAACTCGACGGAAGATTTGACGCCGAAGAACTGGGATTTGAAATCCGACTTCCCTGCCCCGCTCGTCGCGATGCCGGGCAAGACACGGTTTATCTGAGCCAATAACAACGTGCCGCCAGCGTCCCGCTGGCGTTTTCAAAAAATATGCAAACATCACGCCGCCAGTTCCTGCAACGCACCTCGCTCGCGCTCGCCGCCACGGCGCTGAGCACGCCGCTCTTCGCCGCCGATCCACCGAAGCGCAAAATCCAGAAGGCGATCATGTGGGACACCTTCGGCATGAAGGGCACGGTCTTGGAAAAATTCCGCGCGCTCAAAGCCGCCGGGTTCCACGGCGTGGAAGCGTCGAGCCACATGAATCAGGACGAAGTGGCGCGCGCCTACGATGAGACGGGGCTGAAATGCGCCAGCGTTTGTGGCAGCCGTCATTGGGGCAAGCCATTGTCGCATCAGGATGAGAAGGTGCGGGCGGAAGGTCTCGAAGCTTTGAAGCAAACCTTGCGCGACGCCAAACGCTACGGCGCAACTTCCATCCTGCTCGTGCCGGGCGTGGTCAACAAGGACGTGACTTACGAACAATGCTGGGAGCGTTCCATTGCGGGCATCCGCGCGGCGCTGCCGTTATGCGAGGAGACGGGTGTGAAGATTGCCGTCGAGAATGTCTGGAACAATTTCCTGATGAAGCCGCAGCAGGCGAAGGATTATCTCGCCGCGATCAATCATCCACTTGTCGGCTGGCACTTCGACCTCGGCAACATGGTGAAGTTCGGCCCGTCGGAGGAATGGATCAAAGTCCTCGGCAAAAGCATTCTCAAACTGCACATCAAGGACTACGGCAACACCGCCGACGCCAACGGCAAAACGCCCGGCTTCGGCGTGAAGCTGATGGAAGGCAGCGTGAACTGGCCCGCCGTGATGAGCGAACTCGACAAGGTCGGCTACACCGGTTGGGCCATCACCGAGCAGCCCGGCGGGCAGACGAAGGACGCGGAGGCGTTGAAGGAGTTTTCCGCGCGGTTGGACAAGGTGCTGGCGAGTTAGTGAGGACGTTGGGTTAAAATGCTCACCTCGTTAGTCATCCCACAACCATATGGCGCTGAGGCCCGAATCTGCGGGTCGTGGACACGCCCTCGCTATTGGGACTGGACAGGAAAGATTTTCTTCGACGAACCAATCGTAGCAATAAGTCTGATGCGAGTCGGATCGCACCTGGAGTGGGCAAGATCTGAAAAGCAATCGAAGACAGAGTTAGATACTCGGCTTCTGCTCGGTTGGTATGATTCCGACGGGCATGATGTTCAGGCTTCTTTCTCAATTGGAGAGAACGGCCCGCGATGGCGCACGAGACTGGCTAACACCGATGCACCGCCGAAGACTCTCGATAGTGGAACACTGCCGCTCGGTCGCTTATTCAGTTTCTGCGAGCCATTCGGAACGCCTCAGATTCAGTCGTTCGGTCTTGTGATCTTGCGAGAGCAGGTTACTGGCGCGAGAAACGGTTTGTGGCATTTGAAGCAGTCATTTCGCGATGGACTCTCTGAAGAGTGGCGCGCGATCTTGTGCCATGGCAGATCAGGTTCACTCACACTCGAAAACAATGCGGCCTAAACTTGCGCTGCAGCGAATCCAATCCTCCGGCTCCGGTTCAACTCCGTGTAAAAACGTCGGACTGTTCTTGAATCGGTCGGCGTGTTCTCCGTCACCCCTGTCAGAACTCGCGTCGTCCTCCTTCGCAATTTCCCGCGTGCGGTCTGCGTGTTTCCCCCCAGAAAGGTTCGCGGCAAACAATTTGCAGCCAACGTATCCGGCTGTTAGGCTCCGAAACAATTTTGCAACATCATGGCTGAAGAAATTAAAGAGCCGAAAAAAGGCGGTGGTGAATTTCGCGTTCCCCCGCGCACCTGGATTTTATGGATCGCCATCATCGGCGCGATCCCGCTGCTGTTCCTGTTCAAGAATCCGCAGGACACGCCCAAGACCTTCACGCAGACGGAGTTCATGGACGAGTTTCGCGCGGGGACGATCACCGAAGGCATCGTCTATTGGGACATCCAAAGCCCGCTCATGCAGGACGTGGTCGGCAAATACAAACCCGGCGGCAAGGAGCCGGCGGTCAAATTCCGCACGAAGCTGCGCATTGATGACTCGCTGGAGCGGCAGTTGCGCCGCAGCGGCAAGTTCGAGCCGAAGCAGCCGAATACGCTCGTGACGAACATGCTCCTCGGGCTGCTGCCTTTCCTGCTCGTGGGCGTGCTGATCTGGTTCATCTTCATCCGTCAGATCAAGATGGCGGGCAAAGGCGCGCTTAGTTTCGGCAAGAGCAAGGCGCGGCTGCTCGCGAAGGAAAAGAACAAGACGACCTTCAAGGACGTGGCGGGCATCGAGGAAGCGAAGGACGAAGTTTCCGAACTCGTCGAGTTCCTCAAAGACCCCAAGAGGTTTCAGAAGCTCGGCGGGCGCATTCCCAAGGGCATTCTCATGGTCGGGCCTCCGGGCACGGGCAAGACCTTGCTCGCCAAGGCCATTGCGGGCGAAGCCGACGCGTCGTTCTTTAGCATCAGCGGCTCGGATTTCGTGGAGATGTTTGTCGGCGTCGGCGCGAGCCGGGTGCGCGACATGTTCGAGCAGGCGCGCAAGCACGTCCCGTGTTTGATCTTCATTGATGAAATTGACGCCGTGGGTCGCAGCCGGGGCGTGGGTCTCGGCGGTGGCAACGACGAGCGTGAACAGACGCTCAATGCCCTGCTCGTGGAGATGGACGGCTTCGATACGCAGGAAGGCATCATCATCATCGCGGCGACGAATCGTGCGGACGTGCTCGATCCGGCGCTGTTGCGCCCCGGTCGTTTCGACCGCCGCATCACGGTGAATCTCCCCGACGTGCGCGGACGCGAAGCGATTCTCAAAGTCCACGCGCGCAACGTGAAACTCGATCCTGCGGTGGACTTGTCCGTCACCGCGCGCGGCACGCCCGGTTACTCCGGCGCGGAACTGGCGAATCTGTTGAACGAAGCCGCGCTGCTCGCCGCGCGCACCGGCAAGAAAGCCGTCGGCCAGGCCGAACTCGAAGAAGCGCGCGACAAGGTGCGCTGGGGCCGCGAGCGCCGCAGTCTCGCCATGACGGACGCGAACAAGAAACTCACCGCCTGGCACGAGGCCGGTCACGCGCTGGTCAACGTGATGCTTCAGCACACGCATCCGCTGCACAAGGTCACGATCATTCCGCGCGGCCCGTCGCTCGGCTCCACGATGTCGTTGCCGCGCGAGGACATCCTGAACTACCAGCGTCGCGAGATGGACGACATGATCGCCATGACCATGGCCGGGCGCATCGCCGAGGAAATTGCTTCGGGCGACGTCTCCACCGGCGCGGGCGGCGATATTCAGCAGGCAACCGGCATGGCGCGCGCGATGGTCTGCCAGTACGGCATGAGCGACAAACTCGGCATGGTGCAATACACCGAGGATGACGAATTTTTCCTCGGTCGCGACATGATGCGCCGGAAATCTTATAGCGAAGACACGGCCCAGCGTATTGACGCTGAGGTGCGGGCCATCATCAAGACGCAGTACGACCGCGCTTACGCGCTCATCCACGAGAACCGCGACAAGCTGGAAATCATCGCGAACTCGCTGCTCGAATTTGAAACGCTGGACGGCGCGCAAGTGGAGGAAATTATCCGCACCGGCAAGTTCACGCCGCCGCCACCGCCGCCGAAAGACGTGGAGCCGCCCATGGGCGCGCAAGCCGTGACCACGCTGCCCGAGGTGATGAAGCCTTCGCCGCCAAAACTGCCGGGCCTGGGCGATGCCGCGCCCGCGCCGGCGTAGCCAGACGCTTCCGACACGAGACTGGAAAGTCTCATTCACTGCCGGCTGGAAAGCCGGCGCGACGTAACGCCGACATTTCCTGTCGGCAGGTGGCGAGGCTTTCAGCCTCGTCGTTCTTCGGATGAAAATGCTCCGCTGCGGGACACACCGCATTTGACGCTCGCCCGTCCGCTTCCCTAACTTGATGCCGATGATTATCGCGCCCTCATTGCTCGCCGCGAACTTCGGACGTTTGGCCGTTGACGCATTGCGCGTCCAGAAATCCGGCGCCGAGTGGCTGCACCTCGACATCATGGACGGCCATTTCGTGCCGAACATTTCCTTCGGTCCCGAGGTCGTGCGGGTGCTGCGCCCCGTGGTGCGGAAGTTGGAGTTCGACGTTCACCTGATGTGCTCGAAGCCGGAAATTCTCCTCGAACCTTTTGCGAAAGCTGGCGCGGATCGCATCACGATTCACGTTGAGCTGGGCGAAGCGGCGGTTCAGCAATTGGTTTGGAAAATCCGCGCGCTGGGCAAAAAGGTGGGCCTCGCGATCAACCCGCCCACACAGATTGGCGTGCTGGAACCGTTCCTCAAACAAGTCCAGCCCGACCTCGTGCTCGTGATGACGGTGAATCCCGGCTTCGGCGGCCAGCCTTTCATCCACGAGGCGCTGACGAAGGTGCAGCAGGCGGCGGAGTGGCGGTGCGAACACCATCTCAACTACCGCATCCAGGTGGACGGCGGCATCAACTTCCAGACCGCTGTCGAATGCGCGAAAGCCGGCGCGGATACCTTCGTGAGCGGCACCGGACTGTTTGGCCGGCCCAATTTGAAAACCGCCGTGGCAAAAATGCGCCGCCTCGTCACGACCGCCGCGCCGGCCAGCTAGTTCAAATTCGAAGCCCCGGTCGAGACGGTGCTTCTGCGCTGATTTCCGTCCGCGGCTTCTCACCCAAAGACCGTCCAGGAACGCAGCGACAAAACGGACTTCTTCCCTCTTTGCGTTCCGCATGGTTTTTTCGTCACGCGTTTTCTCTCCCGTGGTCGGTCTTGCGAACTGCAAGTGGTTCACGACGCGCTGTGCATTCTGCCCGTGTCCGCTGACATTCCACGCATCAAACTGCATGAATCTGCGCCCTCGCGCCTGCTTCCTCACGGATCGCCGCTGGCATCCCGCGAGCTATTAATTTCCGTGATCAACGAAAACAACGAACCAAACAACATTATGAAGAATGCACTCAGCAATCTGTATCTCGCGCTCTGCCTCTGCCTGCCCGTGGGAACGGCCGTCCTCTTGACGGGCTGCACCGGCACGCGCTACGAGCGCAGCACCGGCGAATACATTGACGACAAGGCGCTCAACGCTCGCGTGAAGTCCGCGCTCGGGGACAATCCCGAATACAAGTTCGGCGATGTGAACGTGACCAGCTTCAAAGGCACCGTGCAACTCAGCGGCTTCGTGAATACCACTGACCAGAAGAGGATGGCGGGCGGCATCGCGGAGCGAGTCAAGAACGTGAAGAGCGTGGAGAACAACATCACCGTGAAAGAAAAGATCGGTTCCCACTGATCGACGCCAAGGAGGCGACAAGCACACGGAGCGGCGGCGGTCGAAAGACCGCCGTTCTTTTTTCGTGGTTACGAACGGGGTCGAAAGCGGCGCTAAAGCGACCGCAGTCCAAACGCTCCGCGATTGATGAGGCGAGTGATGCTGCGCGTCAGCGTTTGGAGTGCGGTCGCATTGGCCTGCTCCCCTTAAATTGATCCACATGTTATGAGAGTTTCCGGGCGGCGAAGCCGCCCGGGAAAACTCAGCATGAAACGTAAACGACACCGTCCG
>JAYVQC010000135.1:0-64157 GCA_043757045.1 Akkermansia sp. | reverse complement strand
GCATCAGGTGGAGCGAGTTCAATCGTGCTGGCCTGGCAAGACAACGCGAACAACGAGCAGGGATTCAAGATTGAGCGGAAAATTGGCGCGGGTGGAGCGTGGGCGCTGTATGCAACGATTGCGAGTCCGAACGCTGTGGGCTACACGGACACGGGCGTGGCGGCCGGAAACACGTATTACTATCGGGTCTATGCTTACAACGCGAACGGGCCGTCTCCCTTCTATTCCAACGAAGCGTCCATTGGGCTGACAGGGAGTATTCCGACGGTCAGCACTCAACCAGCAACTTCCGTCGGTGCGAACTCGGCAACATTGAATGGACAAATTGTCAACAACGGTGGCAGTGCCATTCTTGAACGCCGTATTGAATGGGCCAGGAGCACAGGGAGCTGGGGCACGGGAACAGCCGGGGTTGACTATGGGTTTTTCAGCGACGCTAGCACCGCGTTCAACGTCTCTGGGAATAATTTCAGCCTTTCGTTGACAGGTTTTCTTCCCAATAGCAGCTACAAATATCGCGTCTGGGCACGCAATTCAGTCGGCTGGTCGGATGTAAATGTTGTCAACGTAGAAACGTTCCAAACATCAGATGGTGTCCCGGCTACCCCCACCTCGCTGACGGCTTCGGGCGGGACGAGTTCGATTGTGCTGGCATGGCAGGACAACGCGAACAACGAGCAAGGTTTCCAGATTGAGCGGAAGACTGGCGCGGGCGGAACGTGGGGGTTGTACACGACCGTCGGGGCGAACGTCACGGGCTACACAGACACGGGCGTGGTTGCCGGCAACACGTACTACTACCGGATTTATGCTTACAATGCGGCCGGGCCGTCGCCAAATTACTCCAACGAAGCATCTGCTTCGTTGCAAAACTTGCCCAACTTGACGCCATACCTGCCCCCAAATTGGTCAGACAAGATAGTGGTTTCGCGGGCACCGGGGAACAACACCGACAGCACTTCATTAACGGCTGCAGACACACTTTACGTGGATTGGGCAGTGGTAAATTTTGGAACAGCGGGGGCCTCTGCCTTTTCTGTTTCATTAGCTGTGGACGGAGTCGTTAGACAATCATGGTCAGTGCCCTCGTTGAGCGCGAATTACTACGTTCCGGTTTTTGACTACAATCTTGGCTCGCTTAGTTCTGGTCAGCACACAATTACGATTACAGCCGACTCAACCGGAGCCATTGGCGAAAGCAGTGAGGTGGATAATTCTTACACGAAGACAATCAACATCGGCGGGTCGGCAATGCCTGATTTCCATATAACCTCCATCACGCTTAATCCTGCTTCTCCGCAGCCGGGCCAGACTTTCACGGCGAATGTCACCGTGAGAAATCAAGGCACCGGTTCGGGAGACGGCAAATGGCTTGACGTGTGGGCGAATCAGCCCTCGGTACAGACCTGCGGGACGGATGGAAATACTTGGGCGGCTGTCGGCACGTTCACATATCTCCAAAGCAAAACATTCACACTAAATCTGACTGCCCCGGGGAGCGCCGGAACATACACGATCCGCGCGTTTGTGGACAGCTATTGCCAGACGGCCGAAACCAGTGACGCGAACAATCAAGCCACATTCGCCTACACAGTGGGCTCAGTAGCACAACCGTTGCCCAACTTTGTGGTGACGGCGATCACATTTAATCCTGCGCAGCCAGTGGGCGGGCAGCCCTTCACAGCTTCCGTCACCGTGAAGAACCAAGGTGACGTCTCTGGCGACGGCAAGTATTTGGACGTGTGGCTGAATCAGCCCTCCCCTCAATCATGCGGTGCTCCCGGAGGCCAATCTCAATCTGTGGGCACACTTTTATTAAACCAGACCAAAACGCTAACTTACAACCTCACCGCTCCATCTAGCGGCAGTCCGTGGACGTTTCGGGCTTTTGTGGACAGCACTTGCCAAACTCTTGAAAAAGATGATGGCGACAATCAACTGACTGCCAGTTACGGAATCAATCCGGTTGCACAACCGGACTTCACGATCACCTCAATCACCATCAACCCAAGCAGTTTGAAGCCGGGCGCTAAGTTTAGCGCTTACGTGACAGTCAAGAATCTGGGCGTTTCAGGCAATGCGGGGTGGCTCGATGTTTGGGCGAACAAACCGCCTGCCGCCGTCTGCGCCGAAGCTGGTATCCCGATTGCGGTTGGAACCCTTGCACCGAATGAGATCAAAATAATCACAGTTGCAAATCTCGTCGCTGGCCCTTCGGGAAATAATACATTTCGAGCCTTTATTGATAGTAGGTGCGCATCAACGGAAAGCGATGAGGGAAACAACCAGAAGACGTTTGCCTATAAAACTTCGCAAAGAGTGCTGGTGCTTCTTCATGGAATGAATTCCGATCCTGGCACTTGGCAAGAGTATCTTGAAAACCGATTTAACGGTTCTGCACCAAGCGCACCGATCATCTGCGGTGGATTATGGGAGGGAGATAGTGGGAGTCCCACTCCAGATTCACATGGCGTTGTCTGTTATCGCGTCCGGTTTGGTTTTTACGACGCAACGTTAGGAAGGCCTGGAATCGCAGCGGAAAACATTGTTGCCACTGGCGTTGTGAAAACAGATAAAGGAGATTTCTCTGATTTCGCCACACTCGGGCGAGAAGTCAAGGAAGCGGTTAATTATGTTTTGAGCGTTTATCCAGGGGCTCAAATAACATTATTAGGACACAGTAGGGGTGGCCTCGCTGCTCGTGCATTTTTGCAAGAATCTGCGGCAAGCCCAGAAAAATCTAGCGTCGTTGCACTTCTAACTACAGGAACCCCGCACAAAGGTAGTCCTTTAGGCAAAATCTATTCGTATTTAAGCAGTCATCCCCGATCCACTGCTAGTGGAAAATACTGGAATGATGATTGGCAGGTGGCCAAACAGATTTTATCCGAGAGCGAGTTGGACGTGCGTCGACCTACAATTGACGACCTTGCTAATACTCCCGCCCCAAGCGAGATTGGATCTCTAAACGCCTCAATTGGCAATTTACCAAGTAATATCAGCTACAGGGCAATTACCTACACCGGCCTGAACTTGGGCTACTTAAAACGGCACACTATCGTATTCGGTATCGCTTATTCCATTTTCCCCAGCGATGGAACCGTTGGTGAACAGGTCAGTTCACAGGCGGAGGACTACATGCTTGGTTCTGGAAGCGATTCAGTCGATTATCCAGGCGATGGAACTGTCCCCGTCACGAGCCAGCGCTACGATGATATCTCAGGGTTTCCTGCAATCAAGCTGGCTCCGCTAACATACACCGGTGGCATCTATCATCGTGAAGAATCGAGCCAAGAAGCTCACATAACCGATGCTCTGCGTGCACCGCTCATCAATTGGTGGGAATGAAACAACTTCTCCCAACTTGGTCGAAGTCGATGATGGCAGTTCTGCTGACAGCTGTTATTGTTGGACTTTTCTTCTGGTGGGGTAGCCCAGAGCAACAACCAGGCAAAACATCATCAGTGTCAGCGGTTAGTGGAGAATTGTATCCCAGTAAAAGTGCCGCAAGCCAAAACGCAATCAATCAATCTTCACTTGGCACAAACTTACAGTCTGAAATGCCCGTTATACCGCAGGCGCAAAAAAGTGAGGAGCTAGTGCTTAAAAGCAACGCAGCCCCGATGGAAGAATGGAGAGAAAAATTGAATGAAAGAAGAGAATTAGCACAACTCCTCCAGAAAAGGTCGGCAGGGGAGCTATTGTCCAAACTTGAAACCCTATGGGGCGAAAGGGCAATCGTGGCAGTGACCGCCGAAGAAAAAACTTTAATAATAATGGCACTGACTCTTGCACTTCATTCCGGCCGAGAGAATTCAAATGAAGCAGTCTATCAAAAACTGAGTGCTATGCTCAGAAATGAATCGTTACCGCGCTCCGTCAAAGGTGAAATTGCTTCGATGCTGGGCTCAGTGCAAAGGCCGGTCGCGGTTCAGTTACTTTTGGGAGAATATCACCAGACGACTGATGCTTCACTTCGAGAGATTCTTGGCAAACAAATCGCGAGAACGGGGGATGACCGTGTGGCAGGGCAGTTTCGGGAAGATTTATCACCGTCCTTGGAAAGCGCTTGGTCACTCGCCAGGAATGATCCTCAACTTGCGCAAGCTGCAGCCCTTGGATTGGCCAAGGTGGGAACAGCGGCCGGAGTTCAGCTGTTAATCAATGAGGTTCTTCGTGCGGCACCGACGGTAGAAGGTTTGTATGATTTGAAAGATGCGAAAGGCCAGGCGGCGTTTCTTGCACTTGCAAAAGTTAGAAATCCCAACGCGATTGCAATCTTGTCCACCGGACTCCTCAACGCAAATTCAAGTGAGGTTAATCAATATGTCTGCGGACTGGCTTTGGCTGCAATGGGAAGAGGGGAAGCAACTCAGGTCTTGCTGCAATGGGCAGTGAGCGCAACAGACCAAGATGCGGCTTGGGCCGAGCAATGGTTTGGCAAATTGAGAGATACCGCCTCTTTTGAGCTAGTTGCCGCCACTCTAAACCAACCGTTTAGTAGTGACACGATCCGAAATGCAGTTGCTCTCGGTCAGGGGAATCGCAAGCGGTAATTCAAGGTTTATTGCCCGGAGTTTTTTGAATTCATTATGAAACAAATATTGAAGGAAAATATTAGCGCGCTAGTCAATTCTACTAGAGAGAGCATTTCTCAATTTGCGAGGCTCAACATCATATTAATGTTGTTCTCTATAATTTTGTCGACTTGTTCCGCACAGGTGACTCCACCTGTAATCCAAAATTTGTCGTTTATCCAAACAAGTAATACGCGGTCTCTGAAGATGCAGATACCGACGCAGGCCGGTGTGAATTATATAGCGCAATTCAGAAGCCGAGTGGGAACTGGTTCATGGTCGTTATTTACAAATTTCCCTGGTACCGGCGCTGCGCAAGTATTTTCCAATACTGCTGGGAATATTTCTGCACGATTTTATCGCGTCTCCGCTGACCCGCGTCCTTGGATTCGCGGCGAACCGCTTTCCAAAGACCCGTATGCAGGGGAAACCGTTCAACTAGATGTGTTGGCGACCGGCATGCTTCCGCTTAGTTATCAGTGGTATGGGCCTGATGGAATATTATCAAACGGTGGCCAGATTAGCGGCTGTACGACCCCCAATCTCGTCATTGTAAACGTGGATCCTGGCAATGAGGGGAATTACTGGGCGACTGTGACGAATCAGTATGGGAACACGTCGAGCATTCCCGCTGGAGTGCGAATTACATTGAGCCAAGCCCCTCGAATTTTGATCGACCCCCAAGGCCAGACTCTTACCGAGAAACAGAATTTAGCTCTGACTTCTTCCGCTAGTGGAGCGGCCACTTTGCGCTTCAAGTGGTTCGGTCCTGCAGGAGTTTTGAGCGATGGGGGGCGTGTGAGCGGAAGCGAGTCTTTAAATCTTACAATCTCAAATCTTCAACTCGCAGATGACGGCGGCTATTACATGGTGGTGTCCAATGCCTTCGGTGCCGCAACCAGTGCGATTGCCAAGGTGGTTGTCCAACCGGGGATTGCGCCGCGAATCACCACGGACCCTTTATCCCAAACGGTCAACGCGGGACAAACGGTAAACCTGCAAGTCGTGGCCAATGGGACACCGACTTTGGTTTATCGCTGGAACGGGCCGTCTGGAGTCCTGAATAACGGTGGGCGAATAAGTGGAGCTACCACCGCGAACCTTGCCATTTCCAATTTCCAGATCAGCGACAATGGGAATTACTTCGCGGTGGTCACCAACTCTTTCGGAGCCGCAACGAGCGTCAGTGCGAATGTAACAGCGCAATGATATTGGTTTGAATTGCGGCCTGGCAGGCAGCCGGTGGTCTGCTCCTGAAGGAGGTCGGTTCTCACAATCGACAGCGATTTGGTGTCCACCGTCAGGAAACAACTGAACGGAAACTTCGCCACGGTTCATCGGACCGGAGCTGAAATACACGCTCCGGCCAGTCTCCGGGTACAATGAGCTTGGTGGGAAACAGGTACAGCGAGCACCGGCTACGCGTCCGACAGCCGGGTGGGGAGCCGCGATGCCGGCAGCGGCAACCGGGCGTGATGGTCAAATTTGAGTGAAGAACAAGCAGAACGATGGATATGAAGCCACTAAATTTGAGTTGGTCCAAACAACTTCTTCGCATCCTGGCGTTGATAGCAATGTTGCATGGAGAATTTATCTATGCTGCGGCAACGAACGAACAGCCAGACTTGGCTGCAATAGCAGCCTTCAACTCTTGGTCACACCGATACGGGGTTTTGCCTGACGCAAGTGCCAAAACGCAGATGCTCTCCGAAGGTGTTACGCTCGCGAAACAACGGCGCTCCAGTTTTCGAGAACTCATCAAAGCTAATCCCGCGCAGGCATTGGCTTTATCTACTCCTGCCTCAATCAGACAACAGTTGCCCGCTGAGGTCGTAAATGAGTTGGAAGTCCGTGTCTCCGGCATTGGTGATTTTTCTGTTCTCGGTGGGCTCCCGGCGAAAGAAGGCCCGCTAGTTGAACCAATCGAGAGGTTTGTGCGGCTGGACGGCCAAACTTACCGTGCTCATGTGTACGGCAGGCGCTTTGGACAATGCACCAAATACGGCATTCCCCTCCACGGCGTCACTCTCGACGGAGTTTTGGCTTTGGCCGAGGACGCTTTGCGGGTACTCGAACCAGGTGATTCGCCGGCTGCGACGAAGCCGCTCGTAGAACTGAGAACTGCTGCAGAACAATCTCGCGGCGATTCCCCAACGGCACTTGCCGAGATGGGCGGCAAAACTTACCGCTTTGCCTCTCTGGAACACCTGCGGCGGGCAGAAGCCCTACTCGAAGCTGCTGAAGCCGGAATAGGCCCAAACCCGGAGAGGAGGGCTGTGAAGGTGCTTGAGGAAATGGGAAAATCTCGTATTGAGGTTGATGGAGCCAGCGAGCAAGCCGTCGCAAAATCCCTTTACACGGAAGGGGGCAAAAATGTCCTAATCATTCGAATCGATTTTTCCGATTTTCCCGGCGATCCCCGAAGCATTTACACAGCGTCCTATGTTCAAGACTTCGCCGACACCCAAATTAGTCCCTATTTCCAGCAAAGCTCCTACGGCATCACCAGCCTGACCAACACTGTCACCACTCAACTCTACCGGATGCCGAAAACCGGAAGTTACTACGCAACTAATGGTGCCGATTATGAATTGCACATGGCCGCTGAAACGGCTGCTGCAACAAACTACAATGTGACCAACTATGACAGGGTCATGATTCTCTTCTCCCGTCTATCCAGCATTCCCGGATCGCGCATCAGGTATGCCGGCCGTGCTGAGATCGGGGGACGAAGAGTATGGATTAATAGCTACTTCGATTTCAGGGTTGTCACCCATGAACTTGGTCACACTTATGGTCTCTGGCATGCGAATCTTTGGCAAGTCAATGACAATGACTCCATCAGTGCCGGCGGCTCGAGCACAGAATATGGAGACGATTTCGACACAATGGGCCGCAACGGCTCCGATGACAGTCGAACTGACTTCAACCCTTGGTTTAAGAATCGGTTGAACTGGCTGCTTGACAACCAGGTGATAACCGTGGCAACTAGCGGCACCTACCGCATTAAACGATTTGACGATCCGGGGGCGAGTGGAGTGCTGGCATTGAAGGTAGCAAAGGACGCCGCGCGTAATTACTGGATCGGCTACCGCCGCAGCTTTACTGAGAATTCTTCGCTGCAAAATGGTGCCTACATTATCTGGGGCTACAATTCCAATCAGAGGAGCGATTTGATCGATGCGACCACCCCCGGTAATAGCGCTCAGGATGCTGCATTAGCTATCGGCGCAACATTATTTGATCATGCTGCCAACATCACCATCCGCCCGATTGCTCAAGGTGGCGCTGCGCCCAACGAATATCTCGACGTGCAAGTTACTTTTGGACCCGTCGAGCCACGCATTGTAAAAGTGACCGGTAATCAGACGGCGACCCCTGGGCAGAGTATTGCCTTCCTCGTGAAGGCCGACGGAATTCCGGTCCCAACTTACCAGTGGCAACGCCAAATCGGTGGAACTGGTGCGTGGAGCAACTTGACCGACGGAGAGAGTTATAGCGGAGCGGGTACGGCCGTATTGATTTTGAATGACGTGACTGCATCAATGAATGGAGATCAATTCCGATGTGTGATCAATAATCCTTCCGGCAGCATCATAAGCTCTCCGCCCGCCGGTCTTAACGTTGTGCCTTATGGGGTCACCACCCTCGCTGGAAATGTGGGAGTCAGAAGCCATTCGGATGGGATAGGTAACCTTGCGGCATTTGCCGGACCGTTTGGCGTCGCCGTTGACGCTGCTCGCAACGTGTACGTAGCGGACACCGGCAATTCAGTTATCCGGAAGATCACGCGTGCGGGAGTTGTCAGTACCCTAGCGGGATTCGCCTTAAATGAGGGTTATGCGAATGGATCTGGCAGCAATGCACGCTTTAACAATCCCCATGCCGTCGCCGTTGACGGCAGCGGCACCGTCTTCGTAGCGGATTCTTTCAACGGCGTTATCAGGAAAATTACCCCGGAAGGAGTGGCGAGTCATCTTGCCGGACTGGCTTCCAGTATCGGGAGCACAGATGGCACGGGTACCAACGCGCGCTTTTACAATCCCTCGGGTATTGCCGTTCACGGCAGCGGTACTGTGTTCGTGGCAGATTCTCAGAATTACACAATTCGAACGATCACTCCAGCGGGTGCGGTGAATACCTTAGCTGGGTCGGCGGGTGCCAGCGGGTACGCAGACGGCCAGGGCGGGAACGCGCGCTTTTCCGATCCAAGGGGTATAGCATTGGACTCGACCGGGAATATTTATGTGGCTGACCAAGGCAGCCATACGATCCGGAAAGTCACGCCAGCAGGATTGGTGAGTACTCTGGCAGGTCTCGCAGGGATCAGTGGTAGTGCCGATGGCACCGGCAACAATGCGAGGTTTAAGTTTCCTGGCGCTGTTGCGGTAGATGCTTTTGATAATGTTTATGTGGCGGACTTTTTCAATGACACTGTTCGCAAGATTACTCCCAATCGCGTTGTGAGTACGCTTGCTGGCCTTGCGGGAAGCCCCGGCTCGAACGACGGAAAAACCAGCGAAGCGCGATTTCATTATCCCATGGGAATCGCCATCGACAGTGCGGGAGTCATTTATGTTGCGGACCAAGGCAACGATACCATCCGCAGAATCGCGTTCGCGCCTACCCCGCAACTGTCAGGGATGGCCCGCAGCAATGGCGTGTTCCGATTTGTTCTGAACGGGCCGGGCGGAAACATTTACGTCATTGAGGCATCATCGAATCTGGTCAACTGGCTGCCTCTTCAGACCAATACCGTTCCGACAATTGGCTCGTTACTGACTGTTGATTCGGCCAGCGGCAGTTTCTCCAGGCGTTTTTATCGCGTTAGGCCGTGGGTCGCCGGACCGTTCAACGACCTGTTTGCCAATCGAACTATGCTCGTTGGAACCAATCTCGTCGCAACCGATACAAATGTCGGAGCGTCAATGGAACCTGGAGAGCCATTCCACTGGGCCGCCACGGGTGGCAAGTCGGTCTGGTGGACTTGGCAGGCACCGAACTCGGGTCCAGTCACCTTTTCGACGGGCGGGAGTGCGTTCGATACGCTCCTCGCAATCTACACAGGAAACTCCGTGGCGGCGCTCACTCTGGTGGCGAACAACGATGACTTTCCCGGCACAGGGCGCAGCCAAATCACCTTTTCCGCCACCGCCGGAACCGTCTATCAAATCGCGGTTGACGGCTACAATGCCGAGAGCGGAAGCATCGTCCTGTCTCTGGTGCAGTAACCCATTAGTGGGATTTAGACTGCAAAGCGGCGCTTCTTTCTTTTTAGCTGTCAGGGGGATCAAACAACCGGAACGGGCCCGGTTCTCGCAATCGGCAGTGATTCGCTGGCGAACCGGAATCAGCCGAAAGAACGGAATCTTTGCTACGGTTCATCGGACAGGAGCCAGGACACACGCCACGGTTGAGCCGAAAAAGAATCAGGAATTGATTCACATGCGCCACGGAGTTGTTGAACTTCACCGGAGTTCAATTGCAGGGAGATTTTCAAACTTTACCACTACCGCCCCATCAGAAGAGCGAGTAGATGAACGGCGCGAGCGGCGAGGTGGGGGCGAAGACGAGGAACATCCCGAGCAGCAGCAAAATCACCACGAAGGGAATGAGCCACCATTTCTTCTCCTGCCGGAGAAAAAGCAGAAACTCTTTGAAGACCGGCCACATGCTTGCGGCATCAGTAAGCAGTGGGGCTGGCCTCCGTCAACAGTGCGCTCGAAGCTGGCCGGTGGCCCAGTCATCGGTAAACCGTGCTTGGGCCGCGAAGCTGGAGACTCGCTGAAATGGTAGGGCGTCGTCGCTCCGCGCGCGCCAGCCTGGCGTCGGCAGGACGCGCGGACATAAAACAATGCCTCCCCGGCGCGCGCGGAGCGACGACGCCCTACCTGCGCCCCTGTTTCTCCCGAACGGCAGCCAGATGCAGCCCGGCTGCCGAACAGGTGACTTTGGGTGAAGCGGCCCGCCGCGCCGGGCGTCCAGAATGTTCACCAGATGAGCAATCAATTTCTTGCGTGGATGAGTGTGGGGGCCGCGGCCTGCGCGTTGAGCGGGGCGGGCCGCGCGGCGTCGTTTGAGGCGAAGCCGTTTCTGCAAAACCATTGCGTCGAGTGCCACGATGCGGACACGCAGAAGGGCGGGCTGGATTTGACGACGCTGAAATTTGACCCCGCCTCTCCCACCAACTTCACGCAATGGGCTTTGATCCATGACCGCGTGAGCAGCGGCGAGATGCCGCCCAAGAAAAAAGCGCGGCCCGAAACGGCGGAACTTTCATCTTTTCTACCGCCTCTGGCCGCGTCCCTGTCGTCGGTCGAGCAGGCGCTCATCGCGAAAGAAGGCCGCGCCACGCAGCGCCGCCTGAACCGTTACGAATACGAGAATGCCCTGCGCGATCTGCTCCACGCGCCGTGGCTGCAAGTGCGCGACTCGCTCCCCGAGGACGGCGAGTCGCATCGCTTCAACAAAGTCGGCGACGCGCTCGACGTGTCGCATGTGCAGATGGCGCGGTATCTCGGCGCGGCGGATTACGCGCTGCGCCAGGCCATGGCCACGCACGTCACGCGCCCGGAGACCAGGACGGTGCGTTACTACGCGCGCGATCAGCGGAGCTACACCGGGCCGATGAAGTTCAGCGTGTTCAACACTGCGCCGGAACGCGCGACCTTTCCCGTGTTGGGATTCAAAGGGCAGGCCGACGTGCGCAAAGGCGATGCCCCGATCACCAGCACGAACAAAGAACTTCGCGAACTGGAAGGCGTGGGCGTGGTGGCCAGCGCCTACGAGCCGATTGAGCCGAAGTTCAACCAGTTCAAGGCTCCCGTCGCAGGCCGCTACAAACTGCGCTTCAACACCTACTCCGTCTGGGTCGGGCCGGGGCCGACGAACAAATGGTTCATTCCGAACCTCGACGACATTTCGCGCGGACACCGCGACGAGCCGATCACCATCACCGCCGAGACGCCGCCGCGCCTGCTGCGCCACCTCGGCGATTTCGACGCGACGCCGGAGCCGAGCGTGCATGAACTCGAGGTGTATCTTTTGGCCGGTGAAGTGATTCGCCCCGACGCGGGACGTTTGTTCCGCTCCCGACCGGGCGCGGGCCGCTGGCAAAATCCGCTGGCCGAAACGAACGGGCAGCCCGGCGTGGTCTTCCGCTGGATGGAAGTGGAAGGTCCGATTTACGACCAGTGGCCGACCGCCGGACACAAGCTGCTCTTTGGCGAGATGCCGTTGGTCGCAAAAAAGATGGACGCGAAAACTTTGCGGCGCGCGGGCGAGACGAATCGTTTTGGTGATCGCCAGTTCGCGCCCCCCACGGGCGTGGATGTGATTTCCAAGAAGCCGATGCAAGATGCGGAGCCGTTGCTGCGCGAGTTCCTGCGTCACGCCTACCGCCGTCCCACGACGGAGGCGGACGTGAAGCGTTTCCTGCCGGTGGTGCAAAGCGCGTTGCAGAAGGGAAATAATTTCACCGACGCGATGATCGCCAGCTACACCGCCGTGCTGTGTTCGCCGGAATTTGTCTATCTCGAAGAGAAGCCCGGCCCGCTGAACGATCACGCGCTGGCCTCGCGGCTCGCGTTCTTTCTCTGGAACTCCGCGCCGGATGACGAACTCCGCGCGCTCGCGACGCGCGGTGAGTTGCGCCGCCCCGACGTGCTGCGCGCGCAGACCGAGCGGCTGCTAAACAGCCCGAAGTCGCGGCAGTTCACCGACGCCTTCCTCGATTACTGGCTCGACCTACGGCGCATCAATGCCACGTCGCCCGACGCGGAACTATACTCGGACTACTACCTGGATGATTTGATCGTCGAGTCCGCGCTGGAGGAGACGCAGCAGTTCTTCGCCGAATTGCTGCGGGGCGATTTGCCCGCGCGCAATCTCGTGGCGTCCGACTTCGCGATGCTGAACGAAAAACTCGCCGCGCACTACGGGCTGCCGAAGGTGGAGGGCGTGGCGTTGAAAAAAACTTCCCTGCCCAAAGACAGCGTGCGCGGCGGGCTGTTGACGCAAGCCGCCGTGCTCAAGGTCACAGCCAACGGCACCACGACTTCGCCGGTGCTGCGCGGCGCGTGGATCATGGAACGCATCCTCGGCCAGAAACCGCCGCCGCCGCCGCCGAACGTGCCCGCGGTCGAGCCGGACATTCGTGGCGCGGTGACGATTCGCCAGCAGCTCGACAAACATCGCAACCTCGAAGCGTGCGCCGCCTGTCACACGAAAATTGATCCCGCCGGCTTTGCGCTGGAGAGCTTCGACGTGCTCGGCGGCTGGCGCGAGCGTTACCGCGCCGAGGGTGGCACGGCTGAAAAAGGTCTCGCGAAGAGCGGACAGAAATTTGCCTTCCACTACGCGCTGCCGGTGGACGCCAGCGGCGAACTGCCCGACGGGAGAAAATTCCGTGATGTTCGCGAGTTCAAACAACTGCTGCTCGACGACGAGAAAGTCATCGCTCGCAATCTCGCCCGGCAGCTTGCGGTTTATGCGAGCGGAGCGCCCGTGCGTTTCAGCGACCGCGCCGCCATCGAGGAAATGTTGCAGCGCGCCAGTTCCAGCCACTACGGCGTGCGCTCGATCGTGCATGAAATCGTGCAGAGCGAGTTGTTCCGCAGCAAATAATCCAGCCGGCCATGCGCGTCCTTGGCATCATGTCCGGCACCAGCCTCGATGGTGTGGACTACGCGCTCTGCGAGGTGCAACGCCGCTCGGTGCAATTGATCAATCTGTGGTCGCGCGCGTTTCCCGCCGTGCTGCAACGCCGCCTGCACGCCGCCGCCGCCAACGAATGCCGCGCCCACGAACTCGCGCAACTGCACCACGACCTCGGGCGGCTTTACGCGCAGCAGGCCGCACGGTTGAAATCGCGCGCTGAACTCATCGGCCTCCACGGGCAGACGGTGTTTCATCATCCCGATCGTCGCACGCCGGCCACGTTGCAAATCGGGGAGCCGGCTTATCTCGCCGAGGCGTTGCGCGTGCCGGTCATCAGCAACTTCCGCCCCGCCGATCTTGCGGTGGGAGGGCAGGGCGCCCCGCTCGCCACGCTGTTTCATCAGACGGTTTTTGCGCGCCGTGGCCAGCACGTCTGCGTCAACAACCTGGGCGGCATCAGCAACGTGACCTCGCTCGATTGGCGGCGCGGACGCACGCCGCGCGTGGTCGCCTTCGACACCGGCCCGGCCTGCGTGCTGACCGATCTCGCCATGCGCGAACTCACGCGCGGGGAAAAAACTTTTGATCGCCACGGCGCGTGGGCGAAGCGTGGGCGCGTCTGCGAGCCGCTGCTCCGTCGCTGGCTGAAACATCCGTTCTTCCAACTCGCGCCGCCGAAAAGCACGGGCCGCGAACTGTTCGGCGAAACGTTCTGGCGCGCGGAGCAACGCTCTCTCCCCGCCGCGCGCCTCACGCCTTTCGACACGCTCGCGACGCTCACCGAGTTCACGGCGCGGTCGCTGGCCTTGAACTATCAACGGCATCTGCCCACGACGCCTGATCTCGTGGTGCTCGCAGGTGGTGGGGCCAAGAATCCTGTCCTCGTGAACGCGATTGCCGCCCGCCTGCGCGCCCTGTCTCCCACCACGCGCGTGACCACTGCGGAGGAATTTGGCTGGCCGTCATCCGCCCTCGAGGCGGCGGCGTTCGCGCTCCTCGCGTTCCACCGCTGGCGCGGCTGGCCGGCGAACCTGCCCGCCACCACCGGCGCGCGCCGCGCCGTGCGCCTAGGGCAAATCAGTTGAAAGTCTGTCTCGTTCCGCTGCGCCCTGGGTTTCCTGCTTTCCTGAGTTCTGAATTGTTCCATCATGCGCGGGTGAAATTTTCCCTGCTGATCCTCTGCGCGGCCCTGGCGGTCCCGGCTGGTGCCGCAGAATTGCGCGTGGACGATTGGGCGCGCGTCCCCGCCACCGAACCCGCCCACGCCGCCGCCACTCTGCAAGTGCGCGACGGCTTTCGCGTCGAAGTCGTGGCGAGCGAACCGCTCATCGCGAGTCCCGTGGCGATGGCCTTCGATGAGCAGGGCCGGCTCTACGTCGCCGAGATGCGCGACTACTCGGAGCGGCGTGATGAACGGTTGGGCCGCATCAAGCTGCTGGAAGACACCGACGGCGACGGGCGCTTCGACAAGGCTACGGTCTTCGCGGACAAGCTGCCTTGGCCGACGGCGCTGATTTGCTGGGATGGCGGCCTCTTCATCGGCGCGACGCCGGACATTTTTTATTTCAAAGACACTGACGGTGACGGCGTGGCCGACCGGCGCAACGTGGCCTTCACCGGCTTTGGCAATCAGGCCACGCGTTTGAACGTGCAGCAGTTGCTCAACAGCTTCAACTGGGGACTCGACAACCGCATCCACGGCGCGCTCGGCGGCAACGCCAGCATCGTGACCAACGTCGCGCGGCCCGACACGAAACCGGTGACGTTGCGCGGTCGCGACTTTTCCTTCGACCCGCGCGCGCTCGACTTCAGTGCCGAGAGCGGCGGCGGACAGTGGGGCATCACGTTCGATGACGAGGGGAACAAGTTCACTTGCAGCAACGCGCGGCATCTCATCGCCGAGATGTATGAAGACCGGTTCGCAGCGCGCAATGCGTTCTACTCGCTGCCGCCCCCGGACGTGAACGTCGGTCCTGATTCACCGGCGGCGGAAATTTTCCGCCTCAGCCCCGAGGAGCCGTGGCGTGTGCTGCGGACGAAATGGCGCGTCGCCGGTCTCGTGCCCGGCCCGGTGGAAGGCGGCGGCCGCGCCTCGGGCTATTTTTCCGGTGCGAGCAGCGTCACGGTCTATCGCGGTGACGCGTTTCCGCCGGAGTTTCGTGGGGATGTTTTCATCGCCGACTGCGGCAGTAATTTGATCCATCGCAAACGCCTGCGTCGCGAGGGGCTGAACTTTTTCGCGGAGCGCGCGACGGGCGAGGAGCGCCGGGAATTTCTGGCCTCGCGCGACAACTGGTTCCGCCCTGTGGCGATGGCGAACGCGCCCGACGGCACGCTCTACGTTGTGGACATGTATCGCGAGACGGTCGAGCACCCGTGGTCATTGCCGCCGGAGTTGAAGAGCAAGCTGGACTTGAACAGCGGCATGGATCGCGGGCGCATCTTCCGCATCGCGCCGACCCATTTTTCCCAGCCGAAAATCGTGAAACTCGGCGGCGCGACCACGGAGGAACTGGTGAAAACTTTGGCGCACGCGAACGGCTGGCATCGCGACACCGCCGCGCGGCTGCTCTGCGAACGGCGCGACACGAATTCTTTTCCGCTGCTGCGCCAACTGGCGCGCGCCTCCACGTCCGAACCGGCGCGGCTCCACGCCCTGCACACGCTGCGCACGCTGGCGGCGTTGCACGAAAATGATGTGCGCGCCGCGCTGCGCGACTCGAACGCGGTGGTTCGCACCCACGCTCTCCGGCTCGCGGCGGAGACGGGACTGGCGCGCGGCGATGATCTTCGTTCGCTCGCGAGCGACGACGACATCCGCGTGCGCTTCCAACTCGCGCTGGTGGAAAGCGATTCCGTGACGCTCGTGAAACTCATTCAGCGCGACGTGGAAAACTCTTGGGTGCGCGCCGCCGTGTTAGTGGGGCTGGCGCCCCCGCCAGTCCTAGTCCAGCAGGCGCCCCCGCCTGCTGAACTGCAAGCGGGGGCGCTTGCAGGACCAGCGACAGGCGGGGGCGCCTGTCCCACTTGCGCGGCGGCGGATGTGTTCGCGGCCCTGGTGCTGGATCGCAGTTTCACGGAGCGCGTGGGCGCGGCGGAATTTCTGCGCGAATCCGCACGCATCGCCGGGGCCAGCGCGCCGTGGCGGCGCGTGGCGCTCGGCTTGCGGCTCAGTGAACAATCACCGAACGCGCTGGCGCTCGCGTCAGCGGTCGCGGCCGGACTGGAGCAGCGCCGCACTTCGCTCGCGGCGGTGGACCGGACGATGTTCGATCAGTTCAACGAACGCGCGCGTCGCACGCTGCGCGACGTTGCGACCACGGAATCAAACCGTGTGGAGGCGGTCGAATTTCTCGGACGCAGCGGCGACAGCCAGGCGCAGGGCGCGCTGATGGAACTCTTCGCGCCCACGACCACACCGCCGGTGCAACTCGTCGCCGTCACCGCGCTGGCGCGACGCGGGGCGGACGGCGTGACCAACCTTTTCGCCCGCTGGTCACTACTCGCGCCCGCCGCACGCGCGAAAGCCGTGTCGCTCGCGCTCGGTCGCCGTGAGACCGCCGCCGCGCTTTTGCGCGCGGTCGAGCAAGAGCGCGTGGCGCGCACGGAGTTGACGGCGGCGGACGTGCAGCGGCTCACGACGTATTCCGACCCGGGCTTGCGCGCGCAGGCGAAGAAGATTTTCCAGCGCGACAGTTCCTCGCGCGCCGAAGTCGTGAAGAAATTTCGCCCGGCACTGGAGTTGAAAGGCGACGTGGCGCGCGGTCACTCAATATACCAGCAGCGTTGCGCGTCGTGCCATCGCGCGGGGAACGAAGGATTCGCCGTCGGTCCCGATCTGGCCTCGGTGGCGGCGGGGGGTGGAGAGAAATTGCTCACCAGCATTCTTGATCCGAACGCGGAAGTGGCGGCGGCGTTCGTGGCCTACACGGTGGAATCAAGGAACGGCGAGTCGCATCTCGGCGTGCTCGCGAGCGACACTCCGGCGGCTGTGACTTTGACACTGCCCAATGGCGAGACAGCGCGCGTGGCGCGCGAAGATGTGCGTTCGCTGCGCGGCAGCGACCAGTCGCTCATGCCCGAGGGGCTGGAGGAAGGACTGAGCGTGCAAGACCTAGCGGACTTGCTGGAATTCATCACTAACGTGCCCCCGGCGTCCCGCCGGGCGGGCGGCGGGAATTGAGGAAAATTGTTTTACCACGGAAGACACGGAATGGGGAGCGCGGCATCAATGCCGTGTTCCGTTTTCCATTCCGTGTCTTCCGTGGTTGAACACCCCGGCCCGGCGGGACGCCGGGGGCACGTTGGCAGTTCACAACTTGCCAACAACTCCCGCGCAAGTTTCATAATTTGCACTTTGCGGCGGGGCGAGAATTTTCTAATTTGCAGCCCATGAAACGTGCTTTGGTTTTGCTTTTCGTCAGTTTGCTTTTCGCCACCGCTCCGCTCCGGGCGGCGGACGCGGTCGCGCTCGCGGCGCAACAGGAGGCGGCGGAAAATCAGAAACGGCTCGTCGCCTCCATCGAGGAAATGAACCTCACCTCCGCGGCGCAGCAGAAGGAGATCGCCATGCTCAAGGCGGAGCTTTCCAAACTGCGCGACGAGATCGCCCACAAGGACAACGACGCCGCCACGAAGGATTCACTCCGCAAGCTCAACGACCAGATCGTGAAAGTGGACGACGCGCGCGTCGCGGACGGCAAACGCTTTCAAGACGCGCTGGAGCGGCTCGGCGAGACGTTCAAGAAGACGCTCACGGCCCGACCGGCCCGACCGGTGGATCTTGCGGCCAATGGCGCGACGACCAAACCCGCGGCGGCCCGCGGCGGCCCGGCTCCGGCCACCGCGAACGAAGAAGGATTTGAGTACATCGTGGTGTCGGGAGATCGTCCGGACAAAATCGCGGCGAAATACAAAGCCGAGAACATCAACGTCACCGCGAGCGGTATCATCAAGGCCAACCCCACCGTGGACTGGTCGAAACTTCAGGTCGGGCAGAAGCTCTTCATCCCGAAGCCGAAGTGAGGCGGGGAAGTAATCAGTAAGACAGTCATCAGTCATCAGTCATCAGTGGAGCCAAGTTGCTCGCGCGCGCTGGGCGCATCTTGCTGGTCCCGCCACTGGAGCGCGGGCGTCCCGTCGGCCGGACGATGCGAAAGATCTTCCCTCTCCCAACGCCTGCTGGGCGGAGTGGCCTCTGGTTCCATTCGGGCGGGCGAGACGCCCGCGCTCCGTCGTGCCAATGATGGCGGCACTGGCAAGATGCGCCCCCCGCGCGCTGACGGACTGATTACTGATTACTGTTTTACTGATTACTGCTTCACTTCCCGCCCATGACCTCATCCTCGAAACTCCGCGCGCTGCTCGTCCTGGGGCGCGTCTCGAATCTGCCGACCGTGTGGTCGAACTGCCTCGCGGGCTGGCTGCTCGGCGGCGGTGGCGAGTGGAACCGCTTCGCGGTGTTGTGCGGCGGGGCCACGCTGCTCTACGTGGGCGGGATGTATCTGAACGACGCGTTCGACGTGGAGTTCGACGCGGAGTACCGGCGTGAACGGCCCATTCCCTCGGGCGCGATTTCGCGCAGCACGGTGTGGAAGCTCGGCTTCGGAATGCTTCTCGCGGGCACGGCGCTGCTGTTCCTCTTCGGATTTTCCACGGCGATTTTTGGTGTGCTGCTGGCCGCGAGCATTCTGCTCTACGATTGGTTGCATAAGGTGGTGACGTTCTCGCCATTGCTCATGGCGCTGTGCCGTTTGCTGCTTTACCTCACGGCCTCCTCGGCGGCGGTGACGGGCGTGACGGGGCTGGCGATGTGGAGCGGGCTGGTGCTGGCGGCATACATCGTGGGCCTGAGCTACCTCGCGCGGAAGGAGGCGACGGGCGTGGTCATTCAACACTGGCCGCAACTGCTCCTCGTCCTTCCGCCCGTGCTCGCGCTGCTGGTGAATGATCGTGAATCATTCCAACCCGCGCTGCTCATCGGCGCGGTGTTCGTGCTGTGGACGGTGCGCACGCTGCGGAGCGTGTGGATGGAGCCACGCAACGTGCCGCGCGCGGTCGGTGGACTGCTCGCGGGGATTTGCTGGGTGGACTTGCTGGCCGTGGTGGATCAGCCGCGCGAGATGGGCATCGTCTTCGCCGCCTGCTTCGTGCTCGCACTCGTCCTGCAACGCTTCGTGCCGGCGACGTGAGCACCGGCGGCGGAGTGGTTTGAGTTTTGACTTTCCCGCGTGCTGTTCCGACTTTCGTCGCCATGTCGCAGTCTTTCATCAAAGTGCTCGCCGTCGTCGGCAGTTTGAACCGCCAGTCCGCCACGCGCGTGGTGCTGCATGACGTGGCGGAAAAATTACGCGCCCAAGGCGCGGTGGTGGACCTGCTCGACTTCCACCACGACCCGCTCGCGCTTTTCAACACGGACACGACCTACGAATCAGATGAATTCAAAAACCTGCGCCCGCGCGTCGAGAACGCCGATGTGCTGCTGCTCGGCACGCCGGATTATCACGGGAGCGTCAGCAGCACGTTGAAGAATTTCCTCGATCACTTCTGGACAGAGTTTGCCGGGAAACTGTTTGCCACGGTCGTGGCCTCGCATGAGAAGGGACTGACGGTGACCGATCAACTCCGCACCGTCGCGCGCCAGTGCTACGCGTGGTCGCTGCCGTATGGCGTCTCCTTTTCGGACAAGGAAGATGTGCAAGACGGTGCGGTCGCAAGCGAGGCGCTTAAGCAACGTTTGGAGATGTTTGCGCACGACATCCTCGTGTATGGCGAACTGCTTGCGGCGCAACGCCGGGCGGATCTCGCGGGAACGCAGCCCGGATTTCTCGCCCGCTACCGGAAGCGGTGACCCCCGCCCGGCCGTTTTGTGATTTGGCTTTCGCGCGCGGCCGGTGTTTCATCCCGCGCGATGGCTGCGGCCCAACACACTTCTCCGCTCGCGCTGCTCGTGCGCGCGAATCTCCTTCAGTCATGGAGAAAGGTGCAGGGCATCCGCCATCAGTCCAGCCTGCTCACGGTGGTCATCACGCTCTTCATGGTGGGCTACCTGGCGCTCTCGTTCTGGCTGTTCCTCCGGGGGCTGACCTTTGTGGCGGTGAAATTTCCCGGACTCGGCACGCTGCTGCTGGAGCGGCTGCTGCATCTCCTGTTCGCGTTTCTGTTCGCGCTGCTCGTGCTGAGCAATCTCGTGATCAGCTACAGCAACTTCTTCCGCAACCGCGAGTCCGCCGCGCTGATGACGCTGCCAGTCAGCGCGCAAACCATCTTTCGCTGGAAGCTGATCGAGTCCGGCGTGTTTGCGTCGTGGGCGTTTCTGTTTCTCATCGCGCCGTTTCTCGCGGCCTACGGGATCACGCGCCATCTGCCGTGGCATTTTTATCCGTTCACAGTGCTGCTGGTCGGCGTGTTCATCGCGCTGCCGTCGGTGCTGGGCGGCTGTCTGGCCACGGTCGTGGCGCGGTACCTGGACCGGCGCGCGTTTCAAATGGGCGCGCTGTTGCTCGTGCTCGCGGGCATCGTGTTCGCCGCGTTCTGGCTGCGGACCGACAACAGTCTCGAAGGCACAAACGACACGCGCGTCGTCGAGCTGTTGGACAAGATGCTCACGCGCACGCGCGTGGCGCAGTTCCCGTTGCTGCCGAGCTACTGGCTTTCCTCCAGCGTGCTGGAGTGGACGGACGGCGCGGTGACCAGCGCGCTTTTCTTCGCGGGGGTGCTGTTGAGCAACGCGCTTTTCTTCGGCACGCTGGCGGTCAATTTCACCGGCCAGTTTTTTTACGACGCGGCTTCCGCCGTGCAAAGCCGCGGCAGCGTGTTCCGCCGCTGGAGATGGTTCCAACGGCGCGCGCAGAAAAAGCAGTTCAGCGACGGCGCTCCGGGCCGGCTGGAGCGGCTGGTGGCGCTGATGCCACGCGTGCCGGAGGATTACCGTGCGCTCATCGTGAAGGACGCGCGCATGTTCTGGCGCGACACCACGCAATGGGGCCAGTCACTGATGCTCTTCGGCCTGCTGGGCGTGTACATCATCAACCTCCGCCACTTCTCCGAGCAGTTGACGAATCCGTTTTGGATCAACCTCGTAGCCTTCCTGAATCTCGGCGCGTGCTCGTTGAATCTCGCCACCATCACCACGCGCTTCGTCTATCCGCAATTTTCTCTGGAGGGCAAACGGCTCTGGATCGTCGGCATGGCGCCGCTCGGCCTGATGCGCGTGGTGAAGGCAAAGTATGCGATGGCCACCACGGCGTCGCTCGTCGTGACCTTCGGACTCATCTGGCTCTCGTGCCACATGCTCGACATGAACACGAGCCGCACCGTCTTTTTCACCGGTGCGATCACGGTGATGACCTTCACGCTCAACGGTCTCGCCGTCGGCCTCGGCGTGCTCTACCCGAATCTGCGGGAGGACAATCCCGGCAAGATCGTCAGCGGCTTCGGCGGCACGTTCTGTCTCGTGCTGAGTTTTCTCTACATCCTCGCGTCCGTGATTCTGCTCGGCCTGGGCGCTCCGTGGGCGCAGGTGAATTCGGCGGAGTCCGTTGTGCGCAGCGTGCTGTGCCTGAGCGCGTTCGGCGTGCTCTCGTTTCTCCTCGGATGGGTGCCGTTGCAAATCGGATTGCAGCGCGTGAAGTCCTTTGAAATGTGAGCGTGCCCCCGGCGTCCCGCCGGGCGGAGGTTGGGTGATGACCGACACGCGTGCAGTTAATTTCCTAAAACCCCTCTGGCGTTGGGGGAGCGTGCGGACTCAGCGACCCGCACTCGGGTCATTGTGGGTCAGCGAATGACTTTCAGCCGCACGAAACGCTGGGCGGCACTGCCTTTCGGCAACGTGGCGCGGATGGTGCGGGTCGCGCCGTCGTCGGTGAGGATTTGTTGCGAGAGGCCAGTCGCGCTCCACGGGCCGACGGGCGTGGCGGCCCATTCGACTTGATAGCTCAAGTCCACCACGGCGGCGGGGCGCTGGTAAGTGAGTTCCAGCGTAGTCGCGTTCACGATGAGCGGGAGCGCGCCGGAGGTTGGCACGGCGGGGTCGAGGCCAAGGGCGTACTCGAAGAGGTTCGCGTAGCCGTCGCCATCGAGATCGGCGGTGAGGGAAGTCACGTTCGTGCGCGCGGCGGCCCAGCGGGCGTAGCTGCCGAGCGGGAGTTCGGTGCGGTAATTCACGGTGAGCGTGGCGGGGGAACCGCCGATGTCATCCGCCGAGTCCGCCGTGCGATGACCGGTGCCGGTGATGAGGAAGGCGAGCGCGCCGCCGTTCGTCCAGCCGGGGCGTGTGATCACTTCGCGGACGAGCGCGGAAAGATCGGGCGTGCGCTGGAGCGGGCCGCGTTCATCCACGCTGGCCCACGCGGCGGGTGACCACGGGATGGAAGCAGTGGTGTTTGGGCGCGCGCCGAGGTTGTTCGCGACGGCAGCGAAGATGGGCGCAAATTCGGCGGCTTGCGCGCTAATAGTGAGTGAAGTGTTTTCGCTCTGCGCTTCGTCGGCGGAGAACTGGAGGCTGGCGCTTTCGATCACCGCGCCGGACGGCAACGCCAGATTTTCAAAACGCACCCCCACCACTTGATTCCCGAGCGCGCCGTCGTTGACCAGTTCGAGGTCGCTGCTGGTGAGCGAGACGGCTCCGGCGGCGGATTGCTCGGCGTCGTTCGCACTGCTGTTCACCGCGGCGATCATCGTGAGCAACGGCGTGGGCGTGGTGTAGCCGATGGTCAGGCGCGCGGGGAAGCCGCCGGCTTTGTCGGCGGAATCCGCCGTGCGATGGCCGGTGCCGGTGACGAGGAAGGCGAGCGCGTGGCCGGCCGCCCAGCCGGGGCGAGAGATGATTTCCTGCACGAGTCCCGCGAGGTTGGGCGTGAGTTGCGCGGCGTTCGACTGGCCGACGGTCCACGCGGCGGGCGTCCACGGCACGGTCAGCGGCGCGAGCGAACGCGCGCCGAGATTGTTCGCGACTTCCACGAACGGCGCGGCGTGGTCGGCGGCTTCGATGGCGATGGTGAGCGCGGTGGCTTCGCTCTGCGCTTCGTCGGCGGTGAATTGAATCGTGGCGTTGGTGATGATCGCGCCGGACGGAAGGAGCAGGCCGTTGAAGCGCAGGCCGACGATCTGGTTGCCCGAACCGGTGGCGTCGTCGTTCACGAGTTCGAGGTCGCTGCTGTCGAGCGTCACGACTCCGGCGGCGGACTGCTCGGCGTCGTCCGCTCCCGAGGTGACGGCGATGGTGATGCCCGGCACGGCGATGAGCAGCGTGGCGGTGTGCATCGAGCCGTTCGGGTCGTTGACGCGCACGAGGAAATTGTTCACGCCGCCGTTCGTCGCGCCGGGCGTGCCGGTGAGCGCGCCGTTCGCGGCCACGGCCAGCCACGCGGGTCCGTCCACTTTCTCGTAAGTGAGCGCGCCGAGACCGGTCGCGTCACCCGCGAGCGTGCCGTTGTAAGGCTGGCCCACAGGCGCGTCCGGCTTGTAGAGCGGCGAGGTGCGGAACTGCGGCGGCGGCGTGCTGTAGATGGCCGCGACCTGCGCGTCGGTGAGCGCGGAACTGAAGAAACGAAAGTCATCGAGGCGTCCGCTGTAAAGCGGGTCGGCGGCGAAACGGCTTTTGCCGAGGTAATTGTATTTCGTGCCGACATCCACGGGGTTGATGGTCATGGCGGTGTTCGTGGCGACCGGCGCGCCGTTCACAAAAAGTTTTCCGGTGCTGCCGCTGATGGTGACGGCGACGTGTGTCCAGACGTTGGTCGGGAGCGCAGGGCCGCTGAGTTGCTGTTCGCCGCCGCCGTTTTGGATCGCGAAGCGCAGCGAACCCCCGCTCGTGCGTGGCGAGAGAAACAGATAGTGCGTGTCGTCGTCGCCGAGATCGAAGACGCGCTGCCAACTGGCACCGCCGTTCCACAACACCCAACCGGTGAAGGCGAAGTCCGTGCTGTCGCCCAGGCGCGGCGAGAGTTGGAGATAATCCGTGGCGCCGTTCAGCGCGACGGCGCGTCCGTATTTGCCGCCGGTGAAGGTCGGCGCGCCCACGAGCATCGCGTCGAAGCCGTTGTTGTTTTCATCGTGCGCGTGGCCGTCGAAGGCGTAGCGCGCGGAGGAACCGACGCCGGAGTCGGCCATCTCCTGGCGGTAGGCGAGCGGCGCGGCGTTGTCGCGAAACGTCGCGCCCGCAGCGGTCGTCGAGCCGTCGTCCCACACGAGACGGCGCACGTCCTCGACCCAGTTGTAGGGCGCGTAGCGTTCGACGAAAGGCGTGTTGTCGAGCATGTCGGTCATCGCGGCGATGGTGGTCTGCTGTTGCGCGAAGGTCGGATCGCCGCAGCCCGTCCAGTTCGCGCCGTTGTTCCACTCGGTGATCCAGAGCGGGCGCTTGACCTGATCGTAAGTGGCTTTCAGAAAATTATACATCTGCGTGGCCGCGCCGTTCGGGTCGGCGGGATTGAAGCACCAGTAATAATGCACGGCCACGAAGTCCACGCGCAGCCCGGCCGCGTCCGCCTGCGTCAGGAACGGATACAGCCAACTGCTCCGCCCGCCATCCGACGGGGCCGGCGAACCGACGCGCAGGCCGGGGCCCAGCAAATCCGGCCACGAGGCAATGGCGTCGCCGACGGACATGTTCGCCTGGTCCGGGCGGTCGGGTTCGTTGTACCCGAGCAGATGCGTCGCGCCGCGCGCCTTCCAGTCCTGATCCATCGGAGGCCAGTAGCGCACCTGGCGGATGGGGACGTATTCCCAGTTGAGCGGCGAGTTGCGGTCGAGGTTCCAGTTGTAGAGCCAGTCCACGTCGAGGTTGGCCTCGATGTTGCCGGCGACGCCCTTCTTGCCGGCCCAGCGCCACGGGAAAACGCGCACGAAGCGCGCGCTGTTTTCCAGCGCGCCGGGCAGCCGGCTCACGTCGAGGTCGCCGTCCTGCGCGACGTAATTGCGGCTGCTGCCCGTGCCGTTCTCCTCGGTGGCGAACGTGACCTGATAGCCGCGCTTCAGCTTGAACGAGGCGATGTTCGTGGCCATCGCGCCGAGTTCCTTGACGTTGTATTTCACGAACGAGTCCAGCCTGCGCGACGGCCCGGTGAAGTGGCGGCCCTCAAAAACTTCCAGCGGCGCGAAGTCCTGCGCCTGCGGGATGACCACCGCGCCTTGGGCGTATTGCACCACACGCACGTTCCCATCGAGGACGGCGTTCGCGCCGTGTACGCGCACGCGATTCAGAAACGTGGAAGCCACTTGCGACGGCGCGATGGACGACAGCAGCAACCAGGCGTCCGGTGAATTGAGATGAATGACGCTGCCCGTAATCGGATCGCCTGCGCCGGTGACGCGCAGTTCCGCGCGGCCCGTCATTGTGACCGTGGTGTTGCTCAACGTGGTGAAAGTTCTGACCGCATCGTGGAGGTCAAGCGTCTGCGCGGTGGCGAAGAACGGCAGGGAAAACAGCGAGGCGAGGACGACGATCCGCCGGCGGACGGTTCCGTGATTCAAGTGACAGCGCGCGTGCATGGCTTCTGAGTTTTGGCCGCGAACAGTTCGCGGCGTTGATCGAGCCGGATGAACTTTCAGGGATGGCCGGAGGATGGCGCGGCCCGCGGCAAAAGTCACGGCGGGAAAAGAGTGTTGGGAGGAGGTGGTGCATCTGGACACTGTTGCCGAGTCCGGCGCCTGCGACGACGGGGCGCGGGCGTCTCGCCCGCCGGATCGCGCGGAATTTTTACGGACTCTCCACACGGTCGGAGCGGAACGGCTCGTGGTTCCATTCAGGCGGGCGGGACGCCCGCGCTCCAACCCGCCACTTTCAATCGCACCCCCGGAGGCGGGGCAACAGCAGGAGGTGCCTCACGCGAAGGATGCAAAGGTTTTCCTGACTGGCTCAAAGCGAGCGACGGGCTCTCAGAAAAATCCCTCTGCCCCCATTCCTCTGCCACTCAAAAAATGTGGCAGTGGAATGGGGGCAGAGGAACGAGGACAAAACCTTGGCGTCCTTCGCGGCCTTGGCGTGAGGCCAAGGGAGCGCCGCCCGAATCGGCCAACGCTCCACCCGGCGGGACGCCGGGGGCACGTTGGCTACTTCGTCGTGAGCAGCTTCTGCCAGAGGTCGTCGGTGATGTTCAGCTTCTGGAAGAACTCGCGGTTCTGGATGGCCTGCGCGGGCGTGTTGCCGCTCACGGGGAATTCCAAACAGAACTCCGTGCCGCCGCCTTCCGCGTTGCGCACCTCAATTTTCCCGCCGTGATAATGCACGATGAAGTAGCAGGCCATGAGGTTGATGCCATGCTCGCTCGGGCTGTCCGCGCGCGGGTTGAAGGGATCAAAGATGGTGCGCTGCGTTTCCTCGGAAAGTTCGCGCCCGTTGTCGCGCAGGGTGACGCGCACGCGCTGGTTCTCCGAGCCTTCAACGGTGGCGGCGCTGATTTGCACGCGGCTGCCCGCGGCCAGGCTCACGATTTCATCCTTCAATAGCAGTTCAAACACGCGGCCAAACTTGGCCTTGTCCACGGTGAGAATCGGCAGCGTCTCGGGAATATCAATCTCGACGCTCACCTTCTTCGCGGCCAGCGATTCGCGCAAACGCATCGTCACGTCCAGCATCACGTCGTGCAGATGCACACGGTCGGTGAAGGCCAGTCCACGCGTTTCGGCCACGGCCCACAGCTCCTTCAACAGGTTATTAATTTTTTCGAGGTGCTGCTGCGCGCTCAAGTGATAATCCGTCCAGAACTCCGCGTGTTTGCTCTGCGCCACGTCGAGTCCCTCGGCGATCAACTGCTCGGGCACGAGTTCAATGAACGTCTTCACCGGCACCAGCGAGTTGCGGATGTGGTGGCTCATCCCCGCGGCCATCAGGCCGAGGCTGACCACGCGGTCGCTGACCATCATGTTGTGCAGCACCGACATTTTTTCGCGCAGCAACAGGTCGCGCTCGCGTTGCACGGTGAAGAGCTGAAGCGCGTGCTTCACCGTGTTCTCCAACTGCGCCGGGTCCCACGGCTTGGTGAGGTAATGGTAAATCGCGCCGGTGTTCACGGCCTGCACCACGGCCTCGATGTCCGAGTAGGCGGTGGCGAGGATGCGGAGCACGTCGGGCTTGATCTGGCGCACCTGGTTGAGCAGCCACACGCCCTTCTCGCCGGGCATCAATTGATCGGTGATGAGCAGCCCGACTTCATCCGCCTGGTCCTGGAGAATTTTCAGCCCCTCGACGGCGGTGGGCGCCGTCTTGATGCGGAAGATGTGGCCGTAGGCGCGGGTGAAATTCTTGAGCGACTTCTCCTCATCGTCCACGTAGAGCACGATGTATTTTTTGTAATCAATCATAGGTGGTTAAGCGGCCAGGGCCTCGCGTCGGGCGGCGGGCAAATCCACGGTGAACTCGCAGAATTTGCCGCGTTCGCTCTGCACAGTGATCGCGCCTTGATGCTCCTGGATGATGCGGAAACAAATGCTCAGACCCATGCCCATGCCGTGCCCGATGTCGCGCGTGGTGAAGAACGGGTCGAAAATCTTCTGCAAATTTTTCGGGTCAATGCCCTCGCCATTGTCGCGCACGCGCAGCAGCACGCGGCCGTTCTCGCACTGGCCGGTGATGCGAATCGTCGGCGGCCCGTCGCCGGGCGGACGGGTCTTGAGCGCGTCGAGCGCGTTCTGGATCAAGTTCACGAAGACCTGGGTGAGCTTGTTCTTGTTCGCGTGGCAGAGCAGGTCGGGCGGCACGTCGTGCTCAATGTGGACCTTCTCCTTCCATTCGCTGCCGAGAAAACGAATCGAGGAGGTGATGATCTCGGCGACTTTCACCGCGTCGCGCTGGTCGGCGTCCGGGTGCGAGAAGGTGCGAAGATCGGAGACGATATTCTTCACGCGCTCGACGCCTTCGTTGATGTCCTGCACGACCTCGGTGAACTCCTCGGGGCTTTCGCTGGCGAGGCGTGCGCCCTGGTTCTTGAGGATGTAGAGGCCAGTGGTCGCGTAGTTGAGCGGATTGTTGATCTCGTGGATGAGTCCGGCGCTGAGGCGTCCGAGCGAGACGATTTTTTCCGTCTGCACGAGTTGGGACTCGGTTTCTTTGAGCTGCTGCAGCGTGCTTTCGAGCACGACGTTTTGCGCGGCGAGTTCCTTCCGGTTTCGGTCCAGTTCGTAGTTGGAGGCGAACTCGCTCCGGCGCAGCCGGCTGTGGAGATACGTGCCGATCATGATCACCAGCGCGGGTGCGATGAGAAAGGCGAAGTTGTTGTAGAACAGGCCCACGTCTGCCTGATCCACCCGTCCATGCAACGTGCAGGCCGCATAGTAGCTGAAGAACACGATCAATACCGCGGCGGCACTCTGCCAGAACGTCCAGTCCAGAATCACCGCCAGGATCATCAGCACCAGCGTCAGCCCGGCATAATACGGCGAGGCCGCGCCGCCCTGCCGGGAAATCATCCAAGAGATCGCCAGCGTCGGCAGCGCCAGCAGCACCAGACCTTGCACATGTATAAAACGTCGGCCCAGGCGGCTGCCGGAGAAGGTCAGCAAGAGCAACATCAGCGCCGAGCAAGCGATGCGCGCCGCGAGAAACGGCCCCGTCTCGTCGGGATACATCTGCCGGTCGATCAGTGTGAAGACCGGCACGAGCACAATACCGATGACGCAGCCCACGCGCGTTTTGCGCAGAGTCAGCTCGCGTTCCCGCTCTTGGAACGCGGCCTGCACTTCGGGGGTAAGAAAGGCGTTCATTCAGGTTTCCTCACTTCGAGAAACAAGTTCACCGTCGTCGGCTCCGCGATCACGGCGGCTTGCGCCAGCACTTCCTCCGGGCACATCGCCCACATGCCGCCGGTGTTGCGGTAGATGAGATGCCAGTCGAGCACGTACTCGATGAAGTTCCGAAACGGTTTCGCGTCGTGCATGTTCGCGACCACGGCCAGCCCGCCCGGCGCGAGCCAGTGATGGAACAGTTTCACCAGGGCCTTGCAGGTGCCGGCTGCGAGGTAGTCGAACAGCCCGGCGCAATACACGAGGTCGCAGCGTTCCGTGTCCGCCGCCGGCTTGCGCTCGCGCCCCACGGCCGAGCGCAAGATCTGATGCACGGACTGCTGGCGCATCTCAAGGCCGGTGCGGCGTCCCAGGCTGCGCTTCAATTCCTGCAAGTTTTTCCCCGTGGCCTGGATGGTGTCCTCGTTGAAATCCAGCAGCACAAAATCCGCGTGGTCGCTCAGCGCGCTGTGGCGCATGAAGTCCTGCACTTCGCGCGCCGGGCCGCAGCCGAGATTCAAAATGCGCGCGCGGCGTCCAGCCCGCGCGGCGCGCGCGACCTCATTGACCAGCCGGTCGCCCAGATGCACGATGCGGTTCCGCACCGACTCGGCGGGCCACTGGCTGACCAGCAGGAGGTGCATGGCCTTGTTGAAGAGCGTGTTCCCCTCCGGCGCGTTGCGGTGAATCATCGCCATCATCTCGTAATCGCCCGCGTAGCCCAGCGGCTTGTGAAACGTGCGATGACCAAACGGCGTGGAGAGAAAAAAAGAATTCCACGCACGCCATGCGTGCTGCTGGTGTGCGCCGACCAGTTCAGGACTGACCGCGTAAGCCAGTTCCTCGAAGCGTTCGTGCTGCGAGTTGAAGGACGCGATGACCTTGGCGTTCACGCGCTCCAGAAATTCCCGCTCCCGCTCCGCCGCGCGCTTCGGCTCCTGCGCCTGGATGCCAATCGAAACCTGGTTCATCCACGCGCGCACGTTGTCGAGCAGGATGGAAACGTCGGCGATGACCGCCTTGAACTCCGGGCTGATGCGATAAGTGGCGAGCCATTGGCGGCGAAATTCCTCGAAGCTCTCGTGCTCCAGGCCGGGCAGCGTCTCGAGATTCACGCCGCTCTCGTCGAGCGCGACTTCGCAAAGCAGGCCCGCGTCCGTGTCCACGAGTTTCCGCACGGTCGCGCGGCCTTCGTAGAGCGGTCGCTGGTCGGACGTGATCTTCAGCGTCGCGAGCGTCTGGGACGTCCGCAGTTGATCGAAGCAGCTCGACGTCGTCCACACGGCGTCGAAACGGCCAAGCCGAACGAGCCGGCCTTCGATCCGCTCGCCCGCCATCGTCACGGCTTCCACCGCGCTGTCTTGCAAATGTTTCATCTAGCCAAACAACTAGCCGCCGCCGCGCACATTTTCATTGTCGCTGCCCTTCGGGAGAACTATTTCTCCGGGGTGCGTAAAACGATTCCCTGAGACAATGCAGTCCCGTGGTTTCGTCACGCCGAAGTCGGCCCCTATACCTTCGGCGGAATGCGCGTGAATTGTTAATGCAGGCGAAAGCGACCCAGGCAGCGGGACAGCTTGAAGGCGAACATCTCAATTTCGCTGGCGCACTTCTCGACTCTATCGCCCACGGTATCATCGCCCTCAATCCGGCCCGGCACATCATCGCCTTCAACGACCACGCCGAGCGCCTCACCGGACTGCGCGCCGCCGATTTGCTTAACCAGCCCGTGGACGCGCTGCCGCCGCCGCTTCAGGCGGTGATTGATGAGACCTTCGTCACCGGTCGCGCTGTCGCGCGCCGGGACGTGCTGCTCGCCGCCGGCACCGGCGCGGATACGATGCTGCAAGTCAGCACCACACTCTCCCGCACTGCGGAGGGTGGCATTCTTTCCGTGCTGGCCGAATTTCAAAACGTCGGCCAGGCCCGCAGCATGGCGACCAATCTCGAACACCTCGACCGCCTGGCCAGCCTCGGCGTCCTCGGCGCGAGCGTGGTGCATGAAATCAAGAACGCGCTCGTGCCCATCCGCACCTTTGTGGAAATGCCGCCTGAGCAGCGCGCCGATCCCGAGATGCACGATCTCGTCGCGCAGGAAATTCGCCGCATGGACGCCGTGGTGCGCCAGATGTTGCGCGGCGTGACGCGCGAGGAGTTCAAACTGGAACCGCTCAATTTCCACGGACTGTTGCGCGACGCGCTGAACTTGTTGCGCCACGAGTTCCAAGCCCGCTCCGTGAAGCTTGACGCAAAACTCACCGCCACCGCCGACCGCATCAACGGCGACGACCGCCAGCTCCGTCACGTCGTTTTCAATCTGTTGATCAACGCCATCGAAGCCATGCACACGGCGAGCGGCGACGCGAAGCTGACCGTGACGACCGAGGTGGTGACGCACTGGGAGCGCCGTCACTTGCGCGTCTCCTTCGCCGACACCGGCAGCGGCATCAGCGCGGAAAGTCTGGCGCGGCTCTTCAGCCCCTTCTTCACCACCAAGCACGAAGGCACCGGCCTCGGCCTCGCCATCACGCGCCGCATCATCCACGAGCACAACGGGGCGATCACGGTGGAGAGCCAGGCGGGTGCGGGGACGACCTTTCATGTGTTCCTACCGTTGCTCGAGGAGACGTGAGCGGAAAGTAAGCAGTAATCAGTGAACAGTAATCAGTCGGGAAGCGCGCACCGGTTCACTGATTACTGATTACTGATTACCGCCCCACCGGCTACTGCTCCGCCGCCAGGTCAAAGCGGTCGAACAATTTCCCCACCGCCCACACGCCGCAGAAAATTTCCACCGCCAAAGTAATCGCTGCGAGCGCCGCCCCGGCCAGCGGCGCGAGAGTCAACGCGCCGGCGAAATACAACGGCATGAACCCGAGCGCGAAGGCCAGCCCTGCCGGCACCACCGTCACGCCGATCAAAATCACCTGCGCGAAGAACAGCAGCAGCCGCTGGCCCGTGACCTCGATCCCTTGCGGCGTGTCGGTGCGCGCTTGAAACCAGCCGGGCAGCAGCAACACGGCGGCGTTGGGAATGAGCAGCGCGAGTCCGTTCCAAAACGGCGCGAGCAGCGCGGCCGTCAGGAACCACGTCGCCGGAATTTTTGGCACGCCGGGCGGCAGGCCCGTGACGTTCAACAGCACGCCGAGGCTGGCCAGCATGATCCATTGCAGTGCAGTGAGGATGACCAGCGGCGCGAGCATTTCACCGATTACGACCTGCCAGCCGCGCAGCGGGAACAGCTTCAGCACATCCATCGCCGCGAGGTCGTGGCGAAAATCGCAGCGGATCAGTTGCGGACCAAGCAGCAGCGACCACAGGAAGAACATCGCCAGCATCATGGCCGCGACGCCCGTGAACATGCCGCCGCGTCGCACTTCCGATTGAGCTACGAAGATCGCCATCACGATGAACGGCAGTAACACCAGCACAAGCGTGCGCAGCCGGAGCGCACCCATGAAATGAATCAAGTTCTTCCACAAAAACGCCACGGGCGGAAAGCCCAGCGGCGTCAGGCGGAACGGCGCGGGCCGGCCCTTCACGGGTTTCTCGCCCAGCGCCTGGCCCTGCCGCGCCGCCGCCACGCGCTCGGCCACGCGGCGCGAGAGGGCGAGCGAGGCTTCCTCGAACGCGACGTTCGAGCGAATGACCCAGAAGTAATGCAGCGCGAGCACGCCCAGCGCCGCCGGCATGGCTTTCAGAAAATCCCACGGCGTAGTCGCAAGGTACGGCGCGATCACCAGGCGCAACGGCCAGAGCAAATACGAAAGCGGCGGCGTGGCGAGCAGGCCGCGCGCGTAGTCGAGCCACGCCTTCCAGTCCATGGCGTTGTCGAACGCGGGCCGGGACAAACTGTTTTGCGCCCAGAACATGGTGCCGCCCACCAGCGCGGCCAGCAGCAGCAAGACCACGAGGCGGCGTGACCAGTTGGAGATGCCGCGCTCCAGCAGCAGCGTGCGCGCGAACGACGCACCGAGAAAATGCAGGCCGAGCGTCGAGAGAATCACCCACCAGCCCAGCATCCGAATCCACGGATGTCCGCCCATCAGCCAGCGGCCCGTGAACAGCGTGAGCAGGAAGACGGTGAAGAGGATGGCGAGTTGCGAGCGCAGCAGTTTGAAGTGGATGAGCGCCCGGCGGCTCACCGGCGCGGGAAACAGAAACGCCACTTCCGCCTCGGTGAAGGCGAGGGCCGCGCGCGCGTGCGGAAAAATCCACGCGCTGGCCAGGATGACGAACAGCACCAGCACGCCAAGGATTGGGAGAATGGATTGATCCATCACGGCCTGGTTCGCCCCGCGCCGTCCGCCGAAGAAAATGGCCTGGAAGAAATACCACGAGATGTAGAGCAGGCCGAAGACCGCACCGATCAAATACTTCGGCTGCTTGAGCCGCCGGAGCCGCGCCTTCATCCGGTTCACGAACGAGCGCGTGATGAGAAAGGTGAAGGCGTCAATCATGACGGCAACTCCAAGTGGGACCGGCGCCCTTGCCGGTCATTAGTCTGACAGGCGCCCCCGCCTGTCGAACGGCAAGCGGTGGCGCTGGTACGACTAAGCCCGAATTCCGAAATCGGAACGGGTGGAACGGGCTACCAGCCGGGCGGAATGGGAGGGAGCTTAGTTTGGAACTGAGCGCCCGAAACTTTTCCACATCCTTCTCCGTTCCGCGCGGCTGGTAGCCGTGCGGCACAGGCAGGTTGCCTGTGCTACCCCGTCGGCTGCGCCGCCGCCACTTCGGAGTTCGGGCTAAGACAGCCGGGGGCGACTGTCCCACTTCATGAAAAACTCCAGTCATGACGTCAGCCTCGGTGGCTCCTCGGTGGCGCGGAGGAAAATGTCTTCGAGCCGCGCGCTGTCACCCAGTTCGCCGAACTGCGCGCGCACTTCCGCCAGCGTGCCGCCGGCCACGCGGCGTCCGCCTTTTAGAATGAGCAGGTGCGTGCAGATTTCTTCCACCAGATGCAACAGGTGCGAGCTGATGATGATGGCCGCGCCGGCACGACCGCGTTTGACGATGGAGTCTTTCATCCGCCGGATGCCGAGCGGGTCCAGTCCGGTCAGCGGTTCATCGAAGAAGATGACGCGCGGCGAATGGAGCAGGCCGCAGGCGATGACGAGTTTCTGCTTCATCCCGCGTGAGAGTTCGCCGGGGAGAGAATTGATTTTGTCGGAGAGTTCGAGTTCGGCGAGCAACTCAGCGCCGAGTCGCTCGGCGTCCGCAACGCGGTAGATGCGCGCGATGAATTCCAAATGCTGTCGGACGGTGAGGTAGTCGAACAGGCGCGGTTCGTCGGAGAGGAAGGCGATCTCGCGTTTCGCGGCCACCGGGTCCGTCGTCATGTCCGCGCCGCAGACGCGAACGGTGCCGCGCGTCGGGGGAATGATGCCGGCCAGGCAGCGCAGCGTGGTGGTCTTGCCCGCGCCGTTCGGGCCGACGAGTCCAAGCACTTCGCCGGGCTGCACGGCGAGGGATAGTTCGTTCACCGCCACGAACTGGTCGTAGAGCTTGGTGAGTGCGGTGACTTCAATCATGCGTTGGAGCGCGGGTTTTTAACCCGCAGCAAGCGGCCTGGGAGAGCCGCTGGTGAATTCGAGAGCTGCGTGCATGGAGACGTTGCTGCGGGTTGAAAACCCGCGCTCCGCTACCGCCGTCCGCGGCGGCGATCATCACCACGCGATTCGCGGCGCGGCTCGCCGGTGCTGGGCCGGTCGAAGCCGCGCATGGCGTTCCGCAGCGATTGGATTTCCCGCTCGTCCGCCGTCTTCTGCACTTCGGCGAGTTCGAGCGTTTCCAAAATTTCATCCATCGTGTCGAGCGACTCGCGGAGCGCGGTGATGACGCGGTTCACTTCCTCGATGGCCTCGGTGACGGCAGCCGGCGACGCGGGCTGGATGACGCGGCGCGGCGCTCGCGGTGGCGGCAGATCGCGGGGCGGCGGCTCGGCTCGATCCTCGGGCGGCTCTTCGCGCATCTCAGGCGGTTCCGTTTCGTAGCCTTCCGAATCCGCAGCGTCTTCCTGATCTTCACGGTTCTCGAACCGGCGCGGCTCGTCCGCCCCGTGCTCGGGCGTATCGTGGGAGGCGAAGGTTTCTTCGCGGGCAGAAAATGTTTCGGTGGCTTCGGCGCGCGCCACGTCTGCTTCAGTTTCGCGAGCTTGGGCTTCACGAACTGGTTCTTGAGCGGAAGCCGAAGCGCCCGCAGCGGCAGATCTTGGCGCGGTAGGCCGCCTGCGACCGCGCCCGCCACGGCGGGAACGGGAGCGGGGGCGCGGGGAGCTTCCGGCAGGACCGGAGGGGGACGGAACTTCTTCTGGCGTCATCGTTGCGCGCAAATTGCCCACGTCGGTGGCAAAAGCAAAGTGAAAAGGCGGGCGAGGCACCGGCGCGCGGGCTTTCAGCACGCAGCAACGTCCGCAAGTCGAGGGTGCGAAGGATCGCCAACGCCCTTCTCCATTTCACATTGCAGCGGCTTGAAAACCTGCGCGCCGGGAAAAGGCGCTGGCCCCATCTTTGCTAACTGAGTCCCATGCACAGCCGAACAAACCAGATTCAGGGGGAATTGAAGACCACGCGGCAGTTGGTCGTGCGTTTTGCTCACGCGCCCAGTGTGAAACTCACGCTGCGCACGCGCTCCGAGTCTGCTCTCACGCCGAACGTCGGTCGCGTCTTGCGCCTCCAAGATGGTCCGGCGCTCCGTCCGTCCGGGCCGTAGTCGCTGACACAGCCCAACCTGTAATGGTGGGGCGTCGTCGCTCCGCGCGCGCCGGGCCAAGACTTGACGACACGCTTTTGAATTTTTCACGCTCGGCGCGACGCCCGACCATTCCCTTGATTTGCTGCCCATGTCTCCAAGGTCCGCGTTACGACCGCCGGAGAAATATCTTTGTGACCCGCGCCACTTCTCCGCAGTCTTCCCGCACGCATGAAGTTATTTGATCTCACCGGGGAAGTGGCTGTCGTCATCGGGGCCACGGGCGAACTGGGCGGAGCCATCGCCGAAGGTTTGGCGCAAGCGGGCGCCAAGGTCGCCGTGCTCGGGCGCAACCGCGACAAAGGCGACGCGCGGGTGAAAAAAATCCGCGACGCTGGTGGTCACGCCGCGTTCTTCACCGCCGACGCCATCCAGCGCGAAAGCCTCGCCGCCGCGCGCACCGAGATCGAAAAGCAACTCGGCCCCGTGACCATTCTGGTCAACGCCGCCGGCGGCAATGATCCGAAAGTCACCGTCACCGCCGAGCGATCCTTCGAGTCCATCCAGCTCGCCGACTGGCAGGCGAACTTTGATCTCAATCTCGTCGGCGGCGTGCTGCTGCCCTGCCAGGAATTTGGTCCCGCGATGGTCGCGCGCGGGCGCGGCAGCATCATCAACATCGCCAGCGTTTCGGCGCACCTGCCGCTCTCTCGCGTCGTCGCCTACTCGTCGGCCAAGGCGGCGGTGCTGAGCCTCTCGCAATTTCTCTCCCGCGAATGGGCTCCAAAAAATGTGCGCGTGAACACCATCACGCCCGGCTTCTTCCCGGCGGAACAAAACCGCAAGCTGCTTTTCAACGACGACGGCTCGCCGACCGCACGGACGAAATCCATTCTCGGCCACACGCCGATGGGCCGCTTCGGCACGAGCGACGAACTGATCGGCGCGGCGGTGTTCCTCGCGGCCAAGGCCAGCAGCTTCGTCACCGGCACGGACATCCGCGTGGATGGTGGATTCCTGTCGCAGACGATTTGAGCCGAGCGATGGCTTGTCGCGGTTCCGCCGACATGGAACACTTCTGACATGACCGACACGGTAACGATGGATGCCAATGGTTTGGTCGCACTTCCCCAAGACGTGCGCGACGCCCTGCAACTGCCCGCGCCCGCCTCCTTTCATGTCGCCGTCGCCGGTGGCCGCATCGAACTGACTCCGGTGCCGCCCCCCAGTCCTTCGCCCCGTCTCAAATGGAAAAATGGACGGCTGGTGGTCGCGGCCACGGGTGAACCTTTCGATGCCGTCGCCGCCATCAACGAAGTTCGCGAATCGCGGCTGTGAAAGTTTTCTTCGACACCTCGGCGCTGATCGCCGTGATGCTGGAAGACGAGGTGTCTCACCGGGAGGCGGATGCCGAGTTCGAGGCGGCAATTGAAATTTGGATTTCCACCCACTCCATCGCTGAATGCTTCTCGACGCTGACGGGCGGGCGGCGCAAGTCGCGACTCACTCCGCAGGAAGCCCTCGAGGTCATCACCACCACACTCAATGACCGGGTCCATCTCCTGCCCTTGACGCGCGCGGATTACGAGGCCGCTCTGGCGGCGGCGGCCGGCGTTGGTGCGCGCGGCGGGGCCATTTACGACGTGCTGCTCCTGACGTGCGCGCGGCGTTCCGGCGCGGCGCGCATCCTCACTCTGAACCACCGTCACTTCGTCAGTTTTGCCCCCGACCTGGCTGGCCTCATTGCCACACCCGGCTGATTTTTCCCATGTCACTCATCGCCCAATCCACTGGTGGAAACAAAAACGTCACGACGGCGGATGTCGCCGCCGTCATCGCGCAAACCTGCCCGGCCGCGAGCTACGCCGGGAAGCGCGTCCTGCTCATCATCCCCGACGGCACGCGCACCGCGCCGGTGGGGCTGATGTTCAAGATGCTGTTCGCCCAAGTCGGCGGCGCGGTGCAGGCGATGGACATCCTCGTCGCGCTCGGCACGCATCAGCCGATGAGCGAGGAGGCCATCTGCGAACGGCTGGAAATTTCGCCCGAAGAACGGCGCAGCACTTACGCCAAGGTTCAATTCTTCAACCACGAGTGGGACAATCCCGCCGCGCTGAAAAACATCGGCACCATTCCCGCCAGCGAGATCAGCGAACTCTCCGGCGGCTTGTTCTCCATGGACGTGCCGGTCGAAATCAACAAACGCGTTTTCGATTACGACCAGTTGATCATCATCGGTCCGGTGTTCCCGCATGAAGTCGTGGGGTTCAGCGGCGGCAACAAGTATCTCTTCCCCGGCGTGGGCGGGCCGCAGATTTTGAATTTCTTCCACTGGCTCGGCGGCGTGGTCACGAACCCGATGATCATTGGCAGCAAGTGGACGCCCGTGCGCCGCGTCGTGGACCGCGCCGGCTCGATGGTCACGGTGCCGAAGCTCTGCCTCGCGATGGTGGTGCGCCCGGACAAGTCGCTGGCCGGACTGTTCACCGGCACGCCCGAGGCCGCGTGGGACGCCGCGAGCGAACTCTCGAAACAGACGCACATCATCTACAAGGATCACCCCTACCACACCGTGCTCTCCGTGCTGCCGAAGATGTATGACGAGCTTTGGGTCGGCGGCAAAGGCATGTACAAACTGGAGCCGGTCGTCGCGGATGGCGGCGAGTTGATCATCTACGCGCCGCACATCACCGAAGTCTGCGTCGCGCACGGCCAGACGATCAGGGCGGTTGGCTACCATTGCCGCGACTACTTCCTCAAGCAGTGGGATAAGTTCAAACATTACCCGTGGGGCGTGCTCGCGCACTCGACGCATGTGCGCGGCATCGGCACGTACGAAAACGGCGTTGAGAAATGCCGGGTGAAAGTGACGCTCGCGACGGGCCTCTCGCGCGAGTTGTGCGAGAGCATCAACCTCGGCTACCGCGACCCGGCGACGATCAATCCCGATGACTTCGCGAATCGCGAAGACGAAGGCGTGCTGCTCGTGCCGAAGGCGGGCGAGATGCTCTACCGTCTGAAGAATCCGCCCGCGTGGTCGGCGGCGAATTAAGTGGCCCTAACCCTGAGCGCCAGTCTGAAAAAGGGTGGAACGGGCTACCAGCCCGTGCCGCTGGGCAACCTGCCCAGCGGAATGGGAGTGATGGATTCACCCCGGTCTGTCTCTCGCGGCCCTCACCCTTCCGCCGGGCTGGTAGCCCGGCGGCACAGGCCAGTGGCCTGTGCCACCCAGGCTGATTTTCAGACCAGATCTGAACGGATTGAGGCCGCCACCACACTTCACCGTCCGAAGCTCAGGGTCTTTCCCCAGAACTCCTCGTCCTTCGCGTGGGTGCGAAGGAAACTTTGTAGTGCCTTCGGGTCAGCGGTCAGGACCAGTTCGTCGCTGCCCCGATCATCGCGCTGATCGGGATCCTCGATGGCGACGTGGGCCAGGGTGTCGGGGTTTTTGGCCAGCCACTTTTGCACCCAGTCTATGTTCAACGGGGCGAGCTTCAGCTTCTCGCCCACTTCTTCCAGCTTGAACAGATGATGCACGGGCATGGTGCTGACTTCGCGCGGGCGCGCACCGAGCAGATCGAGGTAACGCGCGCCATCGAGCCGGAAGACGTGCGCGACATACTCATGTTTTTCCTGGTCGTCGAGGATGGTCAAATCGTGGCGCAGGTTGGTCGCGTTGTGGAACGTCCACGTCATTTTGTTTTCGTTGTCGTCGCTTTTTTGCCCAGTCCAGGCGCCAGCGAGTTTCGGTTCCGCCACCAGGTCTTTCGCGGTGTAGAACGGGTTCGCCGATTTCTGCCAGCAGCCCGCGAGCAGCAGCGTCACCAGCAACAGTCCGCTTGTTTTCAGTTTCATAATCTTTCTTTCGTTGGGCCGGATTCGCTCCGGCGGCTTCATTGGGCAACTTTGTTCTCCCTCCCATCTCCCGATGGCGGTTTAATCCCTTCACCGATCAGAGCGTAATTTGCAGACGGAACGGATCAAAAATCTTACGCACTGCGGCGAAGGCATGAGCGAAGCCATCGAGGACATTTTTGCGCGCGCGCTGGAACTGACGTCGCCAGACGAACGCGCGCGCCATCTCGACGCAGCCTGCACGGGTGACGCGGCTCTGCGGCGCGAGGTGGAATCCCTTTTGCGCGCGAACGACGCCTCCGGGGAATTTCTGGCCGCGCCGACCGTTCGCATCTCCGCCGCCCGGCCGCGCGACGCGGAAGCCGCGGCCGCACCTCCGAAGATTGCCGGTTTCAAAATCGTGCGCTGCCTCGGGCGTGGCGGTCTCGGCGCGGTGTACGAGGCGTTCGATGAAAAACTCCAGCGCCGCGTCGCGCTCAAGATTCTGCACACCGTGCCGGACGCCGACCTGCGCCGCCGCATTCTCGACGAGGCGCGCAAGACCGCCGCGCTGCGCGATCCCGCCGTCGTCACCGTCCACTCCGTCCTCGATGAGCACGAGCCGCCGGCCATCGTGATGGAACTGATCGAGGGCTTCCCCATCGATCAATTCACGGCCAGCCTGACCTTCGAGCAGAAGGCGCGCATTCTTCAGGAGATCGCCCGCGCGCTCGCCGCCGCGCATCGGCGCGGGATTATTCATCGCGACCTCAAGCCCGCCAATGTGCTGGTCACGCCCGCGATGAAGCCGGTGGTGCTGGATTTCGGCATCGCCATTTCCGCCGAGGAAGGTGACCGCACACGCAGCCATTTTGAAGGCACGCCACTTTATGCCTCGCCCGAGCAGGCCAGCGGACGAACGCTGTCCGGCGCGTCGGATGTTTTTTCCTTCGGCAGCCTGATGTTCAAAGTGCTCACCGGCCGCACGCCGTTCCACGGCGAGAGCGCGGCCGAAGTGCTCGAAGCGATCTGCACGCGCCCGCCGCCGTTCCTGCGCGATGTGGCGCTGGACGTGCCCGCCGACTTGCAAGCCATCTGCCTTGCGTGCTTCGCCACCGATCCGAAGGCGCGTCCGAGCGCGGAGGAAGTGGCGCTCGATCTCGGAAGATTTCTCGCGGGCGAACCGGCACGGCTGCGCCCGGCGCTCTATGGTGACATCCTGCGCCGTCGCATCACCGAGTACTCGCACGACCTGAGCAACTGGGAGCATCAGGGCATGATCTCGGCGGACGAACGCGACCGCCTGGAAGTCGTCCACCGCCGCATTCTCGCGGACGAAGACCACTGGCTGATTGATGCGCGCCGACTCACGCTCGCGCAGACGGTTCTCTACACCAGCACCTGGGTCGTGGTCATCGCCGCCGCGCTGCTCGTGTGGCTGGTGCGCGCGGAGATGTCGCCGCTCATGCGCTGGCTGCTGCCGCTGGGCGGGACGGGCGCGTTGCTGGCCGTGGGCTGGCTCGCGGCCTGGCGCAAGGAGGCGCTGGCCTCGGCGGCGTTTCTCGCGGGCGCAGTTTTGTCCGTGGTGCCGACGGCGCTGGCCTTGCTGCCGGAGATGAAACTGTTCGCGCAACCTGCGGATGGAATGAGGCAGCTCTTCGACGCCAGCTTCACCAATCAACAGTTGCTCGCCGCCTGCCTCACCGGGCTGGTGCTCTCGATCTTCGCGCTGGCGCGCCTGCGCATGACCGGCTTCGCGTGGACCACATGCCTGCTGGGCGTGGCGACGTATTTCGGCGTCCTGCTGCAATGGAACTGGCTCCAGCAGACGCCGGAAATCCAGGCGCTCTGGCTCCTGCCGCTGGTCATGTTCTCAGGAGTCGCGCTGCAATTCGAACGCGCCGGGCGTGTGCGCTGGGCGCTGCCGTTTCACCTCGTCGCGCTGCTCGTGCTCGTGGCCGCGCTCGACGTGATGGCGGGCCACGGACCCACGCTCGCCATGCTCGGACTCGACGAAAAATTCTCGCCGTGGCTGGATGAGGAACGGCAGCAATGCCTCTCCTTCGCGCTCAATGGCGCGCTCTTTCTCGCCCTCATGCTGGTCACGGAAAACGCGCGCAGTCTCGACCTGCGCCGGGGCAGCCGGGTGCTGGAAGGCATCGCCATCATGCACCTGCTCGGCGGCCTCTACCAAAACGCGCAAAGCCATCGTGCTGACCCACGCGTGTTCGGCGACGTGAGCCTCTACCTTGCCGCCGTGGCGCTGTTGCTGGTGCTCGGCCCGTGGCGTTCGCGCTGGCGGCTGCTCGTCGGCGCGCTCGGCGGCGTGGCCCTCGGCAGCTACCTGCTGATGGATCTGAACCTCGTCCCGCGCAAACCCTTCGTGCTCATTCTCGGTGCGGCCGGTCTGCTCACGGCCCTGGTGGCTTACCGCTACCTCCTCGCCGCGCCCCGGCGCAAATAACCGTCGGGACTGAGATTCAGTCATCATCATCGTCATCCTCCACCGCGCGCACGGCCCAGACGGGGTACGGCGCGGCGCTGCCTTTCATGGCGTGCCAGAGGATGCGGTTGAGCACCGCGACTGAGGTGAGGAGGAACGTGATGAGCAGCCTCCATGCGAATCAGCCACGCCTGCGAGCTTTTCTGCCGAACAGCAAGGCGGTGGCACCACCCAGCCCCAGCAAGGCCCAGGTGCTGGGTTCAGGCACCGCCGCGCCGTAGAAATCCAAGGAGTAGTCCAACTGCCGGAAGTATCTGTCCTCCTGCACATCGAAGTAGTCGTAGAAGTTGTTCACGCGGAAACCGATCTGCGTGATGTCGTAGCCCGCCAGGACAGGTGACGCCGGTGAACGCCCGAGGAAAAGTTGCTCGGACTGCTCTTGCCACACGGGAAGTTAAGGCACGGGCTGGGCGCGGTAGAAGCGGGTCGGCGGACGCGGCGAAAGCACGTCAACGAGTGGGGCGGCACCTTGGGCGTTGGTGAACAGGCCGAGGGGGAACCAGGTCGTCAGGTTGGAGCTGGCTTGCACGGCATAGACGCGATTGCTCTCGCCGGTGAGGCTCAGGGCCAGGCCGTTGGTGCCGGGGCGCGCGAACGCCTTGAACTGCGCGGGCACCTGCCACTCGAACGCCCCCATATCGACGGTGCCATTGACGATGCGCGGGTTGCCGTCCAGGTCGGTGACGCTGGTGACGTAGGCATTGTTGCCGGCGTTGATGCAGGGAGAGTTGGATTGGAGCCGCAGATTGCTCCAGCCGTTGGTGCCCACGAACAGCGGTGCAGTGGTGATGTTCCCAACTCCGTTCCCAGGGTCAGGTGTGGTGCAGGAATAGTTGAGCACGCCGTTGGAGTAATTAGCATCATCCACGAAGCTATTGTCGGATCTGTTGTAATAGACGATGCAGTTGTTGAGCGTGCTCCAGTATGCGCCGCCGCCGCTGCCATCGTCCCCAAGTGCTAAATTTCCCGTGACCGTGCAGTTACTCAGCGTGCTCAAGTACGCCCCACCGCCGAGATCTGCCCAATTGCCCGTGAGTGTGCAGTTGTTGAGTGTGCTATAGCTCGCCCCGCCTCCACCTCCTCGTCCCCCATTGCCCGCGAGCGTGCAATTATTGAGTGTGCTCCAAGCAGCCCCGCCTCCGTCTCCTCCCCAGTCTCCTCCCCCATTGTCCGTGAGTGTGCAATTGTTGAGCGTGCTCCCCGCCGCCCCGCCGCCAGTGTTTCCGTAATTGCCAGTGAGCGTGCAGTTATTCAGTGTGCTGTCGTATGCTCCGCCGCCCACGTCTGCCGCGTTGCCGGTGACGCTGCAGTTATTGAGCGTGCTCAACGAAGCCGCGCCGCCGTGTTCGGCCCAATTGCCTGTGAGTGTGCAATTGTTCAGCGTGCTCCCATAGGTGCCGCCGCCGCTGGCGTAAAAGAATGTAGAGATAGCTGAATTGCCCGTGAGCGTGCAGTTGTTGAGCGTGCCTGAGTAAGCCCCAGCACCCTCGAATGCCGTATTGCCCGCGAGGACACAGTTCGTGACCACGGCGCCTTGGGACTCGCACCACACGCCTCCTCCGGCGGTGCTGACCGGGTTCACCTCCGGCTCATCGGTCCTCTGCGTCGCCCCATTGGTCAGCGTGAAGCCCGCCAGCACCGCGCCGTTGGTCAGATACGCGCACCGGATCGCATTGTCGCCGTGTGGCCCAGAGCCGACAATACTTGTCACCTCCGACCCATTCACACTCTGCACTGTTACCGGCTTGGTCACCGCCACCCGGTTGCTCATGCCATACACTGCGCGCGCTCCGGTCTGATACACGCCGTTGGTCACGATGATTTCGTCGCCCGCCACGGCGGCATCTACGGCGTCCTGAATGGTCGCAGCGGCAGAGGCCCAGGTCGTGAACGGCGGGACGGCGTTGGTGCTGGCGGCATCCACGTAGAGCGTGGCGGCAAGCGCTCGGGTGAGCGCAACCAGCAAACCAGTCGCGCACAATAAGAGCAGTTTCGTTTTCATGCGGTTTGAATGTTAAGCGAAAACCATGAGTTGTTCATTTGGGCAGAATTACTTACTGGTGAGTAGCCGTCAGGCTGGAGAAGGTGACCTTCGCGGTGCCGCTGTTGGTAGCAGCTTTCGGATAGTAGCACCCAGCCTTGAAGTAAAGGGTCACATTCGTCGCCGCCCAACCGGAGTATCCAAGATCCGATGTCATTCCCACGGGCTGCGGAGGCAGTGGCACGCCATTCGTCGCAACCGTGGCCGTGAGCGTGACAGTGCCGTTCGAGGTGCCGACTATCTTCAGCTCATAGTCGATCCGAACACCCAGGTTCACGCCGCTCACAATGTCATAGGTCTTGTCCTGGCTCCCGGCATTGGTGACCGAGCGGTCCGGGCTGTAATAGACCGTCAATCGGATGCGTTTGTTGGCGGTGCCAGAGCCTTCGTGGAACAGCGTGACGGCGGGCACCGCGCCGCCTGCTGGAACGGGTTCGTCGGCATGAATCTGCCCAAAAATCATCTTGCTGGGCACGCTCTCCAAGCGGCAGGTGGCCTGGAGCGTGTGCGTGTTGGTCGCGACACCGCTCGTCGGGTCGTAGGGCTTCCAGTTGAATTCATCTCCGTTCGCCAAAGTCTCGCGCAACTCGCTGCGCGGGCTGCCCAAGCTGGTCGCAGGACTGGCCGTGTCCTGGTCCGCCCCGTTCCACGGCGCTTCAAACACCATCTGGTTGCCGTTGCTCAGGTAGAAATACTTCTGCGTCCCGTTCGTCGGGTCCACATACTTGAAGCCCGAGTTCAACCACGCCGTGCCGATGTCGAACGGCTTGTGGGTGTTGTCCAACCGATTCGTTTCATCCACTGGCAGCGTGAGTTCCCAGCGAGTGAGATCGAACGCTTTGGACGGCCCCTGGCTCAGGGCGTGGAGCGCATTGAACTGGGCGTTGATCTCGGTGTCCGTCAACTCCCGCTCCCAGAACGCGACCTGATCAATGACCCCTTTGATGGACGCGGATTGGCGATAAGCGCCGGTCGGCGCGGCGACATCCCGGTTGCCCACAGAGATAGGGCCGTTGGTCCCAAACTTTTTGGCCTGGCCCAAGGAGAAGCTGTTGCATGACAGCGTCGGGCTGCCGACCTGGCCCAGAAACCAGCGGACCTCGTTGCTGCCCCGCGTTTCATCGCAGGTCACCGCCAGGTAGTACCACGCTTCGCGCACGAGGTTCGTATCCAGCAGGATCGCCTGCTCGTTCGGGCCGACGCCCACCCTCAAGGCTCCCGTCAACGATGCGTCCGTGCTGTTCGTGCCGTCAAAATACACCGCGAGGGCATTGGCGCTGGCCGTCCCTTGCGAAAGCAAATAACGCTTGGCCGTGGTCCGGATGGCCAGCGTTTTGAACAGGAGCGTGAAGGAACCCTGGGTGACGGCATCATTCGTCCCGCCGCCGATAGGGTCGTCCATTTCACCCAGCACCAGCCGGTCCGAACTGTTGGCGAACGAATAGGCGCCATACGCGGTGGCAAACACGTCGTTCTCGAAGCCGCCGCCCGCGTTCGTCAGCGAGGCCCGGCCAGCCATGGCGTTGGTCAACTGGGCGTCGTTCAACTTGAACCAACCGTTCGGGCTTTGCTTGCGGATGACGCCTTCGTAAATGGCTTGGGGAGAGTTGGCATTGGTCGGGGAAGTCTTGCCGACGAGTTGCTCGTACGCCGTGCTGAGGCCGTCGTTGTCCGCGTCCTCCATCGTGCCCAGTTGGAAGTATCGCTCGCACCAGTTGGTGAGGCCCCACGAGAAGTTTGTCGGGCCGCCGCGCGCGCGGGTCAGCCACGTCCAGTTGGTCCGGCTCAGGGAGGGGAGCGCCAGTTCCGCCAGGTTCGTGGTGCCGAACACGTCGTAGCTCGCGTTCGTTGTCGTTGGCTGGATGGTCAGGGCAATCCACGGATTGGTGGTCTGGGCGATGCCAAGCGTGAGGCTATTGGTGGTAAGGTAGTTCACCGTGAAGTTGGTTAGGCTGTTACAGCATAGGTTGCTGCTGCTGCTGTTCGTGCCGCCAAAGCTGGGCGGCGTCGGCCCGCTCATGGACGACATCATCATCCCGCCGCCTTCGCCCTCGAAGAAAAATTCCACCGTCGTGTTGTCCACGAAATACACGCCGTCGTAAGCATGGACCGGCAGCGTGCCACGATACGGATCGAACGGATACGGCACCGAAGGAATGTTCCCGAGCAGGAAGAATGTGCCGAATGCCGGGGCGGTCTCCAGCAGTTGGGGCGGGGCTTTTTCAACAACGCCTTGCGGACGGGCGGCAGAACAAAAGGCAAAAAGGCACAGCAGGGGCAACCAGAAGCGGGGAAGAATCATTGAGTTCATGTGGTTAGTTGCTTTTGGGTCTGAAACAGCAGGGGCGTGACCTCAAGTCAACAGCGGCACGCCAGTTACGGGGGTTGCTTTTGGGTCTGAAACAGCAGGGGCGTGACCTACTCACGCCCCAACACAGGCACTGGTATGCCCTTACGAGAACGCTTTGGGGCACGCCCGATGCGGCGTGCCTCGTTTGCGCTCTCGTAAGTGAAAGTACCAGTTTCGTGTCGAGCCGCAGCCGAAGCCGCAAAAGTTTGTGATTAGTTTTTTATGACATACCGAGTTCCAGCAGACGGGGGGAATGAAGCTCCCTTCCTCGCGTGGTTTCAAGATATTTCCCGATGGTTTGGTCCCGAAAGCCTCTTCAATCTTTCTCCTCATCGTCATCCTCCACCGCACGCACGGCCCAGGCGGGGTAGGGCGCGGCGCTGCCTTTCATGGCGTGCCAGAGGATGCGGTTCAGCACGTCCTCGGGCGCGGCGTCCACCTGGCGGAAGTTCAGGCGCGCGGAGATGACGGCGTTCTTGCGTAGCAACGCGTCGGAAATTTTCTTCGGCTCGGGATTCATCTGATCGAGCGGGATGTTGTTCTTCAACGCAGTGAAGGGCGTGAAGTCGGGTGTGTTCGTGAAGCAGTCGAACATAGGCGTGGCCGCGGCATCGAACTGGTTCATCGGCGGCAGCCCGAGGATTTGCTCCATCGTGCGGAGCAGGCTGGTCGTGTTGTATTGCGTCTTCACCACTGCGCCGCGCTTCGTGTAGGGACTGATGCAATACGCCGTGGTGCGGTAGCCGCTCACATGATCCCAACCATCCTGCGGGTCGTCCTCGATGGCGAAGATGACCGTCTCCTTCCAAAACTTGCTGTGACTGATCGCCTCGACGATGCGGCCAAAGGCGAGGTCGTTGTCCGCGACACAGGCGTCCGGCGTGGGCGCACCTTTGCTCGTGCCGCTGGTGTGATCGTTCGGCAGGCAGATGATGGTGAGGTTCGGAAATTCCCCGCGCTCCTCGTATTCCTTCAGCTCGCGGATGATGACGTCCGCGCGATACTGGTCCGGCACATTCATCTCCCAGCCGACGTAGTTGGTCGGTTGATGCGGGCGGATGGATTCAATCATCGGCGCGCTGGCGAAGACCGCGAGATTGCTCTCGCCCGTCCACGTCCGGTAGCAGGAGAGGAAATCCGGCGTGCCCTTTTTGCCGCTGCGCCACGTCACCTTCGGCTCGGCGAACTCGCCGTAGTTGCGCAGCGTCTGGCCGTGCTTGAGCGCATTGTCCCAGATGAAACCTGCCGGCGAATACGCGAGCGCGTCGGCCTCGTCTTCGCCCATGCCGTCGGGATAACTGCGCGGGAAACCGGCGAACGATTTCTCCATGTAGTCGGTGGCGAAACCGGTGGTGGACCACTGATGACCGTCCGCGCTCAGGATGCCGTTGCAGTAGGTGTTATCGAGCAGCACGAAGTCGCGCACCATCTTGTGCTGATTGGGTGTGATGCGCTCGCCGAAGATGCAGAGCGAGGGATCGCCGTTGCCGCGCGGGTCATCGCCCAGCACCTGATCGTACGTGCGGTTCTCCTTGATGATGTACACGACGTGCTTGAACACGCTCGGCTCGCCGATGCGTTCCGGCACCGGGCGCGCGGGCTGGTTGGGACGCGGCGGCAGTTTGGCTGCTTCCAATCGCTCGCGGCGGTAATTTTTCCAGACCACGACGGAAAGTTTTTCCAACGCACGTTTGCCCGGCACCGGCACTAACGAGAGCGAGCCGTGATACTGGTGTGAGTTGAAGCCGCGCCCGGTGGTGCCTTTGACGTTCCGCTTCTCGGGCGTGATGCCTTTGATGTTCGCCACGCAAAGTTGATCCCGTTTCGCATCGAACGCGATGGCACCCGGAAACCAGCCGACGGGAATCAGCCCGAGCAACTTGGATTTGCCCGGATCGAAGTCAATGACGGCCACGGCGTTTTGCGTTCCGTTCGCGACGTAGAGCCGCTTCCCTTTCTTGTCGAAGACCAGCGCGTTCGGCGACGCGCCGAACAGGTCGGTCGGACTTTGCTTGGTCCAAATTGTTTCCACGACCGTGTCGGTGCGCGTGTCAATGACACTGAGGTTGTCACTCGCCGCGTTCGCGCAAACGACCCATCGGCCGCTGGGATGAACAGCGAGCGCGGAGGCGTGCAGGCCGGTGAGAATTTCCACCGTGGGCTTCAAGCTGCGTTCCCCCTCACCCCGGCCCTCTCCCTCAGGGAGAGGGAGAATCTTCGCCGCCGCTTCCCCATGAGCTGCGGCTTCATTGGTCGAGACGCTGGCTGCCGTTCTCCCTCTCCCCGGGGGAGAGGGCCGGGGTGAGGGAGGGCGTTCATTCAATCGGGCCGGCCTCAAATCAATCACACTCACCGAACCCTCGTTCGCGATAAACCGCACCGGATCGACGCGCACCGTCGTCCCGCGCCCCGCCGGCCCCGTGAGATCGCCCGCACCCGGTCTGCGTCCGCCCCAGTTGCTCACGTAGGCTTTGTCGCTCACGAGCACGACATCGTAGGGCGCGACGCCCACGTCCCACTGGCGTAACAGTTTTCCATTCGCCGCGTCGAACTCGCCAAGCCGGTTGGAAAGATTCAACGCCACGTAGAGCCGCCGACCATCGCGCGACAAGGCCAGCCCGGCGGGAATCTCATTCGTGCGCCTCGGCGCGGTGGCGCGGGGCAGGGGAATGGAGAACGCGCCCGTCACTTTCCCGTCCGCGCCCACGTCGAACACCTTCACGTCGCCATTCACGTTCGCGAGGTAGATGCGCTGGCCGTCCGGCGAAAAAATCAGGCCGGTGAAACTCAACTGCCCCTTCTTGTCCGGCTCCAAGATGTTCGGCGACACCACGTCCGGCTCCGGCTCCTGATCCTGCGCCGACGGCAGGTTCACATGCTGAAGAATTTTCCCCGTCTGCGGATCAACCATCACCAGTTCGCTGGTCTTGCCCGACACCGCGAGCCAGCGGCCATCGGGACTGAGCGCCAGCCCTTGCGGCCGCATCTTCGGCAACTCGATCTGCCGGCCCTGCGGCGTGAGCACTTGGTTGACCGGCGTGACAATGCGGTTTGTGACGTGGCGACCGACAGTCTCGGTCATTTCAGAATCGCCGTGCGGTCTGAGCGTGCAGCTCGTCCAAGTGAGCAAGACCGCGAGCAGGAGCAAGGCGGCAAAAAATAGTCGTCTCATGTGAAAGGTGTCCGGAATTGTGCCGAGCGGGCGGGCGGCTGGGAAGATTTCTCACCTGCGACGAGCGCAGTTGGAGACTCGTGCCCACTGTGCGTGCTGGTTGTGGAGTGCGCCGGCCTCACATCACGCCCCCGGCGAAGGGAAAAAAGGCTCTCGACGGTCGGAGTTCATTTGGTTAAATAAAGTTTCAGATTGGCAATCCACGGAAAACATTTTGAACCAGACATCCTCATGAAAAAGCTCTTCTTGTTCGCTGCGGTTTTGCTCCTGCCTTTGGCGGCCTTCGCCCAGGGCCGCGTCAACTTCGCCAACGCTCTTTATGCGATTCAGACGAATCTGTCCGTGGGGCCGGCTAATTTTTCAGCGACTCCTTTGCGGATCGGTCTGTTCATTGGCCCGGCTGGCGAGGTGAACCCTCAGAATCTAACATTGGCGATGAACAACGTGGGGGGAAGCCCGGCTTGGGCTACCAATCAGCCCAGTCCGTTCGCCGGTCTGTTTAACGGAGGAAGTAACTTTCAGATTCAAGGTAATGCTTGGACCCCGATTTCGTTTCAGATTCGCGCCTGGTCTCTTGCCTACACGACTTATGAAGAGGCTCTTATCGATCCGGCTGCTTGGAGAGGTGCCTCGGCGATTGGCACTGTGACCCCTACGCTTGGCATCACTCCTATCCCAAATTTGTTTGGCACGGGAGCAGGCCAAGTGGGTGCCTTTCAAGTTTATCAAAGCTATGATTCCATTCCGGAACCTTCGAGCATCGCCCTCGGTCTCCTCGGCGTGGGTGTCCTCGCGTTCTTACGCCGTCGCAAGTAACGCAATCCACCCGCACCATGGTTCAAATGCAGACAAACATTCGAAATACACAAAACAAAACATCCCCATGAAAAAGCTCCTCTTGCTCGCTGCCGTTTTGCTCCTGCCTCTGGTGGCCTTCGCTCAGGGCCGCGTCAACTTTGCCAACGCCGGTTTTGGGATTCAGACGAATCAAGTTTTTTAAGGTGGCGGCATAGGGCCGGCTAACCGTTCCATCACGCCCTTGCGGATTGGGCTGTTCATTGGCGCGGCGGGCGAGTTGAACCCAAACAACCTGACATTGGCGATGAACAACATTGGTGGTGGGCCGGCCTGGGCCACCAATCAAGCTAGTCCATTCGCAGGCCAGTTTAACGGAGGAAACAACCTTGAGATTCAGGGCAATGCCGGGACACCGATCTCGTTCCAGATTCGTGCTTGGTCCTTGGCCTACAATACTTTTGCAGAGGCTCAGAGCATTTGGAACAGCGGGTTTACTGTTCCTGATGTTTGGTTAGGTTCCTCGGCGATTGGCACTGTGACTCCAGCAATTGGAGGCACTCCTACGCCGAATTTGTATGGTACGGGAGCAGGCCAGGTGGGTGCCTTTGAAGTTAAGATTCATCAATTCATTCCAGAGCCGTCGAGCATCGCTCTGGGTCTCCTCGGTGTGGGTGTTCTCGCCTTGTTCCGCCGCCGCAAGTAACGCAAACCACCGGAAACCTTTCGCAAGCCGCCGGGAGCGCGCGCGGTCGACAGGTTCCTGCGCCCTCGTTCGGTGAACAAGGCTGCGGGTTAAAATCAGGCCTTCTGCAAACCGCGCCTTGACCCTGCGCGCGAGTTCTGCGGCACTAACGCCTCGCACATTATGCAACTATTCGCCGCAGCCACAGCCGCGCCTTCATGGTGGCCATTCGTCGTCCTCATCATCTCCGTCGCCCTGATCATTTTCCTGATCACCAAGCTGAAGATGCACGCCTTCCTCGCGCTCATCATCGCGGCCTTCACGGCGGGATTTCTGACCTTTGAATTCAAGCCCGACGCCATCAACAGCATCTCCGGCGCGCTGCGCGAGGATGCCAAAATTAATTCATGGGTCGCGGCGGTGGAATTGTCCTCCATCGAATTCGGCAAGGCCGCCGGCTCCATTGCCATCTCCATCGGACTCGCGTCCATCATCGGCCTGTGCCTCATGGAAAGTGGCGCGGCGGACAAGGTGGTGCGGCGCTTCCTCGCGGCGTTCGGCGAGAAGCGGGCCGGACTCGCGCTGCTCGCCAGCACCTACGTTCTTTCGATCCCGATCTTTTTCGACACCATGTTCATGCTCATGGTGCCGCTGGCCAAGGCGCTGCGCTTAAGAACCGGGCGTGACTACATGCTCTACCTGATGTGCATCTGCATGGGCGGCGTGGTCACGCACTCGCTGACCGTGCCGCATCCCGGACCGCTCGCGATGGTGGACAACTTGCGCGTGGACCCCGGGTTGTCGTTGCTGGTCGGGATCACGGCGGGAATTTTGCCGTGCATCTTTGGGTTCTTCATCGCGCGCTGGTTGAACAACCGGACGGAAATTCCGCTGCGGGAAACGCCCGGCACCACGCTGGAGGAACTGAAAGGAATCTCCAGCCAGCCCGAGAGCGCGCTGCCCTCGTTCTTCTGGAGCATCCTGCCGGTGCTGCTGCCCATCGCGCTGATTAGCGCCGCGTCGTTTTTCAAAATCGTGAAGGGGACAAGTGTTGAAGCGTGGTTCGGCAGCGCAGAGAACTTTGCCAGCCTCTCGAAGATCGCCTTCTTCATCGGCAACAAGAACATCGCGTTGAGCATCGGGACGATCCTCGCGCTCTGGGTGCTGGCGCGGCAGCGGCAGTTCACGTTCACGAAAATCGGCGAGTTGCTCGGACCACCGCTGGAGACGGCGGGCGTGATCATTCTCATCACCGCGGCGGGCGGCGCGTTTGGCGGCATGTTGCGGCACGCGGGCGTGGGCGATGCGATTGGCGCGGTGGCGAAAACCTATTCGCTCAACTTGTTGCTGCTGTCCTGGCTCACCGCCGCCGTCATCCGCATCGCGCAAGGCTCGGCCACCGTGGCCATGCTCACGACCTCGGCCATCCTATGGGACATGATCAATCCGGGCGCTGACGTGCCGGCGAGTCAGGTGCTCGCGGTCATGGGCGGCAAGCTCGGGTATCATCCGATGTATCTCTTTCTGGCCATCGGCTTCGGCGCGTTCTGCTGCTCGTGGATGAACGACAGCGGCTTCTGGGTCGTGAACCGCCTGAGCGGCATGACGGAAAAAGAGACGCTGAAAAGCTGGACGGTCATGCTGACCGTGACGTCGGTGATGGGCTTGGTGCAGGTGTTGGTGCTGTCGAAATTGCTGCCGTTGGTGTGAGCGGGCCGGACGGCCGCGCTGGAAGCGAAGATGAACGACCTGACGCAAATTCTGAATCGCGCGGATGGCGGCCGCGCCTCGGCGGAGTTGCTGCCGCTGGTTTATGAGGAGTTGCGGAAGCTGGCCCGCGCGCGCATGGCGGGCGAGTCGCCGGGCCACACCTTGCAGGCCACGGCGCTCGTGCATGAAGCCTACCTGAAGCTCGGCGGCGACAAGGCGCGTCCGTGGGCGAATCGCGCGCAGTATTTTGCCGCCGCCGCCGAAGCCATGCGTCGCATCCTCATCGATCACGCACGCAAGCGGCGCGCGGTGCGACACGGCGGCGGGCTGGAGGCGGTGCCGTTGGAGGAGATTTCCATTGCCGCGCCGGGCGACGACGAGGAATTGCTGGCCGTCCATGACGCGCTGGAAAAACTGACCGCGCACGACGTGACGAAGGCGGAATTAGTGAAGCTGAAATACTTCGCCGGACTCACCACCGACGAAGCCGCCGCCGTGCTGGGCCTTTCCGGGCCGACGGCGAAACGCCACTGGGCCTACGCACGGGCGTGGTTGTTCCGGGAGATCAACAAGGCCCGCGCCGTGGCGTGACGAAAAATGTGGCGGCAGGCATCCTGCCTGCCAGTGAGGGCCGGCTTCCAGCCGCCCGGAAAAATGCCGGACATGGTGAGGCGGTTTGAAATAATTGCGGGCTTCTCACTTCCACGCCTCGTTCCGCCGGGCTGGAAGCCACGGCTCACCGTCAGCCAGGATGGCTGACGCCACATTCGCCGCGCTGGGACAGGCCGCGAAGCGGCGCGGAAATTAGCCAGTTACGAAGTGGCTGGTTGGGGCGGCAGTTCGCGGTAGAAGACCGTGGTGCTGCACAGGCCGCCTTGCGGCCAGAGGGCGTAGTTGGGAATCACGCCGCAGCGCTGCCAGCCGAGGCTGGAATATAAACGTTCGGCGTCGCTGCCGGTCACGGTGTCGAGCACGAGGAGCGTGCGGCCCGCGCGACGCGCTTCGGTCTCGATGGCACGCATCAACGCGGCCCCGACGCCGCGACGGCGGGCGCGGCGATGCACCTGCATCTTGGCCACGTCGGCACGGTGGGGCTGGTTGTCGGGCATGGTCAGGAGGAGTTGCACGGTGCCGACGAGGCCGGACGCCGCGTCCTCGGCCACCAGCACGATGCGTTCACCGCGCGCGGCGCTCGCCAGCACGCCTTCCCAAAACGCCACGGCCTTTCCGCGCGACAACGGCTGCATGAACCCGATGGACGCGCCGCCCGCCACGCAATCCATCAGCACGTCCGCCAACGCCTCAGCCTCGACCGGCTCGTGACGCGCGCGGCGAATGGAAATGGCGAGAGGATTCATGGGCGTGAAGAAAGCAGAATGGCTGGAGTTGAAACACGAAATTGTTCGGCCGCGTGTGCCGCGCGCGAATCTTGCGGGCACCATTTGGACTGCGCCGGCAGAGCGGAGCGGCGACGGCGCTTTCGACCGGGCGAAGATGTGCCTCACGCCAAGTCCGCGAAGGGCGCAAAGGTCAGAACTCCTTTTCCCCTGCGCGTCCTTCGCGGACTTGGCGTGAGGCTTCATCCCTTTGGAACTTTTCCGCACGCTCGAAAGCGGTGTCGCCGCTATCGCTCTGCCACCGCAGTCCAAATGCTGTGCGGATTTCAGCGGTGTCGGCGTTTGATGCGCTTTGGTTCCGCCGGGCCGTTGAGCCGCGAAGCGGCCTCGGAAATTAGCCAGCTACGAAGTGGCTGGTGGGGGCGGCGGACGGTTTTCCGTCCTGAAGGGACGGCGGAGGGCGTGGAAGAATTCCGTGGTCCCTTCAGGACAAGATTCAATTGGGGGCGCGGTTCCAGACACTTCGTGTCTGGCTAATTTCCGGTTGTCCCTTCGGGACGAAAGGCCAGCGGTGCCTCAGTCCATCAGCACGTCCGCCAACGCCTCCGCCTCGACCGGCTCGTGACGCGCGCGGCGGATGGAAATGGCGGGGGAGTTCTCGTCAGTCATGTAATCCAGTTCTTGATGAGGTGCGACAAGCTACCAACAACGAGCGCCGTCATTAACGCCGTGCAGAACTCAATGGCGTAAAACGTCAGAGTCGGGGAACCGCAAAACAGCCGGTGTGAATGAGTCCGCATGTGCTCGACCGTCGCGGTCTTTCGTGCCGAGTCGAGAATGGAAACGTAGCCACAAAACACAAATGGCCAGATAAAGCACGCGATGATGACGCCAAGCCACGAGGTGTTTCCAATGCCAATGAGAACGCCTGCGATAAAATTGGGAGCTGGAATCATCAACTTTGGCAACCTCAATGACCCAAAGCAGCGCAAGGTAACTGGGCTTTCATTTGGACTTCAGCGTTTTCAAGGGGGCGTCAATTTAGTGAATGCCTTATTGAAAGCCTCAATCGAAATCGCGGGACGTCGTTCCTCGTACGGCGGACGAAGCAGTAGTTCATTTCGCGCTGAGACAAGCTTGGCCTCTAGCGTCGCAATCTTCCGCAAAAGACGAAGGTTCTCTTTTTCAAGTGCCCGTTGACGAAGCGAAGTAACAGTTTGTTTCTTCTTCGGCATATTTGCATCCATTCGAGGGCTAACCGAGCAGTCTAACACCCAATTTACCCATAACTACTTGTCCTCACACCATCTCCAGCCCGCGCATCGTCCCGGTGGCGGAGGCGAATTTGTCGGTCTCCAGGCCCATGCGTTGGAGCATGGAGACGAAGAGGTTCGGCAGCGGGTAGTTGTGCTGCGTGTCGAAGGCGAGGTGCTGGCCGTGCCGGAAACCGCCGCCGGCGAAGATGGTCGGCATGTTGGTAGTGACGTGGGTGTTGGCGTTGCCGAGGTTCGAGCCGTAGAGAATCATCGTGCGGTCGAGCAGCGGTTCGCCGTCCTCGCGGATGTTCTGGAGGTCGGTGAAGAGTTCGGCGAGGAGCTTCATGTGCCATTCGTCAATGGTCTTCAACTGGCCGAGCTTCTCCTTCGATTTTCCGTGGTGCGAGAGGTTGTGGTAGCCGTCGCTGGTTTTCACTTCGCCAAACTCGAGGGCGGGCGAGTTCACGCTGTCGAGCATCAGGGACACGGAGCGCGTGGAGTCGGTCTCGAAGGCGAGGCGCACCATGTCATACATGAGCTTCACCTTGTCCATGTAGGCTTTCGGGCTGGCGGGATCGAGAGGGACGGAGGCGGTGGTTTTCGGCTTGGGCTGGCGCTCCCATTCGCGGGACATCTTCATGCGCTGCTCCAGATCGCGGACGCTGGTAAAGTATTGGTCGAGGCGGTCGCGATCGCGCGCGCCGACATGGCGCTGCAAATCTTTCGCCTGCCCGGCCACGGCGTCGAGGATGCTCTGGCCGGTTTCGAGTTTGCGAACTTGCGCCTCGGTCTCAGCCTTCGTCCCTTGGAGAAACATTCTCGCGAAAACATCCGCCGCCTTTTCCTCGCAGGGAATGAGCACGCCGGAACCCGTCCACGACAGGCTGCGAAGACCCTGTTGAATGTTCACGCCGAGCGTGAGCGTGGGGAACCGCGTGAGATGCCCGATGCGTTCGCCAATGTATTGGTCGAGCGAGATGGTGTTCTTGAACCCCGCACTGCCCGGATGCGGCGCGGCGGTGAGGAAGCAGTTGTCCGCCGGATGCCCGCCGTCCACGTCGGGATGCGACACGCCGCTGAAGACGGTGAAGTTGTCGCGGTGCGCCTTCAGATTTTCCAGATACGGCGAGAGCGTGTAGTCACGCCCGGTGCCGGTGGGGAAAAATTGATCGGGCAACAAACCGAGGTTGTTGCAGATGCCAAACATGCGGCGCGGCTTGCCGCCGGGCGTGGCGGCGGCACTGGCGACCTTGCGCACGGCGGCGAAGGCGGGCGTCATGGCGTCGAGCAGCGGGAGCGAGAGGAGAATGCCCGCGCCGCGCAGAAACTTGCGCCGCGAAAGCGCGCGCCCGGTGGAAACGTAGGGTCCGGTCATAGGCATAGCTGTTTGTTGCTGAAACCAGACGCGGCGGCGAGGGGATTTATTTAGTGTCGGTGTGAAATTCAGCTTGGGTGGGATAGGCCACTGGCCTGGTGGAAGGATGAGGGCGGCGCGAGGCAGACGAGCATGACCTCAGCCAAAGGAGGCTCGCTCCTCTTCCGCTGGGCAGGTTGCCCAGCGGAACGGGCTGGTCGCCCGTTCCACCCTTTTCCGACCGCCTCTTAGCGCGGGGACGTGGCGGGCGTGTTCGTGCTGGGGGGCGCGATGTCGAAGTTCAGTTGAAACTCGCCCGCGCTGACCGTGACGTGCGAGCGGTTCGTGTCTGTGTTCAACTGCGAGACGTTCGTGCCGACAAAGGCAAAGCGGCCCAGGATGTAGCCGCTGACCGGGATGCTGCTCGTGTCGCTGAGGAAGAGCGAATTGGTCCCGATGTATTCGATGGTCACCGAGGAATTCGTGACCACTTCGTCCGTCAGCCCGGGATGAACCTGGAAGTGATACTCCTCTTTGCGACGCAGATCCGTCGCGTCATAAAAGCCGCGATTGTCGCCCACGCCCAGGGCGTAGGTCGCGGGAAACGCACTGCTCACGCCGGTGAGATGCAAGTGCAGGCCGCGCGTCACCGCCCCCGAGTCCACCGCGCTCACGCTCAACACGCCGTCCTCGCTGAACTCGCCAATGGTGCCGCCGACGTTGTTGTAAAAATTCCCGCCGCCCACGACCTCGCCTTTGGTGGCGTTGAACGAAAGCTTGCCGATGCGCGCCGCCATCTGGCTCAGGCCCGGCCTGGTCCGCAATGCGCGCTGCACATTGTTGCTCGCCGTGGCGAGGCGTTGCGCGGCGGACTGGAGATGCTGGATGCGCTTCGCGGTGGTGGCGGCGAGGACGGCGTTCGAGAGCGAGTTGTTCACGCGCGTGAGCGCGGTGCGCGCGGCGGTTTTGTTCGCGCTGATCGGGGCGGGGATCAATTGCGCAGTGATCTCGTCGCGGCGCAGTTGGAAATCCGCCTGGTAACCGGAAGCGGCGTCCGCGAGCAGCGGCGCGTAGCCGGAAACCTCGTCCAGCAGGTTGTTCAAGTTGCGGAGAATGGTCGTGTCGCCGCGCAGGTTTTTGGAAGTCTTGTGATACGCCTTGAGTGCCTTCTCCAGCGTCTTTGCGTCCGGGCTGCCGTCGTTCAGGTCGTTGGTGAGCTGCACGGAGACGGGTTGCGAATACGGCAGAATGGGATCGGCCGCGGCATCCCAGACCAGCGTGGAGCAGGCGGCGAACAGCGCGGAACCGAAGAGAAAACGCATCATCATATTTAGTGCGCGGGAGTATGCCGGGGCAAAAAACAAATGCAACTGTGCGGGCGCGCTGCGGTGTGATTCGAAGTGGCGGTCAGGAGCGCGGGCGTCCCGCCCGGCTGAATGGAACCGGAGGCAATTTCGCCCAGACCGCGGGGGGCGGTGGAAAACCTTCGGCACGCCCCGGCGGGCGAGACGCCCGCGCTCCTGCTGGCGTGCCCGCCACTTCTAATCGCACCCGGCGCGCTGCGTCCGTCGCGCCCTAGCTCACCGGAATCAACGACACCCGCACGTTCAAATCATTCCGCGTGATGCCCTGGGCGCGCGGGTCGAGCGTGAGCACGCCGTCCACCATGAAGGCGTAGCGGTGATGGCCGTGTTTCAACTCCACCGTGATCAGCCAGCCGCCATCCGTCTGCTGCTTGAACGAGTGGGTATGCGGATTCCACTGGTTGAAATCACCGACGAGCGTCACGGACTGGGCGGTGGGCGCGACGCAGATAAAATTCATCGAGCGCATCGGCTTCGTGTAAGGCTTGAGCATAAAAAAGTTATCCCGAAAAAATTGATCGGGCGTCGTTCAGCCCAGCACGTTCCGCAGCGTGGCCATCGCGGAGTGGCGCAGGTGCTCGGACTGTTTCTCCAGCGCGCCGTACTGGTCGAGCCAGTCGGTGGTGGCACCGTGCCGCTCGCGCCAGAGCGTTTTCAGCACGCGCTCGGTGCGTTCGACCTGTTGCATGATGGAGGGGAGCGACTCGCCACCTTCCGCCAGGTCGGAAACATGGCCGACAAAAAATTGCGCGATGTGTTTCTTCGCGAACACGGCCTGCAGCAGCATCACCATCGTCTGCTCGTAGCCGTACCAGCGCTGCTTGAGCGCGTCGTTCAGGAAGCCGTGGCGCACGGCAAAGAACTCGGAGCGTGGCCGTTCCGTGTAGCCGCGAATCTCGCGCGCCTCCTTGGGAAACCAGTTGTAGAGCAGCGCGAAGGTGCCGTAGGTGTCGATGAGCTGCTTCGAGTTGTTGTGGTCGGTGGCGATCTCGCCGATGCAGATGTCCTGCTCCAGTTCGGCGCAAATTTCCGGCAGGTCGTGCAGCCGGCTCAACACTTCCTTGCCCGTGGTGGTGCCATAATTGAAATCACCGGGAATGAGCCAATAGACATCGCCCTCCGTGCCGCGATCATGCGCGTGGCCCAGTCCCGAGTACCACATCTGGCAGGTGTCCACGCAATACACATCGAGGATGTCCGAGTGCTTCGCCACGGTGCTCTTGCGAAATTCCTGGAAGGCCCGGTCGCCTTCCATCGCCGCCGTGGTCTTGCGATCAATGACGGTGATGGGGCGCGCGTACGTTTCCTTCTCCGCATCCAGCCGCGCGATGAGTTGGTACAACTCCTTCAAGTCCGCGTAGCCAGCCGGCTGACGATAAGGATAGATGATGACGGGATGAATCTTCGATCCCGGCGCGGTGCTGGGCACGGAGCGGGCGGACGAAGACGACTTTCGCGGCGCGCGGGCGGGTGGAGTTTTCATGGCCGTGAGCATAGCGACCCCGGCCCGGAGGCCAAGCGTTTTACGGACGGTCGTTCCTGCTTTTTGCTTTTCGTAACGCCGGGTCTTTGCGCATTCTTCGCCGTCCCACGCCGCTCCGGTCGGCCGGGTCAGAATGAACAAACCCTCACGTACGACAGGCGGCACGATGGTGTGGCTCTCGGTGCTCGCGTTGCTGGTGGTGGTGTCGTTCTTTTTTGGTTCCAGTTCGGAACGGCTGCGGGCTGAGAGGCAAAAAACCGCCGAACGGGAAAAAGAAGTTCGGTCGCCCGACCTGCTTTACCTGCGCTCCACGAACGCCTACGCCCTGCGGCGGGCCAAGCTGATGGGGGAGATTCAGGCGCGCAGTTTTTCCTCGGCGCTCCAGTTGAGCGCGACGGAGACGAACGTGGATAATTTTCTGAGCCAGGTGCGCTCGAACGAAACCGCGCGCTTCGTCGCCACGGGAACTTTTCCTCCGTCGCAAATGTTCTTCCAGGCCCGGACCAACATCGAAGGCTCGCGGCTGTTCCCCATTTTCCGGCGCATGCCCAAGGGCGGGTTGTTGCACGTCCATGAATCAACCTCGGGCCGGTGCGAGTTTGTCATCACCAATCTCGCGCGCCGCGCGGACTGCTACATCTGGTGGGGCACGAACGCGAACAACCGCAGTCCCGGTCAGTTGCTGTTCACGAACGCGCCGCCGGGCCACGACGGCGGCCTGAACGGCTACTTTCCGTTTGCGACTCTGGAGGCGCGGCTGCGTGGGCAGGGCCTCGACCTGACGGACGAGTTGCGCCATCGCTACATGCTCGACCACAACGATCCTCACGCGGACATCTGGAGCGCGTTCGGGGCGTGGTGGACGCTGCTCCCGGACCTGATGCGCTACCGGCCGGCGATGCGCGATTACTTGCGCGACGCCTTCCAAGCGCTTCACGAGGATGGCATCGGCCATGTGGAACTCCGGGTGGTGACGCCGGTCGCGACGATGTTTGATTACACCGCGCAAGGTTTGTTGAACACGAACTACAACGAGCGCGACACGCTCCAGGAATATCTCGACGCGAGGGATTTCATCCGCGCACGGTTCGACACGAACTTCACCATCCGAATGATCACGACCGGGCTGCGCGGCAGCATGACCAGCGACGCGCCCACGGTCCTTCGCAAGACGCGCGAGTATCGCAGTTATTTTCCGAAGGAGGATTTGGTGGCGGGCTGCGACTTCGTGGGTGACGAGGACGGTGGCCGCCTCACGAGCGCGGAGGTGCCACACCTGCGCGGCCTCGCGTTCCAGACGAACTCGCTGATTAAGTTTTACTTTCACGACGGCGAAACGGCCTGGCCGGGCGATGACAATCTTGTGGACGCCATGCTGCTCGGCACCAAGCGCGTGGGGCACGGCTTCAATCTGTTTCAGTTTCCCATCCTCGAAGCGATGATGAGGACGAACGCGGTGGCCCTGGAAATTTGCCCCATCAGCAACCAGTTGCTCCGCCTGCTGCACGACCTCCGCATTCATCCCGCGCTCGGCTACATGAACCGCGGCGTCCAGTGCGTGCTTGGCTCGGACGATCCGGCCATCTTCGGCAACACCGGATTGAGCTATGATTTTTGGGAGGCGTATTACGCCTGGGGTCTGGGCCTGGATGAATTGAAACAGCTCGCGGCGAACTCGTTGAACTTTTCCGCGCTCGAACCAGACGACAAGGCTGCCGCGCTCGCGCGCTGGAGCCAGCAGTGGGACGCCTGGGTGCAATGGGTCGCGACGCAACATCCCTGACTTTTTTCACAACCCCATCACATCATGGACAGCCGAGTCATATTGAACCGAATCCGTCGCCGCGAATCCGTGTCGTTGGAGGAACTGGAGCAGTTGAAAAAACTCCAGCCGGAGTTGCGCGCGGACGGCACGGTGCATCGCACCAGCCGCGTCTCGGTCATCGTGCCTACGTTCTTCAACTCCGATCTCAAGAGCGGTTCGTTGCGTCATCTGCTCACCGGCATCGAGGCCGCGCGGTCGGTCGAGCAGGTCGTCATCGTCGCCTCGGGTGGTGAGGACGCGTTGCTGGGAACCTTAAAGGAAGTCATCGGCGACCGGACGCTCACCGTGGCCGAGGCGGAGCCGCACAATCGCGGCGGCTCGCGCAACGTGGGCGCTGCCGCCGCCACGGGTGAGTATCTGCTGTTCCTCGACGACGACATGCTGCTGAAAGACTGGCGCTGCGTGGACGTGGTGCTGTCGGCGCTGCTCACCGGCGGCTTCGAGTGCGCCATGTTTCCGCGCCGGCAATACGCGCGCTTCCCGCTGCTCTACGACCCGCCGTCGCTGGCGGCGGCGATTGGCCGCTGGCGCGAGCACGGCGTGAACGGCGACCCGCTCGTTTATGATCCACTGCACGAAGGCACGCCGGACCTGCCCATGCTGTTCTGTTTTCCGGGCTGCTTCATGATCATCCATCGCGAGGCGTTCGCGTCGCTCGCCGGTTTCGACAGCAGCTTCCAGGGCTGGGGCTTCGAGGACACGGATTTTGCCCTGCGCGCCATTCGGCGGTTGCGCGTGTTGAATTTGTTTTCCAGGGCCGAGCCGTTGCTGCATATCGATCATCCCGTGTCGCCCTACAAATCCGACGAGCACCGGGTGAACTACGAAAAATATTTCTCCTCGTCCATCGCCGTGGATGTCCACCGCTTCTGCCGCACGGTGCTGCGCTGTTCCGACTTCACGCCGCAGGTCGAACAGGAGCCGGTGCTCGAAAAGGACATTCACGTCCAGCCCTTCACCCAGCTCGCCGCGGCGGGCATTCCGCTCGACCCGCAGGAGCTTGAGGAATGGGCGGCGGGCGTGGCGGAGAAGCGGATGCACGCGCTGCTTTCGCCCCGGCCTGAGTTCATCGTGCTCCACGGCTCGCGCGCCTCGGGCCGCGCCACGGCGCGCAGCGACTACGACGTCCTCTGCGTCTATCGCGGGCCGGTGCATGAATTTTTCGTCACGAAGGTCGAGCCGCGCGTGGAGATCGAGTGCGGCGATTTCGATGTGTTCAACGCCATCGCCGCCGAGCCGGCGCAGTACGGCATGCACGGCGTGCTCGAACTGGCCAAGCTCGCGCAAGCGCGGCTGCTCTGGGGCGATGCGGAGAAGTGGAGCGCGTGGCAGTCGCAGACGCTCGACCTCGCCATCGCGAACGGCCACGCCTACTGGCTGGTGTTGACGCTGGGCTTGCGCCTGCACGCGACGAAGTACGGCGCCGTCATCGAGCGCTTCTGCGGCAGCTTGCGCGCCGTGGTGGAATCCCGCAGTGCAGTGGGACCGGCGCCCTCGCCGGTCACGAGTCCGACAGGCGCCACCGCCTGTCGAACTGCGGGCGAGGCGCCCGCAAGACTGGCGACAGCCGGGGGCGGCTGTCCCACTACCGGCAACAGCGGCGAAGTGCAGACCGCCGATGTCGCGCGTCTGGCGGAGAGCGCCCGCGCGGCCCTCGACGCGCGCACGCCTGACTGGCGCGAGCGCCTGGCGGATGGTCGGAAAGTTTTCACCCTGCAAATCCCGGAGGTGTGGAGCGCGCTCTATCATCTCGCCGATGAGGCCGCGCCCTTGCCGCGCACCCGCACGCCGAGACTGCCGGGTGAACGCTATCTGTTCGCCGCTTCCTCCAGCGGTCTCGGCAATCGCCTGCTCCTGCTGGCCGGCTGCCTGCGCGTGGCGGAACGGACGAACCGGCGTCTCCTGCTTCACTGGCCCGACAACGATCAACTCGGCAGCCCGTTCGACGCGCTGTTCGAGAACCATTTCGACATGGTGGATGCCGAAGACTTGAACTTTCTCCTGCGCAGTGATCGCACGGTGAAAGTGTACAACACCTGGCGGCAGCGCGGCCCGCTCTACACCGACCTCGATCCCGAGGGCGATCCCGACACGGAGGTCGTGATCGTGAAGGGCTGGGTCGCATCGCAATTTGCGGGCGAGAAACGAAACTGGAAGTTCGACGAGGAAATCGTGCGCCACCTCCGCACGCTGACGCCCTGCGCTGAATTCAAGAAACTCGTGGACGAGTTTGGGCTGCCAGCACGAACCGTCGGCGTTCACATGCGGCGCGGTGATCCAACGCGCGAGTTCATTGACGAATACCGGCGCTCGGAGGACGCGCACTTTCTCGCCATCATGCGCGCCGTGCTGGAGGCTGCGCCGGATGTGCATTTCTTTCTCGCCACCGATCATCCGCCGACCGAGGAGCATTTGCGCGGGCTTTTTGGCGAGCGCATTCTCCTGCGCCCGAAGACGTCGCTGCTGCGGCACCGGCAGGCGATGCACGAAGCGATGATGGATTTTCTCCTCCTGAGCCGCACCGCCGCCGTCATCGGCACGCACTTCAGCACCTTCTCCGAAGTGTCGGCAAAGTTCGGCGCGTGCCCGCTGATCATCGCCAACGAAAATAGTGCGACGGAAAAACTCGGCGCATCGGTGGAACAGATCGTGGCGGCGTTGTCGGCGCGGACGACGGGGAACGGAGCGCCGAGCATCGCTCGGCCTGTTGAACCATGAAGCCGCATCGAGCCGAGCCATGCGGGCGTCACTGGCAGGCGTGCTGCCCAAATGGCCGGAGCGCGGACCGCCGAGTCCGCGT